>CAUZIY010000092.1:0-12119 GCA_963579995.1 Phycisphaerae bacterium
TTCGGGGCGTATATCATCGGCGCCACCAAACTCCTTGGTCACGCCACCACCGGTCCGGGTAATTAATTCCACCTCCGGGCTCATAATCACTTCGTAACCAAAACCCGCAAATCCGCTAACACGATGGTCCCACGTTTTGAATTCGTCGAAGTCGTACACGCCTTGAACAAAGCTGAACCACGGTGAGTTGGGCATGAGCCAATCTATGGTCGTTTCGGCATTGAATTGATTTCGTGTCGTATCGCCCTCACTGGTAGCGTAGTTGTAGGTCGATTTGAATCTGGCGCGATTATCTTTATCTTTACGATCAGCTTCCAAGCCAATCCGAATGTTGGCAGTCTGTGAATTGCCGTCCGAACCAGTAAGCCCCATCAACAACCGAACATCCCAATTCTCAAACATTTCCATATCAAACAGTCCTGGAAGTGCCCCGGGATCACTGCCAGACTTTTGTGGCACCCCAGTATTAGGTTTCTTGGCCAACTTTCCTGTGGCTTCAGATCCTCCTTCCAACTGAACCTCCTGCGCAACGGCAACTGAAGCGATATATTCAGAGGCGATATTGAGCGGTCCAAGCACTGAATGGTTTAATATCACGTGCTCTTTAGATTGCTTGACGATCGTACCGTGAAGGGTCTCGCCCGTCGTCAGTTGGATCTGATCTGCAGCCGCCGAGACAACCGCCACACAGCAGATAGCAACACCCGATACCCACCACTTCACAGCATAAACCTCCCTCATGCATTACAAGAATCAACTATAACTATCGGCCAACTTCCCCCGTCGCCTTTGCCAAATAAACATAAAGACCGTAAAACCTAAACGGATACGGTTGATGACGGCATGGCAAGCCAGCGGGTACTGATCTGATCAACAGGCGTGTGTGGATATGCGTGCCGGATTGCTGCAGCCATAAGACCCATAAATATGGGCGCAGGATGAGTGGGGCGGCTTGTTAGTTCTGGATGGAATTGAGCCCCGATAAAGTAGGGGTGCTGGGCAACTGGAAACTCTAAGATCTGCATAATGGGGTGTTTAGGATGGCGGCCTGAAAAGACCATTCCATGATTCTCTAATTGCTCCAGGAAGTTCGGGTCTACTTCATAACGGTGCCTAAACCGCCGACGCACGCTGAACGAAGCCCCCGGATTATCACCACCTCCTGTCCGCCCCGTGGCAGAGGCCAAATCTCTGGCTACCCGACCCTTTGCACCTTGGCCTTCGTCGCCAAAAAGGAATGCCGCCAGTGTCCCTGGACTTACCAGAACATCCTTACCCCCCAAGCGCATGTTTCCGCCGAGCCCCTCGATCTTCTTCTGCTCGGGCAGAATATCAATCACCGCCTGGGCGGCTTGAGGAGAAAACTCCGTACTGGCAGCCCCATCAATTCCGCACACATGACGAGCAAATTCCACTACCGCCATCTGAAAGCCCATGCAGATTCCCAGGAATGGGACCTTGTGCCGTCGGCAATACTCAACACATGCAATCTTGCCCTCGGTGCCCCGCACACCGAATCCGCCAGGCACAATCACTGCATTGAGATTCTCCAGGTGCGACACAACCGCATCTGCTCCTAGCTGCGTTGTATCAATCCAGTGGGTATCAAGATCGACCGAAAGATGGGCCGCTGCATGTTCGAGTGCTTTTTCAATGGAAGCATATGCATCACGCAAAGCTGTGTACTTGCCAGTAATACCAAGCCGAACCTGATATTGGCGTGTGTTGGTTAATTTGGTGAGAAAACTCATCCATTCGGATCTTGCTCGATCTTCATGTACCTGATCAACCCGATCATGGATACCCAACACGCCAAGCACCTGACGATCCAGCGAAGCTTCACGCATGGCCTCAGAAATCGTGTAAATGGATTTGCGATCGTGCATAGAAAACACACGATCAACTGGCACATTGGCGAACATGGCAATCTTTTGCCGTACAGGATCCACCACAGGATTCCGGGCCCGACAGGCCACTAGGTGGGGATGAATCCCGGCTTCCATCAGTTTTCGAAGACCAAGTTGCGCTGCCTTAGACTTCTGTTCCCCCAGTGCCCGTGGTTCAATGATATACGTTAGAGCCACAAAACAGACACTGTGCTCTCCCTCTTCATATGCAAGCTCGCGCAGTGCCTCAATAAAAAATCCGTTTTCATAGTCTCCCGCCGTACCGCCAACTTCGATAAAAACCACATCAGCTTCCTGCTTCATCGCTAGCCGGCGCAACAGGTATTTCACCTCGCCGGTAACATGCGGGATCATTTGTACATCGCGACCCAGATATTCACCATGGCGCTCCTTGTCGAGCACACAACGGTAAAGTTGACCCGAGGTCACGAAGTTGTCACGGGTGAGATCCTGATCAAGCATCCGCTCATAGGTCCCCAGGTCCATGTCCGTTTCCATGCCATCGTCCAAGACATAAACCTCGCCGTGACGGTAGGGATTGAGCGTCCCTGCATCGATATTGAGATAGCCCTCCATCTTAATCGGTGCAATGCGAAGACCTTTATCTTTAAGGAGTTTGGCGAGCGAACTGGCGAAAATGCCCTTGCCCAACCCACTCATCACCGTACCAAATACCGCAACGTACTTGTGATGACCACTGACATATCCGTCCGGCATCGACTGAACGAACTCGGATTGCTGAGTTTCTTGGCCGACCTGTGAAAGCCGATCCTGCATATCATTGGCAGAGACGCCAACGTCACTTGATTCAGCGGAATGATGCACATTTTCTGATGGTGGAATTGATGTGGGCATGGCATACCGTAACGCGGCCCGGCCAAGTGATCAAGTTGCCCTGTTTGGCCGTGATACGCTCCGTTGGCCTGTGGTGACACATACAAACGCAGTATGCTTTGGTAGATCATGAATCTCAGACGCAGACTATTTCGGCATATTCGAGTTCCCGTTGCGGAAAAAAGCCTCACGCTGGCACCGCTAGTCGGTGCCGTAGCCGGACTTTGTGCGGTTGCCTTCCACATCCTCTGCATGATCGTATCGCATCTGTGCCTGACCACCTTGGCAGGCTATGACCAAGGCGGGGAAGGCGACGTGGCATCATGGTTCTCTGGCACTCACGGAAACCTGATCCCATGGCTTTTAATAGCTGTACCGACAGTTGGTGGACTGATCAGTGGAAGCCTGGTGTATTGGTTCGCCCCAGAAGCCGAAGGCCATGGCACCGATGCCGCGATTGACGCATACCACAACAAACGTGGCATCATTCGGGCTCGCGTCCCTATCATCAAAATGATCTCTGCCGCCGTGACGCTAGGTACGGGTGGCTCTGGGGGACGCGAAGGCCCTATCGCTCAAATTGGTGCTGGATTCGGATCACTGTTGGCTACCAAACTTCGCCTTTCTGATACCGACCGCCGCATCCTGCTGGCTGCAGGGCTGGGTGCGGGCGTGGGGGCAATCTTTCACGCCCCACTGGCCGGCGCCATCTTCGCCATTGAGGTCTTGTACCGGGATCCGGAATTTGAAGCTGAGGCTCTCATTCCGGCATTCATTGCAACTGCCGTTTCTTACTGTGTCTTTAGTATTGCAATGCTGCTTATTTTTGACACCCATGCATTTAACCCACTGTTTAGCATTGCAGACGGATTGGATTTCGACAATCCGATGTTGCTGTTCCCATTAACTGCATTAGCGGTCATGATGGCGCTGATGTCATTCGTCTATGTGAAATGCCTTGATACAGCCAGTCATTCATTCCGCCAACTGGGTATCCCAAATACCATTAAACCAGCCATCGGGGCATTTGCAACAGGTCTTGTCGCGGTCGCGCTTTACTACGCTTTTTCCAGTTCAAATGGAAATGTAAACGCACATGATGTGCTCAGTGTGCTTTCTTTCGGTTACGGCTTCCTTCAAAAGGTGCTCGACCCCGGTAACGCCCAGCTGGCCATCTCCGTCCTGCTTGTCGTAGGGCTAGGCAAAATATTGACCACTTCACTGACCATCGGCTCTGGTGGGTCCGGCGGGGTATTCGGCCCTAGCATGGTCATCGGTGGTGCGCTAGGCGCTGTGGTTGGCCTTGTTTTTGCAAAACTGGGCATCATTGAACATCGCGAAGTGGTTATTTTTGCCATCTTGGGCATGGCCAGTTTCTTTTCTGCAGCCGCAAACACACCGGTAAGCACACTTATCATGGTTTCAGAGATGACCGCGAGCTACGAGCTGTTGCTCCCATCGATGTGGGTCTGTGCTCTATCCTATCTGGTAAGCCGGCGCTGGACACTTTACTCCCAACAGACAATCAATCGGCTGGCATCACCGGCCCACCGCGGTGACTTTATTGTTGATATCTTGGAAGACTTATCCGTTCGCCAAGCCATGCCACAAATCAGGCGTATATTCACTTCCGTCAATCTTGATATGCCACTGAAAGAAATGACCCATCTCGTGACCGATACACAACAAGGATGTTTCCCTGTCGTCGACATGCATGGCAAATATCGCGGGATGTTCAGCCTTAATGATATCCGTCGTGTGCTCTATGATGCCGACCTTGCTGAATTGGCAGTCGCAGAGGATCTAGTCGTGACGGTTGACCCATTAACGTTATCAACGGATCTTTCCAGTGCTATAAACCGATTCTCCGAAAGCCGGTTCGGAGAGCTACCCGTGGTCGAAGACAACAACATTGACAATGTCATTGGTATGTTGCGCCGCCAGGATGTAATTGCGGCCTATAGTTCACAACTATTGGCCAAACAACAAACAACCAGCGATTGATCGGATTACGTTTATGCCCCCATTAATACGGCAATATCGATTGCGCCGAAGCCATCGGTTGAGCGGTAAACGTGCATTCGAGGCAGTTTATGCCGAACAATTGCGCCAGCCACTGGGCCCGATCTGTCTCTGCGCCAAACCCAATGATCTAGGCCATCCACGTCTAGGCTTGAGCGTTTCTCGCCGTGTTGGTGGTGCGGTCAAACGCAACCGAATCAAGCGACTTCTACGTGAAGCCTTTAGGATCGGTCAGCATGACTGGCCGGAAGCCTATGATGTCGTTATTGTCGTCTATCCACATGAAACTGCCATGCTGAGTGAATATCAGCATATGTTGATCACTGGAATCCAGCAGTTGGACCGGTACAGAAAACACCGTGATTCAAAATAGGATTTAAAAGATTCCATGCCGTCCCGTACCCCTTTTGATCATTCCAACTTAGTACACCCGACAACATCGACGCGACAACGCCCACTGGTGATGGCAACGTCCTGCTTTCTCATTTTCTTGGTCCTGTTCTATCGCGCAACGCTCGGGCAACTCATAGGTGGACACTGCCGCTATTTCCCTACGTGCAGCCAATACATGATTGAAGCCATCAAAAAACATGGCCCACTGGGAGGTGCCTGGCGGGGACTCAGACGCGTGGCCCAGTGCCATCCTCTGGGCGGATCCGGTTACGATCCGGCGTGAGGCGCAGTAGCCATCCAATCTCGCCGATAATGACTTTATGACCAGTTACCGCCAACTGATCGATGCGGCGCGCCGGCTCCTTTCGACACCCATTCAGGAGTTGAACCGCGTCCAACTTTCGCTACGTTATTCCATCGATTTGGTACGTTACTGCGCCCGCCAGCTTTATCAAGACCGCGCATCACAGATGGCCGCGGCACTAACCTACCACACTCTCTTCAGCCTTCTGCCTACCATTGTCTTGATTTTAGTTGCCTTGGAATCCTATCAGGGACTAGACGAACACCGTGTCATGTTCCGTGACTGGGTTGTCGAAAAGATGCTACCCCCCACATCGTATGATAGTACCGCCAACCTCCATGAGGACCGTCACCGACTGGCCAATACCCTTCAAGGGTACATGGACACCTTAGAAAAAGTCGATTTTCGTAAGATTGGAGCAGTTGGCCTGCTCGTTTTCCTCTATGGCGCCACAACGCTGCTCACGACAACCGAGCGCAGTTTCAACCTTATCTTCGGTGTCACTCGTGTGCGACCTATCTACTTGCGCCTGCCGATGTATTACACCGTCATCACACTGGGTCCATTTGCCCTGACCGCTGGACAACTCCTCCAGCAACGACTGATTGATCTTCTAGCCCAAGGAACCACCACCTCATGGCTGATTAGTATCTTGACACTCATGTTGCCGCTAATCACAACATGGTTGGTTTTTCTTGCGATCTACATACTGCTCCCCAATACCCGTGTCAGCCGACGTGCAGCAGCAGTTGGAAGTTTTGTGGCAGCAATCCTGTTGGTTGCCAGCCATGAACTGTTTTCCGCGTTCGCCACGCGTGGCGCCATCACCTCGATCTATGGCTCACTTGCTCTTTTGCCACTGTTCCTAATGTGGTTGTGGTTGATGTGGCTGATCATCCTTTTTGGCCTCGAGTTGACATATACCCTCCAGTCACTCAAAGGCGAAATATCCATGGAAGAACAAGCCAGGCGGGAAGCGATGGTGGTGGGGGACCCGCTGTGGCTGGTACCACTGATGGCAAAGATTGGCCAGGCATTTGCCAGCGGCCAACCAATCGGCGGGCAGGATCTGGCTGACCACTTGAAGCTGCCCATAAGGTCCGTATTGCTACTTGGTGAACAACTCGAACGACAAGGATTTATTCATCAAGTTAAAAAGGATCGCACGAGTCAATCCGGTTACGTACTGGCCAAGCCACCTGGTCAGATTAAGATTTCCCAACTACTGGCTCTTGGACACAACCTGACGATTGGAAAAAACTGGCAGGCCATATCCGGCTGGAAAACCCTCCAGCACCTCATGAAGACCCAGCAATCAGCGGCAGATATTACGCTGGAAAGGCTGTTGCAAGAAGAACCATAAACTGAAGGCATCCCTGTCCCTACTCCCCCACACGATCTACACGCGACAACACCAAATTATCGCGATGAATTACTTCATCATAAGCTTTGCGCCCGAGTATTTTTTCAAATTGGTTAGATCGCTTGCCTGAAATGAGCTGCAGTTCATCTGATGAGTAATTGGTCAGACCACGGGCCAAATCATGACCGGTTTCGTTACGAATTAGCAGTAGACCTCCACGTTCAAATTGCCCTGTCGTGGCCAAGATGCCGGTCGCAAGCAAGCTCTTCCCGCTATTTTGCAGTGCATTAGCTGCACCATGATCAATGGTGACCGTACCTGCCGGTCTTTTAGTCATGCCGATCCATCTCTGACGGCTATCAAGCCTGCGCTTTGCAGGAAGAAAAACCGTACCGATCTGCTCGCCCGAAAATATCCGGGCTAAGACATTCTTTTCGCGACCATTGGCGATGACTGCAATCTCACCTGCTTCAGCGACGAGTCGGGCCGCTTCAACCTTGGACGCCATCCCACCTGAGCCCATTTCAGTCTTGTCATCCCGAACCAGACTGATCGCTGACTGGATGTTATCGACCAAGTCAATCGGCTTGTTCTGCTCGTCAAGCAGACCATCCTTGGTAAATAGAAGTATCAGCGCATCACTACGCAGCGCGTTGGCCATCATGGCTGCAAGCTGATCATTATCGCCGAACCGTAGCTCGTCAACGGACACGGTATCATTCTCATTAATCACAGGAATACAGCCAAGACGGTGAAGATGCGTCACGCAGTTACGAATGTTGAGAAACCGAACACGATCGTCGAAATCCGTACGGGTCAACAAAAGCTGCGCAACCTTCAATCCGAGCTTATCAAATGCCTCATGCAGATACGTCATCAGTCGCCGCTGCCCAACAGCCGCCACCGCTTGCAGGTCAGAAACGTCCCGCGGTCGCTTGGCTAATCCCAACTCAGCACAACCAGCACCAATTGCACCGCTCGTAACCAATGTCACTTCAAAACCATTATCACGAAGACCCAACACCTGGCGTGCAACAGATCGCAGAAATGGAAGATCAAGTTCACCCTGTGAAGAATCTGGAAGAGTCAACAGAAATGTACCCAGTTTGATCACCACCCGGCGTGCTTGGCACAAAACATCTTGTCGTAGTTGGATTGACATGATTACCGCTCGTTATACACCAATCATTCCTAACACCAAATGGGCGTAGCGGTCCGTTGCGCCTTGCCTCGCGCGAATGACCTGCCTGCCCTTATCCGCCAAATCACTGGCCTGCTGGCGGTTGGCTAACAACAAGTTGACATGCTCTGCTGCCTGATCGGCGGTCTGGGCCACAACTAAACCACCACCTGCCACGAGAGCCGCCACAACATCAGAAAAATTCTGATGATCCGGTCCAATAATGACCGGGCAACCCAGTCCTACTGGCTCAATCGGGTCCGAAGCGCCCCAGCCATTGAAACTACGGCCAACCACAACCACATCAGCCAGTGCGTATGCTTTTCGTAATTCACCCATCGTATCAATTAAAAATATTCGGCCATGGTCGGGAATCCCCCGTAAGGCACCGGACGGCCGGGATCGCCTAGTGACATTTGGCCCTAGGGTCCTGGCCACTTCATCAAAACGTTCAGGCTTACGAGGCACAAAAATAAGTTGGACCTGGAGATCCAAGTTTCTCCCCAACGCCTCTAACAACAACTTTTCTTCCGAATCCCCCGTCGAACCAAGCACTACAACAGGCCTAGTCCGGTCAATGCCCATCGCCGTCGCCAATTCATCGACACCAGCAACCTCATCGACGACCTCAGCCGTGTCCCATTTCATTGTATCGTAAACGCAGACAGCGCCCCCTGGTGTACCCAGTTCATAAAAACGCCTCGCATCAGCCTCAGTCTGTGCCGCCACCTTGGTCAGTCGTGAGTACATGCCACGCGCAATGGGACCACTGCGTCGATACCAACGAAAGCTGTGATCGGTAAGCCGTGCATTGAGCACCCCCACTGGAATTGATCGTCGAACACAACTGCGCATAAAGTTGGGCCATACTTCGTTCTCAACCAAGGCAACGCCATCTGGCCGCACCTCATCGAGAAAACGCTCTATACAACAAGACCAATCAAAGGGATAACGTACCACCGAGCAGTCCATATCGTATAGCTGATGCGCACGAACTGTTCCGGTATCTGTGGTCACGCTAACCACAATACGCAGGTCCTCTACCTGCTGCCTCAGTTTTTCAACTAGAAGGCGGATGGAATTGACTTCGCCAACACTAACCGCATGTATCAACAATGTCCGGTGATGAGCACGGCCGTCATGTGCCATCTGGCAATGGCCAAATCGGCCCGGCCAATCTGTACGCCACTTACCCGTACGCAGCAAGCGATACAACCATAACGGACTGCCCATAATGGCAACCGCCGTGTACAAGAAATCCATGGGGCCAATCATGTCCTCATTTTACGGCCCAAAGGACATGTCGCCCAGAAAGACCACCAAGCATCAGGCCATTTCGCTTACAATCTCACGGCCATGACACCGAAAAACAAGTTCTACATCACAACGCCTATTTACTATGTCAACGCTCAACCCCACATTGGCCATGTCTATACGACCACGTTGGCCGATATTATCGCTCGATATCACCGCCAAAGGGGGGCGGACGTGTTCTTCCTGACCGGCACGGATGAACACGGCAAGAAAGTTTCCGACGCGGCGCACGACAGGGGTCTAACGCCCCAGCAGTTTGTAGACCAGATTTCTGGGGAATTTGAGTCAACGTTTAAAAGATTCCAGTTCACTCACAATGATTTTATTCGTACCACACAACCACGTCATAAAAGTCGCGTGCAACAATACGTCAAACAACTGATCGACCGTGATGACATTTACCTTGGTGAATATGAAGGCTGGTATGACCAGGGGCAGGAAGAGTACATCACGGAAACAAATGCTCGCGACCAAAATTACAAATCGGCAGTCAGCGGCCAACCTCTTACCAAGGTACAGGAAAATAACTATTTCTTTCGCCTAAGCAAATATCAAGACCAGTTGGTCGAGTACATCCAAGAAAACCCGGAATTCATTCAACCCAAAGCCCGACGCAATGAGGTACTTGCAAGAATCAATGCGGGCTTAAACGATGTAGCCATCAGTCGCACAACTGAGGCATGGGGTGTGCCCATGCCCACCGATGAATCTCACTCAATATACGTCTGGATCGATGCGCTATTCAACTACGTCACCACGATCGACGCCGATGACTGCAACCACTACTGGCCGGCAGATGTTCACCTGATCGGCAAAGAGATCCTATGGTTCCATGCGGTCATCTGGCCCGCCATACTCCTCGCCCTGGATCGTCCTATTTACAAGCAATTATATGCCCATAGTTTCTGGATCCATGAAGGCCAAAAGATGTCCAAGACACTTGGCAACTTCATTGATCTATCCAAACTCGATGATTACGTGAACGAATTTGGACTCGATGCGCTACGGTACTACCTGGCCACCCAGGGGCCGATTGGCACCTCTGACGCCGATTTTGCACATGAAAAGTTTGTCAGCGTCTACAACGCAGATTTGGCAAATACTATTGGCAACTGCACCAATCGCGTGTGCAACATGACCAACCGCTATTTCGGGGGCACACTTCCAGAACATGGACCTCATGTAAAAGAAAGTGAGACTTACGATCAGACCGCCAAAGAATGTGTTGACCAATACGTAGACGCAATGAGTCGATTGCAGCTAGATGCCGCTGCGGCCTCTGCCCTGCAACTCGTGCGTGCTATCGATGGATATATAGATAAGACACAGCCATTCAAACTGGCCAAGCAAGCGGAAAACATGCCAGCGGTCGGCACGATCCTTTACAACTGCACCGAAGCACTTCGTATCGCCTCACTGCTTCTTTGGCCATTTCTTCCAATCAAAATCGAGAAGCTTTGGAAGCAAATTGGCTGCCAGAAATACGTTGATGCGGTAGGAAACCGAGGACTCGGTGACTTTGAAAGCTGGACGCAATGGGGACAGATGCAACCAGGAACACCGATCCTCCAGACTGAACCGCTATTTCCTCGGAAAAAATGAGCTGCACTGGATTTGAACCTCGGAACACACCATGACCCATACGGCTCCAAATGTTATTTGGATTATGTGTGATCAGATGCGTTTTGACTGCGCGGGATTTTCCGGACATCCCACCGTCCAGACACCCCACATCGACCGTCTTGCCAGGGACGGAGTCACCTTCAATAACGCCTATTGCGCATCGCCTGTCTGCTCGCCGGCACGTGCAAGCTGGCTGACTGGGCTTTACCCGCATGCACATGGTCAACTGCGTAATTTCAGTTCACCCCATCGCAAAAAGGTCGGGGCCAGACTGAATAGTGACAGCATCACAATAGGTGATGTTTTGAAAAATGCTGGCTACCGATGTGGCATTGCCGGCCCCTGGCATATGGGCGACGATCATCTACCCCAGCATGGCTTCACGGATTTTTGGAGCACTTACCGATATCAAGGCAGACACGGTGACCGGTTCTTTGAATATCTCGATAAACAGGGCGTCGCCAATAACTACATCATGAAGCAGTTGCCGCCGGCTATCCACCGGGATGTACCGCATATGCACCATGGTGCATACAATGATCCACGCGAACAACGCACGACCTGGACAATTGATCGTGGTCTTGAATTTCTCGAACAGTGCGATGAACAGCCATGGTTCTTATTTCTAAGCGTTAAAGATCCACACTCGGTCATTGTCGTTCCACCTGAACTGCTGGATCTCTATCCTACTGACCAAATAGAGATGCCTGAAACCTGGCGCGATCCACTGGAGGGCAAACCGCCATCCCAACTCACAAAAACATGTCGCCTTCCAGAAGATGTCGATGATAATGCATTTCGCCGATCGGTGGCCCACTACTTTGCACTGATTACGCACATCGACATCCAAGTTGGAAAAGTAATTGATAAACTCAAAAAGATGTCAGCCTTGGACAATACGATTATCGTCTTCATGAGCGATCATGGTGAGATGCTTGGCGCCCATGGCGCAGTAGGCAAAGTGCTAATGTACGAAGAGTCTGTTCGCGTGCCGTGTATCATTACACATCCGGCGACGTTGCCTGCAGGCTTTCGCGTCAATACACCGCTGGCAGGCGTCGACTTGATGCCAACCCTAACTGAACTCGCTGGCCTTTGCATCGAACATGAGATTGATGGGCGAAGTGTTGCGACGGCAATACGAGACGGCTGCCAGCCCAAACCACAACCTGTCTTTTC
>CAUZIY010000093.1:0-12058 GCA_963579995.1 Phycisphaerae bacterium
AGCTGATGGCTGAAAGGTTCTTGCAATGATTGATCTATCGCAACTCAGAGATAACCCGGGCCGGTTTCGTGATGCAGCAGCAGCCAAGCGAATCCATGTGGATATCGACCAAATCCTTGAACTCGACGCCGAACGGCGCAAACTGCTGACTGAACAGCAGAAGATTACCGCAGAAAAAAACATGGTTGGCCGCCAGATCGGGCAGTTGGCCCCCCAGCTCAAGACCGCTTCGGGCGACGAAAAGTTAGAGCTTCAGCAGAAGATGAAGCAGATGCAGCAGCGACCAACCCAGCTCAAGCAGCGCGAACAGGAGCTCAGCAAGCTGATTGGAGAGATTGAATCACCACTAAACGACTTATTGTTACATGTGCCACAACCACCTGACGAGACCGTACCTGTTGGTGCAGATGATTCGGAGAATGTTGAATTGCGGAAGTGGGGGGAGGTTCGAAAATTTGATTTTGAGCCCAAAGACCATGTGGCGCTGGGCAGAAACCTGGGAATGATCGATATTGAACGGGGAGTCAAGCTTTCAGGCACACGCAGTTATTTTCTTACCGGCCATGGTGCATTGCTGCACCAGGCAGTACTACGCTTGGCCTTCGACCGGATCTGCGGCCATGG
This sequence comes from Phycisphaerae bacterium, assembly GCA_963579995.1. Lineage (GTDB taxonomy): Bacteria > Planctomycetota > Phycisphaerae > Phycisphaerales > Phycisphaeraceae > UBA6626. The sequence continues at coordinate 625 of CAUZIY010000093.1, forward strand.
TTTTAAACCCATGACACCACCCGTCATGGTGCGTCAACCGGCACTGGTTGGAACCGGATACTTTCCACTTGGCCGTGATCAAACTTACGCCATGACCAACGAAGACCCTGAACTGTTCCTTGTTGGAACTGCGGAAGTCCCACTTATGTCCTATCACATGGACGAAATCCTTAACGAGACCGATTTACCCCGACGGTATGTCGCCCAGAGTAGTTGCTTTCGTCGCGAGGCGGGGACCTATGGAAAAGATACGCATGGCCTGTACCGGATCCACCAATTCGACAAGGTTGAACAGGTCGTCCTATGCAAAAACGATATCAATGAATCAAAAGGCTGGCACGAAAAAATTCTAAGTTATGCTGAACAGTTGTTGCAGGAGTTGGAACTGCCCTACCGTGTGGTTGACGTGTGCACAGGAGAGTTGGGGCAGGGCCAGGTGGCAAAGTTTGATATCGAAACGTGGATGCCGTCCCGCAAAAGTTACGGTGAAACTCATTCAGCATCACGCTTCTATGATTTTCAAGCTCGCCGCCTCAATGTGAGATACCGCGATGACCAGGGAAAGGTCCACTTTTGCCATAGCCTGAACAATACAGTGATCGCCAGCCCACGGATCTTGATTCCACTGATGGAGCTTTACCAGAATTCTGGTGGTTCAATCTGCATTCCTAAAGCCCTCACCCCATACATGAACGGAATGGAAAGAATCGACCCGTAATTTACCGGGGCCGAATCATCACCCCCCGTCCAACCGAACCAAAGTAATTGGGTAAGCCAACTTCGGATATGCCAGGACTATCCCCCCCAGACCCCCCGAAACCATAACTCTTTTATACAAATAAACTTAAGGTATAAAACTTGACGCCGCGTTGCGAAACTGGTACCTTTACTACGCTATGGCTGCTTCAACGACAACCCACAAGACCAAAAAGTCGACCCGCAAAACCCGTACACCTGCCAAGCGAACGGCAAAAGCCAAGGGCTCAACAGCAGCCCCTAGGACCAAACAGAAGGCGAACAAAAAGCCCATCGCCGCTCGCTCGATTGTCACCTATAACGTGGCCCTGCGTTGGCTATATGAGCACATCGACTACGAGCGTATGCGGATTGTTCCGTACAACAGCCGCGCGTTTAGTCTGGAACGCATGCGCAAGTTGCTGGGCTTACTGGATAACCCCCATCAGCAACTGCGATGTGTCCAGGTTGCCGGCACAAAAGGCAAAGGTTCAACCTGTGCCATGCTCAGTTCGATGTTGCGCGAATGCGGGTATACAGTCGGCTTGTTCTCCAGCCCTCATCTAATCGACCTAGCTGAACGAATTAGCATTGACGGGCAGATAATCAGTCATGGCGATCTGACTGATGTTTTCCGATTGATTGCAAGCAAAGAGCGGCTCGTTGGCACCACGCCACCAAGTTTCTTTGAATTACTGACCGCTGCTGCCCTGTACTACTTTGCCGACCAGGCAGTGGACATCGCCGTGCTAGAAACGGGATTAGGAGGCAGATTAGACTCAACTACGGTTGTCACACCGCTGGTGACCGGCATGGCCCACATCAGTTTAGATCATACCAATGTGCTGGGTAATTCACTCACTCAGATCGCTCGTGAAAAGGCGGGGATATTTAAAAAGGGTGTTCCAGCCGTAAGCGTGGAACAAGACCCAGCCGTGGCCGAAGTCTTATCGCAGGTGGCTGAAGAAGTAGATGCTCCACTAACATTTACCCGACGAGAGATCGATTTCAGCTACCGATTTGAAGCATCGCGAAAGTTGGGACCTCACACGCGTGTCTGCCTAGCCACGAAGACCAGTCGATGGGATCACCTGGCAGTTCCACTCGATGGAGAACACCAGGCGCATAATTGTGGCTTGGCACTGGCGATGCTTGACTGTCTCAAGGCACACAAATTTTCGGTTCCTGAGGAACAGGTGATCTCCGGGTTAGCCAAGACCACGCTACCAGGACGCATGGAACAGGTCTGGAACCAGCCACGGGTCGTTATCGATGGAGCACATAATGCAACCTCGATTACCGCTCTAATTCGTGCACTTGGTGCGCACATCCCTTACGACTCACTTGTCATGATCTTCGGCTGCGGACAGGATAAAGATACCGACGGCATGCTCCAACAGATCGCCCTTGGTGCTGACAAAGTGATCTTCACGCGGGCCAAAGCCAACCGGCGTGCACATGAACCTGATGACCTAATGAACCGTTTCAACCAGATGTGCGGGAAAATGGCCCAGGCCGGTTCCACACTCTCCGACGCACTGCAGTTGGCCGAACGTGCAGTGAGTCGCGAGGACCTCATTATAATCACTGGAAGCTTTTACCTGGCCGGTGAGGCCAGAAAGCATTTCCTGAATAAGAAAAAGAAGTTGGCTTATCAGTCAACTGACTCGGTACCGTCAACCGTATCACCTAGATGACAAATGTGGCCTTACGACCTGTTATTGCCACATCTTTATCTAATCAGATTTCTAGCGGCAGATCAGCAGTACACTGGCTAGTCGTATTGAAATACACCCTTGCGCCAAGCATAGGTGAAAGCAACCACACTGGTCAGCAGGAAAAATAGGACCCGCCCCAGAAACAATGGACGAAGAGCACTTTCATCTGCCAAACTGCCGAATACGACCGCCCAGGGGTAGAGGAAGACGATTTCAACGTCGAACAAGAGGAATGTCATGGCCACCACATAAAACCGGACATGAAAACGCCTACGTGCCGAACTGAATGGATTCATACCCGATTCGTATGCCATGCCCTTGACTGGACCTTGGCTCCGTGGGCCTAAAACCGTGGTCAAAACGACATTGCCAACACCGAATAGAATCGCCATGACCAGAAGTACCACAATGGGACCGTAATGACTGATACTGTCGATTGCTGATAAATTCGCCATGAGTACAAAAGAATAGACGAAGGACCCTGTGCGAACAAACGACAGCCCGGTACACTGACAACCATGGATCCAGAGCATCCCAATATTGAACACCAGCCATCGTCCGTGCAGATGCAAGATGTCATGGACGATGCAGCCCGCTGGCAGGTGAAAATCCACGAGCACGGCATGATGGCGCTGGTTGATGTCATGCCGCGATTGGTTCCCGTCGGCTCGACGGCAGACATCGCAATCGTCCAAGCGGCTCGTGTAAGCTACGGGGAGGGCACTAAGAAAATCAACGAAGACCGCGGCCTGATTCGATACCTGCTTCGACATCGACATACCACGCCATTTGAAATGGTTGAGTTCAAGTTTCACATTGCGATGCCAATTTTTATCGCACGCCAGTGGATCCGTCACCGCACAGCTAATGTCAATGAATACTCTGCTCGCTATTCGATCGTACCCGATGCTTTCTACCATCCTAGCGCCGAAAACATACGTGCGCAATCAATATCCAATCGTCAGGGGGGAGATGAACCGATTGACCCAGCAACAGCACAGCAGTTTTTAGATTATCTGGATCGATGTGAATCACAGTACGTCCAATACACAGATCTGCTGGACAAGGGCGTAAGCCGTGAACTGGCGAGAATCGGCTTGCCCGTCAACATTTACACGCAATGGTATTGGAAGTGTGATCTACATAACATCCTGCACTTCCTGTCATTGCGTATGGATTCTCATGCCCAGCAGGAGATCCGCGATTATGCCAGTGCCATGTTCGCAATCATCAAGAAAATCGTACCGATTACCGCAGAGGCTTTTGAGGACTATCAACTCGGCAGCGAACACCTGACACGCCTTGAACTGGATGCCCTGCGAACTGGCAAACCAATTGAAACCACCAACAAACGTGAAATTGACGAATGGCAGGCCAAGCAGGAAAGGCTTGGATTAGCACCCATCTCGATGGAATCGTAACCTCATTTCATTACTATCACACGACGAATCGTGTAAGGATTACGTCATTGAGTGGTTGTATTATCAATTCCGTTTGCCTGTCATGAACTTGGCAAGTAGAAATACGCTACAACTGTCCGGATAATGTGGCCATGGAATTAACGCGTGTTGATCAAAGTAATGCTGAACAAGTCAGCCGAGTATCGCAACAGGCCTGTGAGTTATTGAAATCCGGAAAACTGGTGGTCTTTCCAACGGAGACGGTCTATGGCGTAGCGTGCATGGCTTCCAGTAATCAAGGTTATCATGCGCTTCGAAAACTCAAACAGAGGCCGGGGGGCCAACCTTTTACAGTGCACGTGGCCAATGCCCAAAGTGCCGGGCGGTATGCCGATTTGTCTGGTTCGCTGACCCAACGGCTGGTTCGCAGGGTGTTTCCTGGCCCCGTAACAATCATCGCCGAATTGGCAGACAACCTAATCGATCAGAAGTTTTCGGCCATGAAGTTGGCGAGGGATGTCCGTTCGCGGATCTACCATAAAAATACCGTGGGGCTAAGGTGTCCTGACGACACTCTGACCCAGAAGATTCTGGGAGCGATTGATGAGCCAGTGATTGCCAGCAGTGCAAATACCCGTGGGCAGGAACCACCACAGAATGGCGAGGAGGCCGCTGAAGCAATTGGCGATCAGGTTGATCTAATTATTGATTGCGGTCCAACCCGATTCGCCAAACCTTCGACCATTGTGCGGATCACAGCGGCAAGAGACTGCAATAAAACTAAAATCTCTGTTGAACGTACAGGCGTCTACGACGAGCGATTCATCAGGAAATTGTTGCAGTGGAACATCTTACTGGTCTGCAGCGGCAATACCTGCCGATCCCCAATGGCTGAAGCTATTGCAAAGAAACTGCTTAGCGAAAAGCAACAGAATACCGTAGGGCCGGATTCGTCTGATGCGACCGTGTGGTCGGCTGGGGTCTATGCAATCCGCGGGACACCTGCCAGTGCTGAATCGATTGAAGCCATGGCCAAGATCGGCATTGACCTGACCAAGCACCGGTCCAGGCCACTGACCGCCGAGATGATTCACGAAGCAGAAACGATCTATTGCATGACGACCACACACCGAGAGGTAGTTATCGCCATCGCGCCCACAGCAGCCCCAAAAACCTTTACACTAGACCCTGACGGTGATATCGATGATCCGATTGGGTCCGGCTCCAGCAGCTACCAGCGTTGCGCCGACCTCATTCATCAACGTTTGTCCCATAGATTCAAGGAGCACCTCCAATGAAAGTGGCCATTGCAAGTGACCATCGTGGCTACGACATGTACCAGCAGTTGTGCGAATGGCTGGATCAGCAGGAGTACGGGGTGGTAAAACTGGGACCGGCGTCTAACAAGCCAAGCGACTACCCGGATCCGGCGGTGGCAGTGGCAACAGCGGTGTCCCAAATGCAATGCGAGTGCGGCATCTTGGTTGGCGGATCGGGAATTGGAATGAGTATCGTCGCCAACAAGATCAGGGGGATTCGCGCCGCACTGGTCCACGACGCGATAGGTGCCGATCAAAGCCGTCGTCACAACAATGCCAATGTGTTGTGCTTGCCTTCTGACATGCTGGGCCAACGAATCGTCAACCAGATCGTACGGACATGGCTGATGACGGAATTCGAGGGTGGGCGTCACGAACGCCGGATCAAGAAAATTACTGAGCTTGAGCAAACAAGGCAGATGCCAGACCCATCACAATCCACCAACAGTTCATCCGCCGTCTCTGAATAGCAACCACGGATAGCTTCGAGTTTACCAATGACCCCACCATCACATCCCGTGCGCATCGAAGAGATTGACTGGCGCACAGTGTTCCCCTTCATCAACCTGTTTAAAACCTTTCGCATGGCCATTGGACCAGCCAAGTTGCTGCTTGCGCTTGTCCTGGTAGCAGCATTGTTTTTCTATGGCTGCCTACTGGACTTAATTCTCACATCCCAGGCCGAACCTGGTGAAGCCCAATACTTCGCAACACACAGCATTAATCAGTTTGATCACTGGCGAGAACACAGACCTCAACAGGTTAAGCAATTGCGGGCTGAATGGATGGCCGTGTCACTACCCAACAACCTCCAGAGCCATGAGGACCCGATCGGAGCGATCAACGAATATTTTCATGACGAATATACGCACCTGGCCCGGGATGGATCTGGTGCTGACAACGAGCGATTACACCAACTTAGCATTCGCCACAGGCAAAAACTTGAGCAGATTCAAGCCCTCAATCCTGTCGGCGTCTTTTCCGCCACATCGAGCTTTGGGCGGGAGGCCTTCTCACGTTTAGTGCATGCGACTATTTCTTTCAATTTTGGTCTCCAGGATCTGGCTACTGGGAACCCAGCAGACACTGACACCGTAACATCCGCATTGCGGGATATCCTATGTACGCTGCCGTCATGGTTATATCATTCGCATCGTTTGTTTTTTGTTCTTTGGATTTCTGGATCTCTATTATTGTGGGCCCTGTTTGGTGGTGCCATCTGTCGTTTAGCCGCAATGCATGGAGGCCGGAACAAACGTCTGGGTGTCACAGCGGCGCTGCGATTCTCGCAAGGCAAGTTCCCATGGCTTGTGATCGTACCGTTCCTACCCCTGTTCATGGTGATTATCATTGCACTTTGCCAAGCATTATTTGGCTTGATCCTGTTCAACGTGCCAGTACTTGACCTTTTCGGGGGATTGCTTTTCGGCCTGGTATTAATGGCGGGATTGATCATTACCCTGATAATCCTGGGCCTGGTCGGTTCTGCAAATTTGCTCTATCCAGCCCTTGCGGTTGAAGGCACCGATGCATTCGATGTCATTGCAAGAACATTTAATTACGTGTTCTTCCGACCCTGGAGATTTCTGTTCTACAACCTTGTGAGCCTGGTATATGGAGCAATCACCTACTGCTTTGTGGCGATGGTGGCTTGGATGACCCTGGCAGTAACGCAATGGTGTGTTGACTTTGGAGTGTTTACAAGTGTCAAATCAACTGCACATGGTCGCTTTGCCGCCATGATGCCTCCACTAGAACCAGGTCAACTCATTTCTGCAATTGACTGGTCTTTAATGGACGGTACCGCCAAAGTGGCAGCCATCCTCATCACGGCATGGACATGCTTGACTTTTGCATTGGTTGCAGCTTTTGTCGTCAGCTTCTTTTTCTGCGCAAACACATGGATTTACCTATTGCTCCGTCACGTATCGGATGGAACCAGCTTTGATGACATCGATATTGACCAACCGGCTGAAACCAATGAGGGGAACGCACCCCAAGGCAATACGGCGTCGCCTGAAGGCTAAGAGGTCACATCGCAACATAATACCTTGCCGTGTTTTGACAGCTTTGAACTCGAAGATCTAGGATAAGCATGATGATCAGTCTTCGTTGTTTAAAACTTTTCAATTATCCTTGGCATGCTTTGACCATGTTGATGTGCACAATGGTGATCGGAGCCTGTAGCCGCCAGGAACAACCGGTCCAAACTGCGGACAACATGCCCCAGCAGATCCGTGTGGTCAGCTTGGCTCCGGCACTTACGCAAATGATCGTTGACCTGAAGGCGGAAAAACTACTGGTGGCGGTCGGGGAAAACGACATGGCCGCGCCGCAGGGACTACCCACCGTCGGACCATACCCAAACTATGACAAAGAAGCGATTGTCACGGTCCAGCCAACTCATGTACTCATGATGCAACCCCAAGCTGGAGTACCCAACCACCTGGAACAACTCGCCAAATCATTGGGATTCAGACTGGTTTCCTATAAATATCCGAGTCGCTTAACCGAGGTAGGCAAGATCCTCTATGACTACAACGACGCATTATCTCCATCATTTCCATCACAATCGCAAAGCATGGCTTATGTTCTCAACAGGCATGAACGTGGCTCATTCCTGCGTGAGGTGTTGCTCTTTGGCGGCCTGACCAAATTGAACAAGCGAGTTGCAGATAAGACTCGGCAACGAGTTCTCATGGTTATTGACACCAATCCGGTGATTACGGCAATCGGACCCGATACCGTTCACGGCGATTTACTGCGATTTATGCTCAACAGTGACAACGCGGCATCCGCAAGTAAACGAAGTACGCTGGAGATGGATAGGGAGATGTTGTTGACGGCAAATCCTGATGTCATTCTTCTACTGAGCCCCAACGCCCCGGCCCTCCGTTCAGTGGGAGAGGATCCGCGCTTAACTGTCCTTGAGGGCATGGATATCCCGGCGGTCACCAATGAACGGATCGTATTAATTGATAATCCACTTGTATTGCTTCCCAGTACCTCACTGGTGCATGTCGGGGTGGCGATGGCCAAGGGGATTTTTCCAGAAATGGAAAGTGAATTGGAGCAAGTATTACCCGAATTGGCAGCATCTGAGGAAAAGGGTCAGCCGGTGGACAGGGTATCGCAAGTCGGTACTGGCGAGCCATCTGATAATACTCCGTGAAAACTTCTTCACTGTACCGTCATCGATCTGCTGTATTGATTACTATCTTTATTGCCTTGATTATTTTAGCCGCGTTACGTGTGCTGGTTGGTTCTACATCCTGGGGATGGCCGCAGGATATTAGGGTTCGGGACTACCGGCTTTTTCGCCTTGGAATCGCTTGTGTCGTCGGCGCGAATTTAGCAACCAGTGGCGTTGCCCTTCAAGCATTGTTGCGCAATGCATTGGCAGAACCATTCATCCTCGGCCTGTCGACCGGTGCCGGGGTCGGAATCATGGGCCTGACATTAATTGGGCGTACATTTGATCTGACTCTTGGAGCCCACTACGGAGCGATGATTGGAGCCGCACTTACACTTACTATCGTGTTCATGGCCAGCCGACGGCAAGGTGTGATCGATCCACTAGGATTGCTGCTCATTGGCGTGGTGTTGAGCACGATCAACGGTGGGATCATCTTACTGCTCAACTATCTACCTCATTCTGAAGGCTTATGGGAAAATGTGGCCAAGTGGATGGTTGGTTATATTCAAGAAGGAGTCAGTCCCGCAGTTTTTATGGGCGTGGCCCTGCTGAGCGGGGCGGGGATCAGTTTACTAGTGGTGCTGGGCCGGGCTATGGATGTGGCGACCTTATCCGACGATGAAGCCCAAAGTGTTGGTGTCAACCTAAAAGCACTACGAACCTTACTGTTTATCATTGCCAGCATACTAGCCGCTGGAGCAGTCGTTCTGGCAGGCCCGATTGCCTTCGTAGGCCTCATTTGCCCTCATATCGTCCGGATGCTTATTGGCCCCAGACACCGACCGTTGCTGATTGGCGCAGCAGCCATGGGGGCAGTGCTCGTTATCGTAGCTGATATGGCAAGCGCTTCGCTGAAACTGGTTCTGGACCGCGGCCTGATGCCCCTAGGCGTTTTTACTGCTATCCTTGGCGGCATCTCGTTTCTGTGGATTCTGCGACCTAAACTCGGTCGGGAAATCTAATATCTATGAAGCATTTCTCGGACAGATTGCTGGAAGCTACCAACCAAAAGGGGGGGCCGATTTGTATCGGCATTGACCCCGTATATGACCGGTTGCCCAAATCTATTCGACAATCCCATGATGGCGGCGAGCCCGACACCATCGTTTATAAGATTAACGCGATAGATCAGTTTGTGCGGTCGGTACTCAATATCGTGGCGCCCCACGTACCATGCGTGAAGTTCCAATCAGCATGCTTCGAGCGATACCAGTGGCCAGGCGTTCAGGTCTACCGCAGGTTGATCGACTACGCGAAACAGCTTGGCCTAATGGTCATCGCTGATGTCAAACGCGGAGATATCGGCGCCACAAGCAACCACTACACTGCAGGATGTCTCGCTGACTGTCGCGATCAGGACTTAGGTTCATTGGACGGGCCAGATGCACTAACCGTCAATGCCTACATGGGCATTGATGCCATCGAACCATTTCTTGAACATGCTGCTCAAAATGGGAAGGGCGTCTTTGCCTTGGTCCGAACAAGCAATCCAGGTAGTGATGACATACAACGCCTACGACTAGAAGATGGGCGAACTGTGGCCGAAATGATGGCAGAACTCATCCACAACACCGGAGCCTCTAATTCATACGTTGGCCGTAGCGGCTACAGTCTGTTGGGCGCTGTAGTGGGGGCAACCAAAAGCCAGGAGGTCGTAAAACTGCGGAAGATCATGAAACAACAGGTGCTTTTAGTCCCTGGTTTCGGTGCTCAGGGCGGCCGGGCTGAGCAGCTACGCAGTTTCTTTAACGACGATGGTTTCGGCGCGTTGGTCAGTGCAAGCCGATCGGTGCTCTATGCCTTTGATGACCAGACCCCTGACTGGCAACCTGCAATCAAGCAGGCCGTGATCGATATGAAAGAGCAAGTCAATGCAATCTTGGCCAAAACCACCACATAAATCCAAATGGGCTAAAGACCAAGCATCCGGTAAAGAATAGACGTGGAACCTGAATTGATGTCCGCCCACGCCGTCATGCCCGGATGCAAAACCCTATCACCATGGGCCTGTACTGCGGCTTCAACATAAATAAAACCATCGCCAGTACGGTTGGGAATAATCAACTGCTCGACCCGACTCAAACGTGCCTCCTGGTATCCATGACGGAGCGTCGGATAGGCTGAAAGAGCCACCTGTACCGGCTGGTCAACCTTGACATAAGACAGGTAACGTTCTGGTACCTTAAGGCGGACAATCCAGGAAGTATCATCAAATATCTGCCCCAGTTCATCTTCTGGTTTGACCACTTCGCCCGACTCATAACGGTGAAGATGAACACGACCATCCATGGGTGCATAAATCTTGCGTAGCGAAACCTCGGCCTCAAGACGGGCAAGTTGCTTGCTTGTTGCGACAATCCTTTCCCGGTACACCTTGACCTGCCTCTCCATCACAGGTTCACGTGGCAGTTCCAACTCTCTGACCCGGCTATGGGCAAGGTCAACTTCTAGTTGGGCATCCTCGACCTGGGACGTTGAAAACAGTGAACTGCCAGCATCCACATCTTTCATCCGCTTTAGTTTGTTGAGGGCCACCTTGAAGGCCAAGTTGGCCTGCTTAACCTGCTCACCACGAAGCAACACTTCGAGTTCTTGTCGGCTCAAAAGCCGCTCCAATTCCGCCTTCTCGACTTCGATTCGACTCATCGCCTCTTCATAGTATGTACGCTCAACGGTATCGTGCAGTTGAAATAGAAGTTTCCCTTTTTTAATCATCTGGCCTGAACTCACAAACCGTTCAAAAATCATACCCTCGACGGACGAACGAATCTTCGCCTGATCCCTCGTCATGACATAACCGGATGCGTGCACCCAGCGCGTTGTTGGAACCAAGGCACTGGCAATCATCAAGGCCACAACCATAACCAGTAAAATAAGCGGCATCCGCTTGATGATCATTCCAGGGTTTCGCGTCAGCCGGGCAGGGCGTTTTCGGCCTGACCCAACGGCATTGTCTCTAGAAGATGTACTCACGACAGACTTCTCTTTAAAAAGGGCACGCTACGCCGTTTGGGCCCGTTGGTTATACTCATGATACAGGTCGGCAAATGGACCAGCTTCTTTTAA
>CAUZIY010000094.1:0-12026 GCA_963579995.1 Phycisphaerae bacterium
AAAATCGTATGGCGCACGATCCTGCCAAAACTTCAAATAGTCCCTTGCCGCAACGGGGTTTGCTGAACCTTGGGCTTCACCAATCTCCGCAGGACTACCGAGAAATGTATGTACTTTCATGAAATGATCCTTCCGGGAATACTCAAGTAAATAACCCCATGCGGGCATCGTCTACGCATACGAACATCATCCATGAAGACCAGGCGGATAACCTTAAGTGTCGCCAAAAAAAAGACCTGATTCATATCCCTTGGAGTCATCGCCAAAAGCTATTGCATTGCTGGGTGCTGACGGTCTAGTCAAAAAAAGCTGGTGAAATGACCATGGTTGGACCATCGGCCTCGAAATTGGGATCATCAACCGACACACAAGTGGCCAGGTCCAGTTGCTTCCAGGGAGATTTCTCTTCATTGCCTGGCTCGCTGTCGTGAATATATTCAAATGCCGTCGCCGCACATGCTCGAGCCTCCTCCTCTGTTGGGGCGCGAACAATCGCCACCTCACGGTAGGAACTTGATTCCCATGCGGGTAATTGCGTATTGGTTGGCTGAAGTCGAAAGAGCACCTTAATTACCTCCCATATTAATCACACGAATAAAAGAAAAGACCATTATATGTTTAATCGTAAGCAAGAATGGGGAATACAGCCAGACACATCAACCCAAAACCAATGACACCTTGCTACCGGCACCAACCATCCGTTCAGTACCCGTAATCGGCTCGCAATGTGGATTCATCCCGCCACCGGGGACTGTTCTTTTCGGCCACCTTGGTTCTTTTGGCAAGGCACGAACAGTGCTGGGCCAGAACCTCGAACATTCTGTTTGCAACAATTCGGTGTCCAAGATCATTTTGATGAACGCCGTCGCCATGAACCATCCAGTCGGTATCTCCATTCGCGGCCAACAGATCCGCATAGAGACACGCCTGTGTATCCGCCACGCTGGCAATGGCTGCATTGAACTGTGTAAACCTTGCTTGATCTGCATGGCTCCAAGTAGGACCACCCAGCGAAAAGTCGCACATATAGTACGGACCAGGAAGCATGATTACGGGATCAAGGTGTTCACGCACGGAATGCACGATGGCGACCAACTTCTCCTGAAAAAATCCGATTGGCGTACCGCCTCGCGCGTCATTGAGCCCGTAGGAAATAACAAGCAGGTCAGGCTGGTGTGCAATGACATGCTTGTCGAGCCTTTCGTCTGCAGCTGGCTTTCCACTTTTTTCATAGGCCGGACTCTGGGCTGAAATTACGTTGGCACCGATTCCTGAATTGATGACTTTCATGGGTGTCGACTGAAAATCGTTGATCAACCGTCCCAACAAGGGGACCCAACAACGATCAGGATCCGTACTCCAGCCACCAGCAGTTGTACTTTCACCCAACGCAACCATGGTTTTAAAGTCATCGCTACACCAGTCTTTTCTCATGACCTTCTCAATATTTAAACACGTGCACGTGTCGGGTTTGAAGGTAACCCCTGAACAGTTGAATATCAATCTGCTCCCTGAACAATTAATTCCGACGACGTCGTAACAAGATGGGGCCAACAGCCAGAACCAATAAACCGGCCGGCTCCGGTATCAATACGGTTGGGTCATTCCCGGATTGCGCCGAAGTCACTGACAGGTTCTGAGCTGCAGCCCAATTCGCCCCAAGAATACCCAAGTCGGCCACATCCACGGTGCCGTCCCCGTTAAAGTCGCCCTGATGGAACGTGACCTCTGACAGATTAAAGTGCGCACCCACAATGCCTAGGTCTGCCACATCAATGACACCATCACCGTTGGCATCACCGGGAATAGGGGAATCCCCAGCCAGCACACCCAATAGGATGTTGTCGAACAGTGCATTTTCAAAGGAGATTGCCCCAACCCCCAGTTGCAAGAAATCAACATCGTAAGAACCCGACAATGACTGGAAATCTGGGAGCACCAGTTCGTCGTCATGCCACATATCAAGTGTTTGGGATGACGACTTGTAGTGGACTGTCATCGTGCCTTCTTCAAGAGGTCGGTCAATAATGGTTCCAAATGGCTGCGATTCACTACGGTCCAGCCAAGGACCATGCGACACACGGTATCGGTGCGGCGCACCATTCAGAATAGAACTATTGCCATCGCCAGCGCCAAACACCTGGAAGATATCGCCGGTATCTGGAGCCGCTATCTCGAATAACTTGTCACTGCCGTAGGTATCACCAACCAGAATTTCAACCTTGAAATCAAACCTCAAAACCCAATCCTTATCCGGATCCATTGCGTGCCCACGCATCAAACTAGCCGGCGGCTGTTTCTTCATGGTTGTGACCGCACGAACTCCCGCCCCACCACAGGCACTACCCTGAAATCTGTTGCCGGAATCAAAGACATTGCCCAGGCACCCCCAGGCACCATCATCACTAAATGGTGAATTAACCAGCGTAAATGCACCCGAAAGAAAACCAAGCGATCCCCATTGATCCGGCGAGAAATCCCAATTATCGCATTCGAGCAGTTCATTATGGTTTTTGCCACTTGAATCACCCATTCCAGCGCGAACACCATCTTGAGCACAACCAGATTCTGTTGTTTGTGGATCACCGGTAAACCGTATATTTAGTCCCGGCTCGTCATCATCCAGGAACGGTACGGGTGGACCTGCGAACGTGTCGATTGAATTGGCCTGTATTATTAGAAAGGCAAGAATAAATATGCGCCAATTCATTGTTTCTCCCGTAAAACATCTGGCTAGGGTCGAGAAATTCTACCACGCATTCCTTCCGGTTCAGCCATGACATCCTAAAAACAATGCCTTATTTAAATAGCTCGCAAATAAACGTGCACCTTACGGTCTAATCCTCCCAAAAGTCACGCGCAACCGCAGTCGTCCGTCAATCAGGAATACGTTTCACGAAGTCCGATCCCGGTTCCGTCCATCGATGGTCAAAATCCCCCATGTGCCATCTCCTCTGTGTTTGCCATTCCGAATGGCCATCAAGACACACCGCATTGCCCCCCTCAAGATGCCGTTCACCAATAGGGTAGATCAGTTCATCTCGAAAATCCGGAATCATATCCACCATCCTGCCCGCAACAACCTCGCTTGGTTTGGTTGAATTAATGAGAGGTTGCGTCCGATTGACCTTGGTCCAGTAATGATAACCCGTATGACTGCCTGGAAGGGAAAATGCATTGTCAGCATGACTGATGATGTTGCTCGGAAACTTGACAAATGACTTTTTGCGATAAAACCAACCCTTGGCATTGCTAGAATCTGTCCATTGGGTTCCAAGAAACCTGTGGTTATAGCCGTAGGCAGCCAGGATGCCGTGCGTCGAAGCACTCGTACGCGAAGGAATGGGCGCCTTGTCGAATCGCTCATCATCTCGAACCTCGCCCGGATGACTGGGACACCACAAACCCTGTTCCGTATTGAGAATATCAGCATTCGCGTCACCAGCCGCATCGAGGTACGAGTTCATTACAGCGCCCAGCGTTCTCAGTTTCTTGCCCCACCACCAACTTCCGTCGGGAGTCACATGCAAATGGGACCGGTGATGATCTTCATACCACGCCTCATAGTATGGCATCCAATCATCCCATTCGTTGATATAGGCCTCCATGGCCACCCCCATCTGCCGCAAGTTTGTCGCACATACGATCTGTTCGCCCGAAGCTCGTGCTTTTTCAATTGATGGCAACAGCATGGCGATCAAAAGCGAGATGATAGAGATGACAACCAGCAGTTCGATCAGCGTAAACCCCCTGGCTTTATGCTCTGAAATTCTTGTATCGCTCCTTCCCAAACTATTTCCGAAGAAGACGGCATTCATTCCAAACTCATGGAGTGCCTTGCTGGATAAACATTTCCCATCCCCGAGTATGGTCACATCACATGTCCTCTTCATATATCTTGTCCCCGCGGTGCAATCGCAGCGCAATTCGTGCGGTCTGCAAACCTGCGCGTTGGGTAGGACAATGAGCGGCAAGATAGCGAGTTGCTGCGATGAGAATATGCTCACCCTGCTCTGTTGCTCCCCACAATTCATATTGGCGTACGGCTGCCTCAATGACTTGCAATGCATGAAAATCAACATCTTCACGCACAACGGCAAATACAAGAGTGTTGATGAGCGGCTTGACAGGGTAACCGGCCTTAAAATACTGCGCGACAATCGTGGCAGCTGCATCCACTTCGTGCCGCTGATCCAATCCGTCCAAAATCTGCTTGAGAAGCAATGGGCCATCAGCAGTGGTTTTTGGCAATACCGATCGCTCTCCAGGCAGGCTTGCCGGTGGAACATTAAGAAACCGATCCATGTAAACAGCGATTGCAGCATGAAACACGGCACGAACAACGTCCGGCGAATCACGGCGACGCACCACCTGATACACGGCGTTGCAGTGTGTAAACGTATGTACTGGACCAAACCAGTCACGAACATCATTAGCCAAAGAAAAACGAGCCAGCCGCATGGCAGCCGCATGGCAAATAAGCTTCATCAACTCGTGAGCTGAGGCACCCAAGGACAATGCGTCACCAAGCGCATCAATAATCGCGATCGGGTCTTCACCGAGCAACACATCGTCAAGCACAAGGGTGGGCAGCCATTTCTTACCGCAACCTTCTTGCATGAGTTTGGGCAGCTTTTCTTCAGCCTGATGCAGTGGTGGGATCAGATCAATCGGGTATCGCCATGCACTTGACTCTTCGCCGCCACGAGCGGATACAAGACCTGCAAGAATAAGAGGAAAAAGATCGGCCGCCTGATCCTCGCCAATAACATCCATGAGTTCAAAAGCCTTATTAACAAAATCAAGCGTATGGCCGGTGTTGGCGTAGGGGCGGTCTGTTACCGCAGCAACAACCAAGTCGTTCAGTTCAGCCGCCGTCGAGTGGCCTGTAATGGCGGTTAAGAATGTCCGTTCAGCACCATCACGATGACGCACAAGTGACCAGTGGCGGAGCCACCGTTTGAGTGTCACCAGGTCATGAGCATCTGTTTCAAGTTCGTGCCTTAACCGGCGAGGCGCGGCGCCATTACAGTCCGTTGCCACTCGGCTAACTGCTTTAAACAGGGCAAAGTAAGCGGTCTCCTCATCCAGATAAGAGTGCAGATTGGCAACTGCGGCAAGACTGGTCATACCCGCCTGCCACTGATCGTGATTGACACTTCCGAACTGCGCAACCTGACACACCAGGTCCTCCAACCCCTTACCGGACTTAAGAAGGCCGATGAGTCCCTTGCCTTGAATCAGGCTAATGTTCTGGTGCATACCGCGTTCAAGACGCGCCGCATAATAGTCAGCGGTGGCGGCAAGTTTGGGGGCACGGGCTACGTAGACGGTATCATCACGGACCGCACAATCATATGAAGGCAGGTCATCAGCAAAAAGATCGAAAGTACACCCGCTACAAAGATCAAAGCGTGCCTCATGCCAATGACAGGTCACGATCCCATCTTTCACAGAACCCTTGTGCATGGGAAAACCCATGTGCGGACACCGGTTATCAACTGCCATTGGCCGTCCATCGTTGTAGAAGACCGCAATGGGTCTATCTCCACCCCGCACCACGACAACCCCTTTATGGCGTAGTTCATCCAGTGTGCTGACATGAACAGATGGGGCAGGCGTGGCAATCGTATGCATGGTCATGGTTAAACTACCTAGTAAAACCTGCCTTGATCGGACCTGATGTACCGATCATGTTAAACCGAATTGTAACCGAGGTGTTTGCGGACCTTAGAATACGGGCTTGAGTCTGCCGTATATCCGCAACAGATTCATTTTTCACTCAAGTCGAAACGCTGCACTTTTACACCAAGAGACGTAACATTTTCACCAGCGCCGTATCAGTTTCGCTGCCTATATCCAAGCACCAGGACACTAATCGCAAGAACCGACACTGTTACAGGTTCCGGGATCAACGCCTGTGGTTCATAACCTTGTAGCCCCTGGCCGCCTGACAACTGTCCAACACCACTCCAGTTAGCGCCCAAAATACCCAGGTCCGCTACGTCGACAGCGCCATCGCCATTAGCGTCGCCATCGGAAAATATCATCTCAGTCAAATTGAAGTTGGCGCCTAGGATGCCCAGATCCGCCACATCGATAACGCCGTCACAGTTGAAATCCGCGGGTAATGCACCTGCGCCACCTGAACCACACTCCGCGGCCAGCACACCGAGAATCACATTGTCATATAACGCGTTTTCGAAAGAGATGGCACCACCCCCCAACTGAATTTTTGATATGTCGTAACCAGCTGACGACTCAATATTCTCAAGGATTTTCGTGTCGTTCAACCAGAGATCCATTCTTTGATCGGCGGCCTTGTAATGTAACGTGATATGGCCCTGGGGCATGGGCACATCAATAGGAGTAAATACCTCCTGACCCTGGATATCGACACGCCCCTGCTGATACTGAATCATCCGGTAACGATCAGGCGTTCCATCAGGCAAAAAGGAACTGGCGTTATTCCCACCACCGCGTATCTCCATCAACTGGTAGTTGTCCAGCCCGATCGCTTCAAAGAGTTTGTCGTTGCCATAGGTGTCACCGGGCGCCACCTCGATCTTGAAATCAAAAGAGAAAACCCAGTCTTTCGAATCGTCCATAGGCACGCCGTCAAACAGACCCGGTCCCGGCGATGGCGTATTCTGATACGTCGCCACGGCACGCACGGTCGAATTGGCACAAGGGTTCTTTCCCGAACTAGGGCCCTGGTTGCCGGGACATTCCCAACCACCGTCATTGGAAAACGGCGATACACCTAGAATGAAGGCACCCTGAAGGAAGGCTGCTTGCCCCCAGTCGCGGGGTTTAAAATCCCAATTATCGCAATCAAGAAGTTCATTATGATTCTTACCACTCGGGGCACCGAGCACAGCGCGAGCGGCATCTTGACTGCAACCATCCTCTGTGGTGTTTGGATCCCCGGAAAACTGAAAATCAATTCCCGGTTCGTTGGGATCCAAAAATGGTACAGGCGGCCCCGAAAAAACATTTGAACTACAGGTAATAGTCACCATAAGGCCGAAAAACAACCGTATGTACTGCATAATCATTTCTCTCCCAAGCCTAAATCTTTCTACCTCCACCGTGGCGTTGGCTGTCACAGTTAATTATAACACCACAGCATCTGTATTTCGTACTGGCTATAAAAAAACCCGAGGACCATAGACATGAGCGTCAGTGATGCTTTCCAACGTAATTGGCCCTCAATGATGACCTGATTCATGAATGGCGAAATCCAGATCGTCCTAAAGATTAGACGCTCTGGCCTAGACCACTTACCCAAAGCTTCTAAATCAACACAGGTCATTGAACTTCAACCACATGGCGAGCCCTCAGAACCATTGGCGACTTCAATAAAACAATCAATGTTTAGCCCAAAGCGTTATGCACAGGAATCACGTAACATAATCAACATGGTGGACGGCCGATCTTCTGTACACATACCTGCCACACATCTCAATCGGTTCGTACATGACTTATTCGTTGCTGCCAAAATCTCAGAAGATGATGCTACAACCATCACCAATTTCATCATCACCCAGGAGCTTCATGGCAAACACACCCATGGCCTGAACGCAGTCTCCCAATATCTACAGGGCCTTGCCACAAATCGCATGAAACCAAACCCCAATCAAGAAGTCCTAAGCGACCGGGGTATGACGGCCATCATTGACGGGGACCATGGGATAGGCATTGTCGGGGGAATGAAGGGAATGCAACTGGCGATCAAAAAGGCCAGAGTTGGTGGCATTGGGATGGTACTGGTGGTTAGAAACAACCATTTTCTTGCGACGGCGCCGTACTGCCTAGAGGCCGTACATGCCGGGATGATTGGAATCGCGTTCTCGAACTCAAAGGTGGTCATGGGCTATCCGGGCACCCGAAAGAGATCCATCGGAAACCAACCTATCGGGTTTGGCATCCCAACCAAAGCGGAGTACCCGATCCTGTTTGATACCTACCTGACTACTTCCAGTGGCACCCTAAAGCAATGGCATCAAACAGGACAGCGTATCCCCGATTGCCTGAAAGGACTGGACCGTAACGGACAACTGACCACCAATCCACAGTCTGTCCTTGATGGCGGAATGCCGCTACCCATCGGGGGCCACAAGGGAGCAGGTTTAGCTATTGCAGTTGAAGTTCTTACCGGGGTACTCGGTAACGCAGCATTTTCAAGTCAAATCACACCGCGTGGGCGAAAAGACAAAACCTCCAAAACTGATGCACCAAGCCACTGTTGCATCGCGATCGATACCCAGGCATTTATGCCCGTTGAATATTTCGAAACAAGAATCTCGCAGTTCATCATGGACCTAAAGGACAATCCATTAGCTGAAGGATCGGATATGATCCGATTACCTGGAGAAAAAGAGGCACAGACCAAACGTGAATATGAAAGGCGTGGCATCCCAGTAGGAAGTAAAGTACAAAATTCCTTACGGGAGTGGGGGCAGAAGTTAGGCGTAATGTGTCCTAAAAACCTTGGTTTTGGTGATGAATAAACAAACTGGACAACGACTACCAGTTGATCGTCTAAAGCAATTCGTGATTGACTTGTTCTTGGCGGCAGGTGTACCCCAAAATGATGCAATAACAATCGCTGACGCCATGATCGCACAGGAGGTCCGAGGTAATACCACACATGGCATTCGAAGTGTCGACATGAACTTGCGCGGCTTGGTTGCCGGCCGGATCAAACCCAAACCTGATCACATATTCCTTAGTGACCATGGCATGACCGCGGTACTAGATGGTGATCACGGCGTGGGCATCGTGGGTTGCATGAAGGGCATGCGGCACGCAATAAAAAAGGCGCAATCCGGAGCCAGGGCTAAAGAAGGTTCCGGAGGTGGCGGCATTGGAATGGTCATCGTGGTGCGCAACAACCACTCTCTTGCTGCAACGCCCTATACCTTGGAAGCGACAAAGGCAGGGATGATCGGAATCACCTTCTCGAACACAAAGGGATCCATGGGCTACCCCGGCACCAATGCACGAGCCATTGGCAATACGCCCATCGGGTTTGGTATTCCAACGGCCTGTGGCGATCCAATCCTTTATGACGCTTGCCTAACCACTTCAGGCGGGAAGCTGCGGCAATGGATTCGCGAGGGTCAGCAAATCCCCGTTTCACTGCAGGGCCTTGATCCAGACGGACATCCAACGACCGACCCTCAACTTGTCCTCGAAGGAGGCACACCATTACCGATCGGTGGACACAAGGGAGCCGGCCTGGCAATTTTGGTTGAGATTTTAACTGGTGTCTTAGGTGGCGCTGCGTTTCTTAGCCAGATTACACCACGTGGCCAGAAGGATCCGACCGACAAGAACAATGCCGTCAGTCATTGTTGCCTGGCAATTGACATCAAGGCATTCATGCCCGTTTCCCAGTTTGAAGCGCGCATGATGGACTTTATCGCCGATCTCAAAGACAACCCGTTAGCTGACGGTACCAACCAGATCCGAATACCCGGTGAACGAATGGCACAGACCAAACGTGAATGGGAGGCCAACGGCATTCCATTGGAAAGTGATGTGCAACAGAAACTAACCGAGTGGGCACAACAGTTGGGTGTGATTTTCCCGGCCTAGGTCACAACGGATAAAATTTGGGGCCATGAAATAAAAAGGCCGGATCTCCCGACTCCACACACTTTTTTGTTTATTGCAGACCGGATGCCGGACAGGTGCGTGTCATCTTGGTCTGTTGTTCAATACTCGCATTGACATTGCACCCGGGCCTTAACGCCGCCTGCAGCCAACCAACAGCACACTCATCGCAAGAAGGGACAGGGTTGCAGGTTCGGGTACTAAAGGAGCCATGGCGCCGGCTTCCTGGCCTGCGGTCCAGTTGGCCCCAAGGATGCCAAGATCAGCCACATCAATGACGCCATCACCATTGAAATCACCATCTGTCGACACCGCATTCGTGCCACCGAAATTTGCGCCCAATACTCCCAGGTCAGCCACATCCACAATACCATCACCGTTGGCATCCCCTGGCATCACCGAATCCCCAAGTTCGATCACGAGTATCGGACGTGTTGCGATGTCCTCAGCAGAAGCACTGGAAACCAAGTCGCCATCCCTGTTGTACACATCTCCGTAATCATTGGAGCGGTAGGCGTTACCAAAGTTCCTTGCCATGGATGGCAACTCACTTTCATCGGGTATCAACACCGTCAGAAATACCCCGTCTCCGGTGATGAAGTCGATCAATCCGGTCACATCAAATTCCTTGAACTCCTCTGTTGCATCCTGGAAAACTTCGACAGCACCTGGGTGACTGGCATCGTATTCCCCAGTCACTCCGGGGGTCACTGTATTGTCGTATGGAACATCTACCTGCTGACCCACATACGGGTCATTGAGTTCCCGGGGCCCTAGAAACTG
The DNA here is from genome assembly GCA_963579995.1 of Phycisphaerae bacterium. GTDB lineage: Bacteria > Planctomycetota > Phycisphaerae > Phycisphaerales > Phycisphaeraceae > UBA6626. The sequence goes on from CAUZIY010000094.1 coordinate 10,405, forward strand.
CGCGATGAGGGGATTGTTTTTATCTTCCCACAGCCCTTTATTGATAATAGTGGACCACAGTTCACGCTCGCGTCTCTTCCATTCAGCGGTGACCTCACCTTTAGCTGCAGCACCATCTGACTTGCCGTATTTGATTGGGGTCATAAGCGGAAAGATTGATATTTTCCCTTCATTCAATTTGGGTTCGGCTTGGGGATTAGGATACTGGGTGCCCATTGGGCCAGCCGTTGGATCGGAATATGCTCCGCCACCCGCCGTGGCCAAAGCACCAAGATCATGTGTGTTATACAACTTCAATGTAGCCTTCTTGATCGGAGAATCAGGTGACACCTGGCCCGACGCGGTCCCTAAGACATCACGGAACCTGATCATCATCCTTGAATATCGGTATGTCGGTCCGGCTTCCGGGCTGGAAATACCCCCACCCACTGCCCCCAAATCTCGCTGGTAAAAATTGCCCACTTCGAGAATTGCTGAACGACCACCATTGGTGTTTCTCATCTCATATGCACCATTATCACCGGGGTGGATGTGATCAATTTCAGATGTGTCCCCGAAATTAACCGAATATGCCCACCGAATTGCCGTGTCCTGGCCCCTGTCATAGCCATTGGTCCCCTGCTGAAAAGACACGATTTCCGAAAATACCGGCGCAGCCATCGTGAGTACAAACACCACCATTACCAAAAAACATGGTCGCTTCAGTATTGCCGGAAATGACATGGGCATCTCCCGTCCTGATTGTTGTGTACTACGCAACTGCTTCCAATACTCCATTCCAGTGCGAAATGCTTAACCTCGTCTTCTCGTGACGTGGATCGTAATTATACCCTCGTATATACTGGTTTTCAATAAATGTGAATACTCGACCGCAGGCCCCCAAACATCGATTTATGTAAGAATAGGAAAGACATATTGATCTTGAGGCTGGCAGAATAAGCACCAAGAATTGCCACAAGCACAGACACCCAAAGCAGGCAATTGGTGAAAGCCATGTAGTGTTTCTTTGTTTAATAACTGATGGTGACTTCAGTCTCCATGACGGTTATACCCGGCCAACATCCCACCATTTTTTTCTTCAAGATTCCACCCCGTTGCCCATTCATTTCTCCCGTGCCATAGGACGATCAGAGATGCTTGCACTACGACCCGATGAGTCCGGGTTACCCAGCCCCACAAAGGTGGCGTCACCGAATTTAAAAAGGTCGCCGGTCCCCCCGGGAAGTGTAATTTGGATCCGACCGTTTTTAGGCACAAGTATTTCCTTCGGCACACCGGTTTTTCTCGACAACCGCGCAACCTTTGTCACCGAGGGCGCAAATTGCAACGTCAGGACCATGCCTGCCTGATCGGCGGTTACATCTTCTCCGTGACGAAGATTGACGATCATGAAATACTGGCCGCCATGATCATCCCTAAAGAAACCGATCAAACCATCCTGTCCTTGCACTGGGTCCTGAATGGTAATTTCGTTGAGCAGTTCAGCCACACGGGACTTATAGTAAAACGGCGACAATCCCTTGGGTGCCAGTAGCAATGAGCCGGGCCCCTTGACCCCTTCAGCCAGAACGTACCGAATATCGGTGCTCGTAAGAAACCGAAGGGTTTTCCCAAGATGAGAG
>CAUZIY010000095.1:0-12018 GCA_963579995.1 Phycisphaerae bacterium
CGTTAAGTGTTGTCAGCCTAACTGGAGATCTGGAGGTCACGGCAGGAACCTTTTCGCCCGGTGCCTCGCCGGCGACGGCATCGATCAATGGTAGCTATACCCAGGCAGCCGGGGGCACCTTGCTGATGGAACTGGGGGGCACCACGGCAGGTACCCAGTATGACCAGGTGCATGTGACGGACATGGTTGATCTGGACGGCACCCTTGAAGTCGTCTTGATCGATGGATTCTCGCCAAGTGCTGATGATATGTTTGATCTTCTGGATTACGGTTCGCTGTCAGGAGGGTTTGCCACGATAAACCTGCCTTCGCTCTCATCGGGTCTTGGCTGGGATCATTCGGATCTGCTGGTGGGGGGGGAATTGCGAGTGGTGGAACTCCTGCTTGGCGGAGATGCAAATGGTGATGGCCTTGTCGATGTGGCGGACCTTGGGATCCTGGGCGCAAATTTCAACCAGTCTGGTATGACCGAGTCTGACGGTGACTTTAATGGTGATGGGCTTGTCGATGTTGCTGACCTTGGCGTCCTTGGAGCCAACTGGTCAGCCGGCCATGCAACGGTTACCGGGTTGGCCTTGGTGCCTGAACCGGCAACATTGTCGCTTGTTGTAATGGGCATGCTGTTGGCCGGGTGCAGGCGACGTTAAGGGTTTTCCTTAATCCAAATCGAATTTTTGTGGCGGAGCAAGCAGGCAGTTAATTTGACCATCGGCGAACGCCTGCTTCGAGCATGGCGCCCAGTTCCTGTTGTGTAAAAGGCTCGTCACCCATGAGGATTGATCGAACATCGATCCGTGGGGCGGGGTCATTTGCACTGGCTGCTTCTCGTAAGTACCAGTACGCGCTGATGACTGGTAGCTTTCGGATTCGATAGACAAACTCGGTGAGTTGATTGACCGCCTTGGGGCAGGGCGCTCCCTCGTTGCGCAGGACTTCTGTACTGAGCTCGACGTAACGTGTGTACAGCAACAGCTGGTTTAAGCGGTTGCGAACGGCATTGGTGGATGTCAATGAGAAGGCATCACGTAGTGCCTTGAACATGACACCCATGCGGTTGTTCTCGGCGATGGCATCATGTTCGAACTGGTAGTCGGCAACGTCGCGGGCGGCATGTGTCGGGGTGGTTTCGAGCACTTCGAAGAACCGCCTCATGGGCGTTTTTTCGTCTGTGAACGCATTGTTCAGGAAGTCGTCGACCAGCACATCAACATGGTCGACCTTTTCGGTGTCCCAAAGTATTTGGGATGCGAGGTACAGTCCCAGCCCATTGGCGCCAATACTGTAGGCCGCGTCCCCATAGTAAAACATGGCTCCGCGCTGATGCCAGGTTCCAAGCGTGTTTTTTAGGTAATCCGGACTGGCGATCCTCGCTCGGGCTGGAAGGTTGTGGGTGCGGTTGAACTCGTCAGGGTATTCGTAAATACCCAGCGTCTTCGCCCCTTGGGAACTCCATGCATGCAGCAGGTCGTCCGGTTTATACCCATATAGCCAGGAGGTCGCCACGTGTACAAGGATATTTGGGTGAACACGCAGCGTTGGTGGAGCACCATGTTGATTGTAGGCAAGAAGTATAATGTGTCGAGGCCCGAACCGGTTGCTGACGGCTTGTGTAACCTGGTTGGTAAGCGCAAGGACTTGGTCAGTCACGGATCCCATCGCTTTGCATCTGTCGCATTGGCACCACCCACCGCCATCTGACGGCTCCAGTGAAAGGTGATTCGCTTGGGAGTTGCGTGCAAAATAGTTGATAGCCCAATCCGTAACCAGTTGACGCAGGTCCTTATTCGAGATGCAGAACTTATTTCCCTGGCGCTGGCCATCGTGGAGTGCTAGGTATTGCGGGTTGGTATCAAATGCCGCTTGGTTATCATGGATGATTGATTGATAAATATGTTTGAGGACGAGGTGGTTGGGGCTCAGCAGGCGGTTATGGACGAGCCAATCCCGAGTCTGAGGCGTGAGGGGCCAGTGTACCCAGCGGGCACCGCGTGTGATTTGGCGGATGCGATAGTCTGGGATTTCTCGGCGATCAACGGCGTATGACAACTCCCGGTGGGTGGGAATGATTTCCCAAGCATCGCCGATCATGTAATGCCTGTACCCAAGCTCGTAGAGTAAGTCCCAAACGCCATGGGACACGGCGATGGGGGTTTTGCCAATAACATGCAGGCCATGGGTATGCGTCCGCAGCAGGTAGCGGTCACCGTCGAATGGGCTTGGCGGTGTCATGTATTGTTCGGCGCCAAGAGCAGGAAAGTCGGTTGCCAGCCCAACGGCGATGCCCGTTTGGCCATCACCCGTGGTGACGTGAAATTGGGCACCTGTTATGCGCGATAGGTAGTCCGACAGGGTCCGGGCATGTTCCCTTACCCTTTCCGACGCACCCGCTGCCACCACGACATCCATTGACGCACGACCTTGTGTGGCGAATAAAACCTTTGGAGCTGAGCCTTGCTGGGCCGGTTTGCCTGTGACAGGTGTTGGTGTGGCGGTCCATATCATCAAGACGCAGGCTGCGATCCTAGTTGAGAGGCAGTCGCCGATAAGCGGGTTTTTGATCCCACCACTTTGTGTGGATTTATTCACTGTGTTGGTTTCCACTGGAATCTCCGGAATAGTCATGGCCTGTGTTTGATGTGCAGCTCAAGGATCAGGGACCCTTGCCTGTACGGTGAACCTGTGCAGGGTAAGGGGTCATGGTTCCTGGCATTGCTGGATGCCGGCAAGCATAATTGCCCAGTTTAATAGCGGGAAAAGATGATTGAAAATCGACTATTTACATGGTGAGTGAAGTTCCATGGTTAGGGTTTGGCGAGGCGTTGGCCGGAGCACTATGGCACGTGGGGTTAACATCACAAATTTAGCTGCATATAATTCGTCCATGAAAACAATACACACCCCTATTCCCGTTTTACTGGTCATTCTCCTACTCTGTGGCTGCCAAAGCATGGGTCCAAACGCTCAGCGTGGGACTGCTACGGGTGCTGCAACAGGTGCGATTGCCGGATGGATCATTGGCCACCAGTCGGATGAAGATGGTAAAGGTGCAGCCATTGGGGCTGCGTCCGGAGCACTGATTGGCGGGCTTCTTGGCGGTGCAGATGACAAGGATCAGGCTGCTGCGCGGCAGCAGGCGATTGAGCGAGCCCGGGAACGCAAGCAGGAAGCGGAAACAAAAAGGCGTCAGCTGATCTCTTTCGGCAAATCGGTGGATGATCCGCAAGTGCTGGCTGCCCGCCAGAAGGCGGAGGCGGCAGAAGCTGAGCTGGCCCGTTTGCGCAAGGAGCAGGAGGATGCGATTCAACGTGCAAAGAAAATACAGGAATTTGAAGAACGGGAACGTCGGGCCAGGGAGGAAGCGCGTCGTCTTCGCGAAGGTGGTTCGTAAAGTTACTGTACTTTTCACAAAAGGCGGCCGTCAAGGGTGAAAGGTTGTCTTTGGTTTCATGATCTGCGCAAGGATCGCCGTTCCCGCTCCGCTATTTACACATCGCCTGGGATAAGGTGTCGCCGGTCGGTTACCCATCTACCTGCCGAGACTCATTTGTGTGCCTTGTTTGGCGGGAAAATCTTCTTTAAGGCTGCTCTCACCTGCCCCTTCTCGGGTTCTTGGCGAACGATGATAATAAACGGCTGGCTGGCGAATATGTCCGGTCTGCCGGCAAAAGTTTTCCCTGCTTTGGTTTCTGCTACAGCCAAAAAAATCCCCATCCCCGCGAATATTTTAAAGTGTTTATCGCGTTCAATTCTCAATATCTCGACATGCAGTGAGTCGTGGGTCATCACCACGGCCTCGTCTATGGTGACTTTCTTGAGTTGCGACATGTCGGCCGGTTCGACAGTTATGTACTTGATCCCTTCTTTCTCGAGTGCTGCGACGATATCGTCCGCCGTCTGTATTTCCGTGCTTCCGCACCCTCCAGTCAAGATGGCCACAAGCAGCAACATCAGTGCGACTGGGCAATCCCCCCAATCGCAGGGGCGGTTGTTTTGTCCTGGTGTTTGAGCCCGCTGTTCGTCGGTCATGCATGTCGTTTTCCACCTGCTGGCATGGAGTAAATTAGAGTCGTGGCCTGCGGCACGGATTGTCTGGTATATTGCCATCTCTTCTGGTAAAACAGTGGTTGTCATTTCTGTTAAGGCTACGGCTTCTTCTTTCGAAGGTTTCATATGTTTGCGAGTCACATCACATTGAAGGGAACAACAATGAGAATCATGTGGAGCATTGTCTTCTTGTCTGCGGTGGTGGCATTGAGTGGTTGTGCAACCAAACGATACGGCAGAGTCTATGTTGCAACTGATCTGTCGTCGATGACTATAGAGGGGCTATATCAAGAGCGTGCCCGGGTGCAGTCTTTTATTGATGAGGTTGAGAATACGGGGTTTGATCATCGCGACGCCTTTGCCATTCTCGGTGATTTTGGGATCGGTAATCTTATGGAGAGATCATCTGCCCTCGAGAACGGGAAGAAGAAACTCGCCATGATCGACACGGAGATACAGCGGCGGGGATCCTCGGCTTCGGATTAGTATTCACTGGGATTTGTAGATGGATAAGGTCATGGGCGCTTGTTCGCTGTCTGTCTGTCTGTCTTGTGAGGATCTTGGGTCGTATGGAAATATGTTGCTGTGAAAAGACATGGTGGATGCTCTTCGGAAATTCTGAAGCTAGTTGGTGAAAAAAGGAAACAACCGGTGCCGGTGCAGCATGGAACGTGGGCTTAACATTACCGATTTATCTGCATATAATTCGTCAATGAAAACAATACACACCCCGGTTCCCGTTTTACTCGTCATTCTCGTACTCAGTGGCTGCCAGAGCATGGGCCCAAACGCCCAACGTGGGACTGCTACGGGTGCTGCAACAGGTGCAATTGCCGGATGGATCATTGGCCACCAGTCTGATAAAGACGGTAAGGGCGCAGCCATTGGAGCTGCGTCCGGGGCACTGATCGGCGGCCTTCTTGGCGGCGCAGATGACAAGGATCAGGCTGCTGCGCGGCAGCAGGCGATCGAGCGCGCCCAGGAACGCAAGCAGAAAGCTGAAACAAAAAGGCGTCAGCTGATCTCCTTCGGAAAATCGGTGGATGACCCGCAAGTGCTGGCTGCCCGCCAGAAGGCGGAGGCGGCAGAAGCCGAGCTGGCGCGTTTGCGCAAGGAACAGGAGGATGCCATTCATCGTGCAAAGCAAATAAAGGAATTTGAAGACCGGGAACGTCGGGCCAGGGAAGAAGCACGGCGGCTTCGCGAAGGTGGGTCGTAAAGTTACTGTGCCATGTACAAAAGGCAGCCGTCAAGGGCTGTCTTTTTGGTTGCGACCCAGGTAAGGTTCGCCGTTTTCGCTCCGCTGTTTACACATCATCTGGAATAAGGTGTCGCCGGTCTGGTGACAATTGGTGTTTCAGGTTGCGAAGATATTGTCTTCGTTTTTCGAGCCTGGTTTTCTTTTTTCCGATTACAATATCATGGGGTCTGAAACTAATAATAAAGGTTTTCCGGGAGGTCTTTCCCCGGTTGGTTGAGGCGGTATGGATCGCTGCCTGGTTGATGATGGTTGCCTGGCCAGCCCGGGCGATACAAGGAACTGGCTGGGGGTATTCCAGGTCAGGCCAATGCTCCCGATGGGTGGCGGATATGACGGGCAGGGTGTGAATGTCAGTGACATTGCAATAATCATCGGGCTCGAATGGCACGTGAACATAGCGGGGCAGCTCACCCATGTGCTGGGCGATCAGCCGATGACTTCCGGGCCGGTAGATAAGAGGTGCGCATTTTTCATCCACGTCTGAAAGCCACAGGAAGTAGCTGATATCCATTCGCCGGGGAACAGATGTCATGTCAGCCATGCTATAGGTGATGTCAGTGTGTTCACTGACCTTGAACTTGGCCCCGGGTTCGGGATGGGTCTTGCCAACGGCTGAACCAATAACAACGGCACGATCCGTATGGAGCAGCCGGTTGGTGACCTGCTCGAAAAACGGATGTTCAATAATTTGGACGAACGGTGGGGCAAGCAGGCTGTTTTTTCCCACCCGATATCGCATCCGTTGGCCATCTCTTGGTTCAGCGAGTGGTAACAGGCGGTCTGTTAGATCTAATGCGGCTGCCAGTTGTCGGTCAGTCAAGGGTGTGTCGATGGTGACGGCGCCATCTTGTTCGAAGGTTTGGATCTGCTGTTCAGTAATCAAAGCTGTTTTCGTTGGCTTTATCCGCGTTCGTTGCAAAAGTGTATGACCTTTGAAGGTCCATGATGCCAGCCCGGGACGGAGCGTTACCTTCTATTTTAACAGTTGCACCTACTTGGATAGACGTCGGAAACTGTGCAGGCAGTTACTCTACCTGGAGAAGGGGTGAGGCCAAAAGCAGCCTTCACGGCTACGGGCTTGATTCTACGCATCCACATTGCCATGGGGTGGACTGGAGCCTGGGCCTGAAAACCATTTATAGAGAGCTGGCAGTACAAGCAGTGTGAGGACTGTTGAGGTGATCAGTCCGCCCACGACCACGGTGGCGAGCGGGCGTTGTACTTCACTTCCGGTGCCCGTGGCTAGTAATAGGGGGAACAATCCCAGGGCGGTTGTCAGGGCTGTCATCAAAACAGGACGTACGCGAACGGATGCCCCTTCGGCTGACGCCTCGTCTATAGTCCTTCCCTCCTGGACCAGTTGGTTCAGGTAGGCGACCAGTACCATGCCGTTTTCCAGGGCAATGCCAAACAGGGCGATGAAACCCACGGACGCCGGGACTGACAGGTTCTCACCCAGTAGCCACAGGCTGATTACTCCGCCCACCAGTGCCAGTGGTATGTTCAAGAGAATCAGGAATGTGTTTTTTATTGAGTTGAAACTCGAATACAGAAGCAGGCAAATCAGCCCGAGAGTAACTGGAATGACGACCATGAGTCGTTGATTGGCTCGCTGAGCCAGTTCGAACTGACCGCCCCATGTGAGGGTATAGCCAGGCGGAAGTGTGATCTTTGTATCAATCGCCTTTTGTGCATCCGTGACAAATCCGCCAATATCTCGCCCGACAACATTGGCCTGGATGGTGATGAATCGCTGGTTGTTTTCCCGGGTAATCTGCCGAGGCCCGACCAACGTTCTGATGGTGGATAAATTAGTAAGTGGCACCCGCTGTCCATCAGGTGAAGTAATGAGCAGTGATCCCACGTCCTGCGGGTTGGCTCGGTAAGGTTCCTGGTAGCGGACGTAGATATCAAAGCGTCGAATACCATCGAAGACCTGGCCGGCAACGACACCTCCAATGGCTACGCGAATGGTTTCCTGCACCGTGGCCATGTTGATTCCATAACGTGCCAGCGCTTCTCGATTTGGGTGGATCAGTAGTTGGGGGGTGCCAATGACCTGATCGGTCTGGATATCCTTTGCGCCGGGAAGTGCTTGGAGCACGCTGCCAATTTCGTCGGCCTTGGCCTTGAGCATGTCCAAGTCTTCACCGAAGAGTTTCACGGCGAGTTGTGCTTTTACGCCGCCGACCAGTTCATCAATATTGAGTTGGATCGGTTGGGTAAGGTTGACAAATACTCCGGGCATGCCATGGAGCTTGGCGCGAATTGTCGATTCGATGTCTGCCTGGTTCGTGTTTGGTGTCCATTGCTCCTTCGGCTTGAGGACCACCAGTGCATGTACGACGTTGATGGGGTCGGCGTGGGCCCCGACTTCCCCCCGTCCGATACGACTGACCACCGACTGGATTTCGTCAATCTGCATGAGGCGACGTTCGACAAGCATTGTGAGGCGGGCTGTCTCTTCGAGCGAGATGGATGGCGCCATGGTGAGATTTACAATCAGGTCACCTTCATTGAGCCGGGGTGTAAATTCGCTTCCCAGGCGGGGGCCAATCACGACGCCGGCCGCGAGCATGATGACTGCCAATCCCACCGCAAGTGCCCGGTACCTGATGAAGGTGCCGATGAGCGGGCGGTAGGCTGCAAGCAACATTCGGAGAAGTAAATTTTCCTGTGACGTACCAGGCACAGATGCGTGTGGACGGGCTCGGCGCATCAAGAGATCAGCAAAAACCGGGGCGGCAAAAATGGCAAACATGAGTGACCCGAACATTGCAAGCGCCACGGTGTAAGCCAGGGGCCGGAACATTTTTCCTTCAACCCCTTGCAGCGTCATTAACGGCAGGAAGACAATGACAATGATGCCGATCGCAAAAACGATGGGACGGCCCACTTCATGGGCGGCTCGTGCCACGATTTTGATTCGCGATTCCTTTTCGTCTGATATTCGTAATAAGCGATCGATGTTCTCAACCATGACAATAGCGCCATCGACCATCATGCCGATCGCAATGGCGAGTCCACCCAGTGACATGAGATTGGCGGACATTCCCATGTATCCCATGGCGAGTGTTGCGAAGAGAACTGAAAATGGAATGGAAAGCGCGACGACGATTGCAGGACGGAGGGAACCCATGAAGACCAGTAGCACCAGTGCCACCAGTCCAATTCCTTGAAGCAATGCATTGCGAACCGTGGCAACCGAAGCCTGGACCAGTTCGCTTTGCTGGTAGTAGGGGACAATGCGGATGCCGTGTGGAAGTGCCTTCTGTACGTCCTTAACCTTTTCCTCAACTCGGCTGATGACGGTTGATGCGTTCGTGCCGTAGAGTTGCACGACCATGCCGGCGACGACCTCCTTTTCGCCATTTAAGGTCTGGAGTCCGCGCCGGATCGCACCGCCGATCTTGATTTCAGAGATGTCACGTAGATACACCGGTCGCCCATTGGATGTTTTGACGACAATGTTGGCCAAGTCATCTACGCCATGTGCTAGCCCCTCTGAGCGAACAACATATTCTTCAGCATTGATTGTCAGGTACTGCGCGCCAACGCTGATATTGTTCTTGTCAATGCGTTCAATGACTTCGTGTAGTGAAAGGTCGTAACGCAATAATGCCTGGGGGTCGATGTCTACCTGGAACTGCTTTTCGTATCCCCCGATGCCCAGGACCTCGGTTACTCCGGGAACGGTTTGAAGTTGGACCTTGACGATCCAATCGTGAATGGTCCGAAGGTCTTCGAGCGTATAGGTGCCGGTCGTGTCCTCGAGATAGTAATACAAGATGAGGCCCATGCCCGTTGCGATCGGCCCCATTTCCGGTTCACCGAACCCATGGGGTATCTGCTCGCGTGCCAGCTGGAGTCTTTCGTTAACCAGCGTCCGCGTGAAGTAGATGTCCATGTCGTCTTTGAAGTAGATATTGACGACTGAGAGCCCAAAGTTTGAGATGCTGCGTATGTGGGTGATGCCCGGGAGGCCAACCATCGCCGTTTCAATCGGGTAGGTGACGTACTGCTCGATCTCTTCGGGAGCAAGTCCCTCGGTGATGGTGAAGACCTGTACAAGGTTCGGGGAAACATCTGGGAAGGCATCGATTGGAAGGCTGCGGTACGCATAGTAGCCGGCGATCATGACGATTACGGCCAGGACGACAGCGTGCAGCTTGTTTCGAAGACTAAAATCAATGATGCGATCAATCATGAGTCATCTTTCATCAGTGGGCATGACCTGCATGTTCAAGTTCAGATTTCATCGTTTCTGATTTGAGAACAAAGCCTCCGTGGGCAACATATAAATCGCCGGCTTTCAGTCCGGAAAGGATCTCGGTGTGGGTTTCACTGGCGGCGCCGAGTTTCACGGTAACCGGCATGAAGCCATGGTCGTTTTGGAGGAAGACCGTGGGCTTCTCGTCTATGGTGTGAATCGCGGTTGTTGGAACCATGATTTTCGCAGCAACAGGATCTGAAGCCAGTCGCGCGGTAACAAAACTACCAGGTCGAAGTGTGCCGTTTGGGTTCGGGAGCACCACGCGGGCGGTTGCCGTGCGTGTTGATTGGTCGATAAGCGGGGTGATGTAGTCAATGGTGGCAGTGAGCGGCTTCGACTGATTCGCAAGTGCAACCATGACCTTTTGTCCAGGCCTGATCTGGTCCAGGTGAGTGGTGTGAACCGTGAGATTCAGCCAGATACTGGTGAGGTCTGCGATCACGAAGACGGGGTCATTGGTGTCCTCTTTGACGACCTCACCCCGGACAACATGTCGTTCGATGACCGTTCCGCTGATGGGTGAGAGGAGTTGGTAGCGGGTATGTTGGACTTCTGGTTCAGTTGGAAGGCTTGCCACTTCCGCTTCGGAAAGCCCCAGGGCATGAAGCTCGCGTTCTGCCAGGGTAAGGGCAATTTTCACTTCCTCGAGACTTTGTTTTGTATCGAGAAAAGTTCGTTCAGAGCTGATCCGGGCTTTCCATAGCTTGTCCTCTCGATTGAAGTTGGCCTGTGCGATTCGTTCCTTGGATAAAGACGCCAGGAAATGCGCCTTGGTTTGTGCAAGTTCACGGCTGTCCAGGACTGCAAGGAGGGTGCCTTTTTCAACCCGGTCACCAACACTTTTATGAACACTTCGGGTAGCGCCCGAAACTCTCGGGACAATGTGGGCGACGTTATTCGGATTTAGGACGAACTCGCCGGAAAGGTTGATATTGAAGGTAAGGTTGCCCGACCCGGCGGTAGCAATTTCGATATCCAGTTCCTGCTGTTCCAAATGCCCGATGCGAAGAGTGTTTTCATGACCGTGTTCATCATGGTCCTCTCCGTCGTCAATGTGGGCATCGTGATGGTCGGGTTGGTCATGGTCCGCATGACCGTGGCCCTGGTGATCTGAGTGTCCTTCATGAATGTCCTGGTGGGTGTTGTGCGTCGCGTGGTCATCGCAGCCGCCAAGGAATAGGCCAAGGCCAAGGAAAGGGAACATTAAAAGGGGTCGGTGCAAGCTGTGTATTGGCCATCTTGTGGTCATGGAAGTTGTCCGTATGGTTGAGAGCATGGAATGTCATCCAAGGGTTGTGCTATGAGCCGTTCAATCCTGGACACGGAGATATGGAACATGCAAAGCGCGTCAAGGTAACTGGCCTCTAGCTGAATAAGTGTGCGTTGTGCGTCCAGGATGTCGAGATGGCCTAGCTTCCCTTCCTCGAAGGCCATCTTGGTGGCTTCAAATACAGTTCGGGCATTGGGAAGAATATTATTCCTGAGGGTCATGACCGTTGCATGCGATGCCAGGAGCGTTTGATAGTCTGCGGCAAGTGTTATGTGTACCCGCAGTTCTTCTGTCCGGTACTCATGACGGGCTTTTCTGATATTGTGCATGGCTTCGAGGCGCCTGCCCTGGTTTTGGTCGAAAAGGGGCAGGGGCAGAGAGAGTCCAACGGCAAAGGCGTTGTCATCTGTGTCATTAAAATGCCGAAGGCCACCTTCGATTGTAATGGCGGGCAGGGCATCAAGCCGGGCCAGTTCAAGAACTGTTTGGCGTTTGGATATTTCGACCGCCCATCTCGCAATCTCCGGATTGCTGCTTATGAGCTGGATAATTGCGTCAGCGGTTGGCAGGGTTGGTGCTACCCCGTCAAGATCACCTTGGGCAAGATCGAATGTCGGGCTGGTTGAATTCCAGAAGGCAGCAAGTCGGATACGGGTCTCCTCTAACATGCTGTGTGCCTGCTTGAGGCCCAGGCCGGTTGTTGAAACAGTGATTTGGGAGCGGCTTTGCTCAACCGGCGATAGGTCGCCTGCCTGAACTCGCCTGGTAACCACGTCAAAGACATCCATCGCAAGTTCATGCGCACGCTTGGCAAGCGTGACCTGTCTTTGCGCTCGAAGGAGATGAATGAATTGGGTTGTGACATCGGTAAGAATATTGACACGAGTTGTCTCGTAATCAAAACCAGAAAGTTCATGGTCAAGTGAAGCAAGCCGGGTCCGCGTTTCAATTGTTCGGTCGGGAAGAAAGCTCTGGCTGATTCCGAAGGTTATCTCGGCGCTGTCAGTGCCGGTCAGTTCGCCGCCTCCCCAAAAATTTTCCATCTCGATTGCAGTTTTCGGGTTGGGGGGTAGTCCGGCTTGGAGTATACGCGCTTCAGCAGATCGCAGTTCCCATGCAAAACTGGCGAGTTCAGGATTATGTAAAAGTGTGGCTGCCATGGCATCTGGG
>CAUZIY010000096.1:0-11958 GCA_963579995.1 Phycisphaerae bacterium
TGATCGTGATGGGATTCGCGGTGAACGAATCGGTCGTTGCAAATGGTCCCTGCAAAACCGCACCGCTATTAAGATCAACACGCAAAATCGATCCACTCTGCGAATCAAAAATCCAAGTGTTGTTGTTCGAATCAATACTCACCTGACTGACTGTCGATCCAACAGGCGTCTGCCCGGCATTCACCACCAAGCCATTTCCACCGGTACCATTGGCGATATTAAGTTGTCCAGCCACACCAGCTACGCTGATATATGACTGTTCAATATTATCGATGCTCAACACATCCACGTTACCACCAAACCTGGCCGTTGAGCCCGCGGCGACTGTTCCAATTGAATAGACATCAACAGGACCGTCCAAGAACAGATCCGGCGTAGCTGACAAGCCATCCCCTGCCAAGACCCCGTCATACCTAAATTCCGCAAAGATTACATCGTCCCCGGTCAGCATACGACCAATTTGGCCGCCACCAGTCACTGCAATGACCGACTTGAAATCAGTCCCACGTACCACCAACGTGTCAATACGGTCATCACCTGGGATATCGTCATAAACCGTAACCGTAGCACCCTCCGCACGCCTGGAATCCAAAGAAACCCTCAGCCCGTCATGCGTAAACGGTGCCTCATGCGATGCGACACCCTGTAAGGCTTCCAACGCACCGGCAGCATCTAAACCGGAGGTTAGGTCATCGAGGCTGTAAGAAATATTCTCGGAAATATTGCCGCCAACAAACTTGGTCCGTTTATCAATTCCCGAATCCGCAAGAATAAACGAAGCCGCATCTGCAACACCTGAAATCTCGCCGATGGCGCTGCGTCCGCCGCCATCAGGCAAACGCCGTCCTGGAATCTGGAACAAGACGCTATCGTCACCACTACCAAAAGCACCATCAGGTCCAGCATCAACACCTGCTGTAACAGCTGAAACCTGCATTGCCGATTGGCCGACGTACACCTTGTTGACATGACCGTGGAACAGTTCTCGGTCAGTACCTGATCTTGCTGCATTCTGCTCAACATCCGTGGCCAATGGCGTGTCGTCATCTATAACACCCCTAATTGCAGCACTGCCAACACTCAAACCACTGGATACTGATGAACGAACCAGTCCTGCACCAATCGTCAACTGGTTAAAGTTGCCCGCCGCCGCCAAAATACTATCACTGATCATTCCGGCTATGACTTTACCAATGGATGCAATCGTACTCTGCTCACCAAAATCTCGCCCGGCTGCCGTGGCCGCATAAGTCCCATCAACCCCTGGCTGAATACCCGCTTGGATCAAGCTGTTACTGATCGTTGTAGCCACACGTAATTGACTGAGGTTAAATCCCGTCGTAAGCACACCGCCATCTACGGCCTCCGCCTGCCACTGACCGCCAGACTTGGAAGCAAAGATATTGCCTCGAATAGTTCCCAGTGTGTCGCGCGATGATCCAACCTTTAGCTTGGGCAGATGACGCCCAACAAACACGCTCGCATCAGCATTAATATCCGCACCAACATCGATACTTGTATCAGCATCAATCACCGTCGTACCACCGAGGTTGCCTCCAACTGCCAGTTTGGTTCCCTTTTCATTGTGACCCAACCGGATCGAACCGGCCATATCCAGCCCCACCCGGATCGCTGCAGCAGCGCCCGCATTGATGGTCGCACCAGCCATGACGGAACCATCGACAATTAAATTCGACAGCAACCCAATAATATTAATATCCGTACCCGGCATCATGGAACCGTTAATGCGAATTGTGCCCGCCTCAAGCGCTTCGATCGTAGCCGGATCAACGTTGTTACCGAGATCCGTACCTAACACCGTTAGAGCCTTGATTGACCCATTCGGTACGCGTACCGAACCGAATACCCCACCTGAATTGACGGTTATATTGTTGATGTTACCGAACGACGAGGTAATCACCGCGCCATCCATGATGTCGCCATCAACAACCTTAAATTGGTTAATGTCACCGGCTACGGTATAGAAAACATCTTCACCGAGATTGCCGCCAACCACCGAGATCTGGCTGGCATTACCAAGAATATCAATTTTACCGGTCAAAATATCTGTCCCCGCGGTCACAGGATCCGCCGTCACCATGAATTTCCTGACATCACCCCGGGCAAAAATATCACCTGTCACCGTACCAAAGGCCTCAAATACCTTCAGATCACCGTCAACGCTCAGATCCAGGGCAAAATCAGATCCATGAATTGCCCTGTCTGTCCCTACGCGAATCTTGGCCAGATTACCATTGATCACAAGAGCTTCATCGGCGGTGCCTAACGTGTTGGCGAAGGTAAGCGTACCCACGTGCCCATCGACATAGAACGCCCCCTCGGTCAGCGTGCCACCAACATTCAACGTCCTAAGCGCCAGTCCCTTGGGGTTAGAGCCGTCAATCTTTAGAGCGCCGGCGAAATCGCCACCCACATCAATCCGGCCTGCACGGCCATCTACATTAATTTGACCGTCAAAATTCTCGGTTACCGAGAACCGATTCAGAAGACCATTGGGCCCCGAGATGTTTAGAATCGAATCGTCATTAAAACTGCCCCTCACAGTAAACTTACCCAAACGGCCCGCTACGGTAATGAGTGATGCGGAAACATCCGATTTGGGTTGGAACAATCCCAAACTACCCGTTGTCAATGCGAGACCATCGACCACGTCCCGCGTTTTAACGGCTTTGATTGAGTTGGCGAACGACAGCGTCATGTTCGGTCCGACATTCTCTTCATTGAGAATTTGGAATGCCGAAACAGTCCCAAGATCATGGCTGGCCCTTGCATCTACATCCTTAATCAAACCAGCAATACCAGATGTATCACCCAGGAAGGTCGTAATGTCATTAAGGACGTTGGCGCGACCGGGATCAAATTCACTTGGACGGACCGTCGGGCTGAAGGTCTCAATTGGGATCTGTGTACCCCGGCCGGTGGCGATCAAATCACCCACCGACGTCCCGCCTTCAATAAAGCCCCACTGAATGCCGTACCCATCTGCTCGAATATCATCTATTTCGCCATCAAATTCCGTCTCAAAACTTGTTGCGAGAATTCCAAATCCATCCTTGACGGTAACGGGCCCGATATCACTACCTTTAATATACGAACCGATAATGCCGCCAATGCCATCCGTTCTGATTGAACTAATAGGTCCAGTCCCTAAAGCAACCGCGGAGCATGTGACTGCACGACTATCATTGGTCACCGCGGGTGCAATATCCTGCAGTGAATATGTCGAATAGACGGCTGTCTCGATAATGGAGCCATCTGTAAGTCGTATTTCTTTTACGCCACCCGTACCGCCGATAGGACCGCGAATATCTGACCCGATCCCCTGGTTCACAATTGTGCCGATCGCCCCAATCGCGCTGTTACAACTAGCGGACTCCATCCCAGGCACTTCCGGCACATCACTGGATGCCCCGGTGGATGTCGAATCAAACGACTTACCAGCAATGCCCCCACCATCCATTATTCCACCAGCAAAAACACCAGAAGCAGCAAAGCCACCGGTGCCACCTGGAGCGACACCTTCGCCAATCTGAACGTGGTTAATATTCCCCAGCGCACGAATTGGCGCAGCAATCCCTTCAAATTCATCGGGCACATTAATGCGATCCGCATTTGCCGTCACGGAACCCAGATGACCGCTAACCAAGAGATTACCAATCGCCTGATCAGATCTTGTACTAAGCACATGAACAGCAGATATACCATTCCGCTGCTGGCTAAATGGATAACTAGCCAGAATGGCAGGGTTTGAAAATTCAGCTTGCTCAGGATCATCTTGCTCTGTAACAACCGGCGCTGGACTTGGTGGGCGCGGATCATTGGTCAAAATATTGATGCCATTGACTGCAGCTGGCGTATGCGCCTTGGCCAAACCGATGTTGCCACCAGCAGCCAAATACCCCACGGTGGTTGCGTCAACATTGACAATCTCACCTTTAGTATGGTTTCGGATGCTTGTGAAATTCCCACCGACAATATCGAACACATCAACCGGGCCATCGCCTTCAATCCCAACCCTTAGATCATTGAAGGTTGCGAGGCCATTCTGGTTATTAATGCCCGCAAGCTCCAACTGTATATTTCGTGCTTGACCTTCTTCTGGCTCTTCCAGCGGATTCACTGGTACTGCCACGACCGGCCGACCCTGACCACCGACAGTAATCTGGCTCACTTCAAGTGGCCGGGTGTTATTAAATGTCTCACCCGTCACCCTTACATTCTCAGTGCCAGTAACATTTACCACCACACTACCGCCCGATCCACGAATCCCATAAGTTGTAACCGTCAACGAACCCGGTGGGGGTGGAATTGCACCTGTTGCTTCCTGTAAATCGGTCAGTTCAGGGAATGTACTAAACGGCGTCAGCGTGACATAACCACCCCCGTCATCACGGATACGCACCGATTCGCCAAGAGCATATGTTGTCTCTGCTGAATTAGCCGCACCAAAGAATGTGTCTTGGAATACCGATTCGCCAACGCGCATATAACGCACGTTTCCACCTAGTCCGGTCGTGATTTGGGGCCCACCCAAAGGACTTCCCAAGGTACCGCTAACATCAATCAAATCAATGATGCCGTCATTGCCTACACCATCGGCATTGACCGTCCATATCGAAATGCCCGTACGGACATCAACTTCAGCCGCCCGGATGACCCCGATTCCACCGTTGGCAATCAAGTTGCCTGTAAATGGTCCCGCCGAATCAATGAGTTGATAATCACCACCAATCGCCGCTTCACTTGTTAGCAACAATCCGGGCATCAGATCATCCGTAAACTCCGAAGCCTCATTACCCAACGCACGGATCAGGCCGACACTGCCCTGTGGCACATCAATCGACACCGCCCCGCCAGCCTCTACTGGCCCAATACCCGCACGCGCAAAACCGATCGAGAAAGCATCAATTGATCTGAGGTTGCCATTCCTAACGGCCAAGATCCCGGGACTGGTCACAATCCCTCCCGCAGTAAGCGAACCCAAATCACCATCCCTGACGATCACTGCCGCCCCTGGATCCGTCATAAGGATATGACGGTCGGCGATGAGGCCACCGAGGCCGATATCACCAGCCCCTTGGACCTGGAACTGATAGGCCCCGCTCCCCGACACTTCAATCCGATGTTCTCCGGGCCGATCCGTTGTGAAAACAATGGGCTGACTTAGAGCAACTTCCAATTCCGATGCGACTATATGGCTGGAAGACGCAATAATACGTCCGTCTGGATCGTAGACTTGGAAACCAAGATCCGATTGCCCAAACCCGTTAACCGTAACCGTCTGTCCAGCTAATAGGCTGATGGCATAAAAATCACTCGGGTCACCAAGTGAGCTATCTGTATCTATACTCCCACTCACCAAGATCTGGTCTGGCTCTCCAGGTTCGGTACGTGTCGATGCTAATCGCTGGGCCGTTTCAAAAGAATCGTTAAAAAAGACCCCGTCCCGCCGGAACAGTTCACCTGCCTCGAACCGAATCCCCTCTTCATTTTCATACTCCGTACCCAGCGGGCGACCTTCAACTTCCAGTTGGAACCTATCAGCCCCACCCCTAAAGTCCGGCCCGATCGCCTCATTAACGACATCAATCGAACCTGCAAATGAACTATCAAAGGTACGAACCTGGCCCAACTTACCACCAACCCGCAGTCCTGCACCGGTAAGAAACTGAGGATCTTCCAGCGTGGCTTCGCCATCATCGTCAGTAACCCCACCAGTACCAAAAGGCGCGATGGTAATAAGACTTCCAAGGTCACCGGCAACCGAAAAGTTCCCCGTCCGTTCCGGCGCGCCGGCTGTCTGCCCGCTCGACTGACCTGTCAATATCCAGCCGGCGTAGAATATGTCCATGGAACCCTGCGACTTGACCTGTCCCAATACGGTTCCACCGATAAGGATCTTGTTAATATCAACCGGCTCGGCTGAGTCACTAGCAAAACCACTCAAGGTCATGAGAATTGCCGACTCCTGACTGATTCGGGCATCTTCAATTGACCCATCAATCACTGTCTTCAGTGGTAGTCGCGATACGGAATTGTCCGCCCCCAAGAACTGGGTCGCAGAAAAATCAAACGAGATCGCTCCTATCGTCGGTGGCAGGGAACCTTGATCCGTCGCCACAATGCGACCAGTCACCACTGCTCCAATTGTCGGGTTAACGAGCGAGGAAGTTGGATCGTCATCCTCGAGAACAATGGTTTCACTGTTAAGAGGAAGATCAATCAGACGCCCACGACGGGTATCGTGAATATATAGACGACCCTGGCGATCAAAATCCATGTCGCCCACATCGACGAACAGGTCCTCTAAAAACTCAAATGAACCTTCGGGATCCACGACCACGTGCCCGATTTGGTGCACGGCGTCGATCGATTGAATAACACCACCGTCACCAACCGAATACTGGATCTCGTAGAGAATTGGAAACGCATTTCGATCCGGAGGCAGATATAGTTCAGGATCCGGATCCTCAATGGTGCGATCGCCAGTCAGATCCGGTACGGCCACGAAATAAAGCCCTTGCAACCCGGAATTACCATTCACACCATCATGCGGTGAGAATGCCATTGCTTGGACATTGGGTGCCGTAGCGCCTGGCAACAACGCGCCGATCGGCAGGAATTCTGATCCGGTCAAAAGGTTGTTCGAACCCCCACGACTCAGTAAAACCAGGCCGAGAGTGGGACCATTGCCATCATCATAAATCGCATAGATCTCTTCGGAACCGTCTTTATTGGGGTCACCGAAATCCATGCCTTGCGCACCGCCAAGAACCCTTTGGGTCACTTGGTGCATCATTGCCATCGGCGGCATCAGACCCTCAGGATCCACAACGAGTTCCGTCAACGGATCAATAATCTCAAACTCACCCTCGGCCACCACCGGTGGATTACCCAGATCGATTAACGAGATTTGATCCCCCATCAAACCTTGTGAATTAAGCAATGATTCACCCAGTGAATCTGAGCCATCACCATCGATCGCTACGATCTGATTCCCGTCTCTCGATATGGCCAAGGCGCCAATACGATCAAAGTTGAAACCCAACATGCTGGCGAGAAGGCCTTCGCTGCTCGTAGGTCGAGTTCTGTAATCTAAAAGACTTGAGGTAACCGTTACCCCTGCAGACAGGGTGTCAGTTTCATCAGGCAAATCGTCAAATAACAGTGGCCGCGTACCAATATCCCTTGTCAACTCACCAGAGAAAATTGGAAATAATTCTTCAAACTCTCTCTCGCCATCTACATCTTCGGTCCGCCGCCCAATAAGGACACCACCTGTGCTATCGGGTGATTCGATGACAAAATCGTCCACCCCCTCTGAGTCAAAACCTTCAGAGTTGTTTGCCACCGCAAGGCGTAATCCCTCAATGCCGCTACTAAATGGAAGCATATAGCGAGCCGGTGGATTAAACTCGGTTGGATCATTGCGGGGCGGAACCACCGCAAGCACGATGGATGCATCTGGATCAGCTTGTGAAATAAAAATATTAAAAACATCTGCACTTTCAGGTCGCATACGATGATCGACGAACACCATCACGTCGGAATGTGTATCGGTGGCCAGCAATGCACCGAGTTCGCCCGTGATGGGATTAATCATCAACGGGTTATAGGTCAGCCCCTCCAGGCTCGCGCCAGCCACCGGGCCGCTTTCAATGGTGTCGTCGTAGATGGGACTATCCTGGTTATCGATATCGTCGATATCTAAAACCGTCCCAGTGACAATCGCGCTGCCGGTCTGCAGATCAATACGAAACAGTCGATTATCCGAGCCATCAATAGCGTAGATATACTGCTCATACTTGTCTGAACTGTCATCCAGAAAAGCAAGACCCGTGATCGATGTGACCTCCTCCGCATCTTCGCCCTGACCAAAAGTCACGCGAACCAAATCCTCGACATCCACCATTGGATTGCCGGGCATTTTGGAGATGAGAGAAAGATCCCCAAGGGATGAATCAAAACCAATCAAGCGTGAACCATCGATATCATTTTTGTCCCAGACAATTGACGTAAATTCACGGTCATCGCCTTCAATATTGAACGCAACGAACTCACCGAGTTGTTCAATGCTGTTGAGGATTGCGGTCCGATTACGGGCGCGGGGATTTAATTTAAAGAACTTCGGGGAATCGTCCATCGATGCCGCCAAGAACAACAACCCATCATCAACGTTCGGACCTGTTCCCGGTGTGATTAATCTGTAGTTGGCAATGAATGTGTCCCAGTTATTGTTGAACTGGCTCGCAACAGAAAACTGGTGCGTTGCCCAAAAATCACCTGACGCCGCCGGATCCAATGCAATTCCACCGTATTGACCCGCAAGAACCGGCGATCCACCGGGCATGGTCAACCGAACCTCGCCGGATCTAGCTGCCGCCCCGAAACGCATCCTGTTGATCAAGTCTTGATCCGCGTCCTGTCCCGTGATGTACATCGACAAGAATTCATTGGTCGAAGACTGCAAATAGGTAAGACCGAGATCCCCGTTTTTAGCGATCTCGATCACCGGATAGAACGTCGAAATCCCATTTCCATTTGGCGTTTTTCCAGGATTGATGACCGCTTCTTGGACAAAACCACCGGCAAGATCCTTTGTATCCAGTTCATACCAGCGAACCTGGGCATCGCCGGCTGCAGAATCTGCTGTCTGAGTAAAGACCAGACGATCGGGATCCGCTCCCAAAGCGCCGCCACGCCAAGCAGCGCTAAGCACACGCTGATCACCCGTGTCGATCACATCACCCGTTGGCTGAGAGGCATCCGTAGGCGCATTGAACGGTATCATCACTGCCACATCGGTGGTTGCACCCACAACAGGAGCTGTGCCCGGATCATCCAGTTGCGTCACCTGGATAACCGTGTTGTCAGCACGGTCAATACTCACCAACCACATGGGGTCGCCTGGACTCGAATCGTGCATCATCGCAGGAACAGCAGCGTAATGGGTATTGGACAAATCCGTTGAAAAAGTCGCCAAAGGGGTGCCGATCGGATCTTGATCAAGCACCACCGACTTATCAATCGTGATCACATTGGTGTGATCAACGACTTCCGGGGCAACAATCGAATGCATACTGACAGCAATCACATGAGCATTCGCATTGAACCCAAGCCGCATCGATTCACCATAAACAAATCCAGTACCGGGAAATGCAAACGAATCTTCATGAATATTAATGCTGTGCATCTCACTAAAGCCGTCGTTTGGATCAGTCGTATCCGAAACGGCGTAAAGAAGAGATGATTTATCTACCCCGGAAACAAGGTCCGTCGCCAAGGCCACAACGACGAAGCGACCCTGACCATCAGCCAACTCATCATAAACCACGACCGGATCACTAATGACAGCCGATTCCGGTAGAACGTTGGCAAAAAAGGTGGTCAGTGGCTGGGCAAGTTCCAGCCTGTCAGTGGTCTTCGATGTAAAGGAGATATCCTGATTGACCATCTGAGCAAAATAACTGGGCCCTACAGCAATCGTTGCCTCAGGCGAGACATCCGAAACCGCAGGCAAGGCATTGGAACTCGCCGTATAGCTGATACCATTCAGGCGACCACTTGCTGGTAGATCGATACCCTGGCGCTGCGGATTAAGTGCACCAGGATGAAAATCGGCGCCTCTCAAGCCGCCCTCGGGAATAAGTGAATCTCCCTGCGTTTCATCGACTGGCATGGAAACCGCCGAGCCACGCGCAACATAAACATTGTTGGCACCCGACGACATGGCGTATAGCACCGGGCGTTCGCCAGTTACCTCGGAAAAACTTGTCAGTGCAAAGGCAGGCAAGTTAGCTGATGTCGCTTTACTAATAGCCGCAACAACACCGTTGTTGGCGTTGATCGCCAGTAATTGCGGAAGTGGCCCACCACCAAGACCTGGTTCGGCCTGGCTAAGATCCATGCCCACAAGGACCTGCTCACCAAGCAGGGATGTTGAATAGGCCATGCCCTCGATGATTCGGTTACCGTCAATATCATTAACCAACGTGGCCTCAACCTGATTTGAACCATCAAACGCGATTGGCACACGAACCAGTAACGACGGCTCCACCTCCGCTCCCGCCCTCGGCTCGACACGGGCCGCAGCCATAAGCACTGGCGCAGACGCCGCGTCATTGACCGCCATGGCAGAGAATTCATATTGGGTACGGGATCCACCAATGGAAATAAAATCAACATCCACAACAGGGTCAAAGTCACCCGTCGTCTTATCCACCCGAACCAAAGCACCCGCAATATTTGGATTATTATCTTCGCCTTCAGCCAGATTTGCGGGGACAGCTGCGCCTTTGGCTGCAAACAGTTCTGCTACCGCATCGTGATCATCATCATTATCCACGTCAAAAGTGATCACATATAGCTGGCCATTTTCATCGAAATCCATTGCCAGTACGTTTCCAATGGGCACGCCCGTGGTGCTCTCGAGCCGCCCACCAAGACCAGCGCCAACTTCCGTGACTGTTTCGGCGTTGAGGTCCACACGATACAAGCCAACGAAATCCGCCCCATCGATTGCATTGGAAGCATTGTCTTCCGCAATGACGTACATCATGCCGTCCGTCGGATCGACCGCTATAGCCTGTCGACTACCATTGATTTGACCACTTCCCAGGAAGGCTGCGCGATCTGCCAAAAGTGTTGGCTCAATCAGATCCGCCTGGAAACGAGCAATAACCACGGGTGCCGGAGGATCAAACCGCTCATCAAGAAAAACCTCGCGGTCAAACTTCACAAGTTGAATGACCGGTAGATCCGGTTCATTCTGAACGATCTCGATCCCGGCCCTGTTGATACCGAATGTTTCACCTTCCTCGGTGGTGGCGATGGCTTGAAAATCAATCTCCGCTGTGCCTTCCCGCAAAAACACCTTATCGAGGAACACGTTGGAGATGCCGGCGTTGTGAATCGGTGTATGACCGATAGTCTCTACGCCATCTTCACCCCCGATACCGCCAAGCACCCGAACGCCCGTACGACCAATACTACTTTCGGTAATCAATCCGGGAATACCAGAAAAGGCAGGCAGGTTGTCGTTGCCCACGTCTGCAGCCAGCAGTTCGACCGTGGCATTACCGTCAACCCGTACGCGGACAATTGGCCCGGCCTCGTCTAGATCACCAGGCGCCGCAGACTGGTACTCGAACGTTTCGCCACCGAAGAGCGTCGTCAAGAGTAGACGCGGTTCCAGGCGTTCTAAGTTCGCTAAACTACCCTGCTTGTATTTTCTTGACCGACGCTTGCGCATCGCAGCGTTCCCTCATTGAACTTGTCACATTGCACGATTGCCAATTGGGTATACCTCACAAACAGGTATCGCTAAGGTCTAGTGCGACAATCGACCCCCACTACATCTTAGCTACAGCTCACTCGATGAGCGTTGAACGCGACAGCACCCGTACCACAGCCGATGTGATACCCCTTCATCTTCAGAATCGCCCGCCACACGTGACGAGTATCTGGGTAATATTGTTTCTTAATTGAGCTCCCACGAGGCTCTGCCGACATCGATTGATTTAAGGCCGTGTCGGTCCGTTCACTCACAGTTAACGCCTCTATCTGGAATTTAAGGCCAGGCGGGATGGTATTCTTCGTTCGGCGGGGCAGCCACCAATCGGCAGGGCAGAGCCGATTATTTTTTGGTCTGACTACATCGTCACTATACGCGTGGAATCCCTAGCTGTCTAGCTCAGACAGCCAATTTACCATCCACGGGAGATGTGGCAAGTCATCCCGAAATGAGGCTGGCAAAAGAGCCATTAGGGCTCTAACGAGAGTATTTCCGAAAATCTTGCCCAAAACCGCCGACTGGACACAAATTACCTGACTGTCAGCCCCAAATTCAACCCATGAAAGCCAAGAATCTGGTTTGCCCAAAAACGCAGCCGTGGCCACGGTGTGGCCCGGGACGCAATCACAGTCCGCACCCTCTGA
>CAUZIY010000097.1:0-11825 GCA_963579995.1 Phycisphaerae bacterium
GCCGAGTGTTCGTATACAACGAGTTGCCGAACCCAGCGTCCCCGTAAGGTGTCTGCGGTGGACTGGACTACAGGGATGAATTTAGAGTGTATGGGCTGGCGTTATGCTGTTATGTGGCGTGGCAGGCATCACCGAGATTGACGCCGGAATCAATAAGTTTCTGCTGTAATTGATGGACATCAATTTTCCGTGGTACAACGCCAGCATGCACGGACATCGCGGCTGTGATACCAGCAGCATGTCCCATCTTCATCACGCTCTCGCGGCAGCGGAGATTGGGCGGTTTTCGGTGTGCACTGACACCGGCGGCAAGAAGATTTTCAACGCGTTTGGGAATGAGCTGGCGGAAGGGGACATCGCTTGGTTCGGTCAATCCCTCGCCAAACTCGTAGATGACATCATCGAAACGGCGTCCTTCATCCCGATCCTCTTCGGTAATGACTCTTTCTGCTTCAATGGCGCGTCCGCCGCGTGTGCCAATATAAGGTGAGGTATAGAGCAGGTAGGCATTTTCAAAACCGGGGACGTATTTACGGAAAAACCCGGTGGTTTGTGTCATGTACCGACGGGCATGGTATTCCACGAGACTCATGTGTTCAGCATCCAAGGTGTCGATCTTGCCTTCGATATCAGCCCGTTCGCAGAAGAGCCCGTTTTGTGGGCATTTGCCACCCCATGGGAAGACGACGGCGATGCGGCCGATGTTGCCGATGTGTCCTATGATTTCGTAGCCGTCTTCTTTACGGGCCTGACGCACCAGATCGGCTACGGGCCGCATGCGATTAAGATGGGCACCCAGTCGACCTTGGGTGTAAGTCGCGTCGGGGATAAGCACCTCGTCTATCCATTGGTTCCAGTGATTAGGAACCGTTGGGCGGTTTGCCATGAAAGCGGCGAACTTGGCATCATCACATCCGGCAATGATAAAAGTAATGTTCATGCTTGGTTGCCAATTGCATTGCATCAGTGGCGCATACGTTCGAGCGGCGAATCCCGCATTTCCGGTTGTGTCGATCGTCACGCCGGCTCTTATTGCACCGCGGCCATCGGTGTTATGTACAGTCAGTCCGCGAACGATATGCTCATCTTCCATGATTGGGTCGCCAGCGTAGGTTGAAAGCATTAAGTCTATGCCGGCTTCCTGGACCATTTGGCTGCATACGTGACTGACCCGCATTGAACTGGCGACACGGTGGGGGCTGGGGCCGAATTGCTTGTCAAGATCCAGAACCCGGGCAATCCATTCTCCGGTGATGCCACAGGTCCGGATGAAGTCAATGTTTTCCTGCCCGAGTTGTCGCGAGGCCCCGGACCAGCCGTAGTACGTGTGTGGGGGAAATCGCGTACGGTCAAAGTCAGAGAAGTAAACGGCGCCTGCGGCCCAGCCGCCCGTGCCCATGCAGCCGCCAAGGGTGCCGAAGCGTTCTATGAGTACCGTTGATGCACCTTCTCTGGCAGCAGCGATGGCGGCGATGAAACCGGCGGCACCGCCACCAACAACGGCTACATCGACATCTGCAATGATGGGGGTGGTTTTCTGTGATTCCTTTAGATATTGCATGGTCATGGCCACCAATGGAAGTTGGTTGATCGCAGTCGCCTGGATGCTAGATCATTCGCTTTGGTAGAAACGGAGGAATGGCGATCACTTGATTGGCGGGAAAGAACGGTTCTTAATCCCGCTGAGGCTGGTTCTGGCCGGTGTCTTGAGCAATGCTTCGACGTGCTCTGCGGGGCCAAGATAAACACCTTCTTCCTGTAGCCTTCTTTGCAGATGACGCACATCGATATCACGTACAAAGACGTCTTGCCGGGCGGCTATGGTGGCTGCAATGCCAGCAGCCTGTCCCATGACGATCACGGTTGTCCGCTCGCGGATGTTGGGCGGCTTGCGGTGGGCGCTCACCCCGGCGGCAAGTAGGTTTTCCACTCTCTTTGGAAGCAGTTGGCGGTAGGGGATGTCGGTCGGTTGGTTAAGCTCGTCAGGATCATGCATCCCACCCCTTGGCTTGTGGTCTGTGTGATATCGGCTGTCATCGTGTAAAGAGATAACATCATCCAGTCGGCGAGCTGCAAACATGTCCTCTGGGGTAATGACACGTTCTGCTTCAATGGCCCGGCCCCCACGTTTCCCGATATAGGCTGATGAGTAGAGTAAGTAGCAGTTCTCAAATCCAGGCAGGTATTTCCGGAAGAATTGGCCGGTTTCCATCAGGTATCGGCGTGCTTCACGTTCGACCATGGTCATGTCTTCAGCGGACAGGGTGTCGATCTTGCCGTCAATGTCTGCCCGCCCCCAGTACATTCCGTTTTTTGGTGCCTTACCGCCCTCCCAGGGAAAGACCAGTGCAATTCTTCCCGCCTCGCTAATTTTGCCTATTGCGTGATAGCCATCGTTTTCCTGGGCCTGTCGTACAAGATCGGCGATGGGTCTTAAGCGGTTTATATGAGCGAAAAGCCGAAACCAGGTATAGCCTGCTTGGGGTAGCAGTTCATTGTCAATCCACTCGTTAAATTCTGCAGGTACTTCCGGTCGCTGAGCCACGAACTTTTGCCATTTTTCTGCGTCAATATTGCCATACCCAAAGGTAATATTCAGACTTGGTTCCCAATTGTTGTCCATGAGCGGAGCGCCTGAACGGGCCGCGATGGCTGCGTTGGCGGTCGCGTCAATGACAACTTTGGCGCGGATGGCCTGTCGGCCCGAGGTGTTTTCAACGATGAGGCCCCGAACCACCCTGTCCTCACCTTGGATGACATCAGCTGCATAGGTGTTGAGCATCATGGTGACGCCTGCTTCGTGAACCATCTGTCCGCAGATGTATCCAATGCGGTTGGCCGTGTCAGCTAAGTTGTGCCGTGGCCCATAATCATCATCCATGTCAAAGATCTTGGTCATCCACTCCCCGGCAAGGCCGCATGTCCGCATCTGGTCAAGTGTTTCATCACCCACTTCCTGTTTGGTGGCCAAGTAGGTGAGATATCCCGACCATCCGGTTTTACGGAATTTTTCATAATTCAGGTCTTTGATTGAAAAGCCGCCGGCATTCCAGCCGCCGACACTCATACATCCGCCCAGTGTGCCAAAGCTTTCAACCAGCACTGTTGAAGCGCCCTCCCGTGCCGCAGCCACTGCGGCAGCAAAACCCGCAGCGCCGCCGCCGGCAACCACAACGTCTACATCATGCGCGATGGGTGTATTCCTTGCTGGTTCAATAATGGATGTCATGGGGAATTTCGTCCTCTGTCTTGTGGTGCAACCCTTTGTCGCCTTGCAGCCCATTGCTGCTATGCATGTGGTGATGGCGGTCGCAAGTTTTATAGTCTTGCTGGTTCAAGGTGGTTGGTCCCAAGATCCGGTTTTGACTAATTAGAGTTTACACATCGGAGTATGGTCAAACAAATGTACCTGGACTCCGGACGTTAAGCCTGCTGTGGCATTGCGTCCCGTGCTTATTGCATGTCGTGCTCGCGTTTGTCGCGTAATGGGGTGGGTGTTTGGTTTGCTTTGCAGTTTGTAGGCTGTGAACCATGACGGTCATGTGGCGGGTTTCACATCATTACGGGTGAGATGTCGGCGGTCGGGTGACATGACCTTTCCCAGTTGTGCCCAATATGTATCACGAGCTTCAACCCGTTTTTGCATCTCGCCGACCATAACCCCCTTGGGTCTAAAACCAATGTTTAAGCGTTTACGGGCGGTAAGGCAGGCATTTGTTGAGGCGCTGTGAATCGTGGCCAGGTTGACTGCAGTCATTTGCCCTGCGCGGGCGACACAGGGGACAGGGTCAGCATAGACAAGATTTGGCCACTGGTCAGGCCCGGTGCCTGTGATCACGGGGGTCGGGCAGTCCTTGGAGACATTGACAAAATTGGAGTTGAGCCACGGTAGGGGATCCGTTTTTGGGTGGTCCGCCATGTGTTGGGCAAGTTGTCTATGACTTCCCGGTCGATACATCAAAGGGGCGCATTGCTCATCCACATCAGCGAGCCAGATGTACAAATGGATCTGCATCTTTCGTGGAATACTGTTCAGGTCAGACAGGCGCAAGACCTGGTCCGTATGTTCAGTGAGGATCTTGAATGGGATGTTTGGTTGCGGTGGTGTCTTGGTGATATTGGCGCTGGCGATGACCACGTCATGACTGTGCAGCAGTTTTTTGGCGGCATGTTCAAAAAATGGATGTTCAATGATCCGGACAAACGCTGGCTCCATTAGGAATCTTCGCCCCGAACGGTAACGCGGCTTTGCATCGGATGTCGGCTGGACAGCGGGCAGCAGTTGATCCATGAGTTCCGCAGCGTCTTTCAACTGCCGGCTCGTTAATGGCGTGTCAAGGGTTACGGCGCCATCTCGATCAAAAAGGGCGACTTGTTGGTCAGTGGGCTGGCAACATTGCATGGGAGGGTGCTCCTGGAGGCCTTGGGGCCTTTGTCCCTTCTGTCTGCCACCAGGTCTTTTGGCTTCCACGCACGCCCGGGATCAGGAAATGAATCGTGGATGTTAAATGGCAACTTGTTGTGAAGTGTTAGGGATGTAGTTTCTCAATAAGCTGCGCCGCATTACGCCGCTGGGCTGGGAGATTGCCGTCGCTGTCAAGACCCTTAAGGAATTTCTTGGCTTTGCTGCGATTGGCTCCGGTTCCTTCGCCGGCATCGACCATGTTTTGGAGTGTTGTCATGTAGCGTACATCATCTACTGCAGCTCGCCATCCCTGCGAGCCCCAGGTGATCATGACGCCATCGGTGGTTGGATAGGAAAATGGGTGATTTAGCCAACTGCCATGGGTGGTGTGAATGCGATCATAGGCTTGGTAGCGTCCAGAGGTGCATTGATAGCCATAGGGCCACGGTCCGTCCATGCCACTGGTGTACATGTCGATTCCATAGTTACGCCGGTACGCATATGGGCGACATTCTCCGGTCTGCGGTCTTGCGTAGTTGAAGATACGTCCGCCTTTGGCGTGGATGCGGCGGATGACACGTGGTGGGATCTGTTTGGGGTTGTGGGGATTACCTTGAACATTGGCCACATCCACATAGTCACCCAGGTAGTCATGGAAATTGGGGCTGACGGCGAGCATGATTTTAGCGCCGAGTTTCTGGAGGACCTTGAACGCGCGGATTTCAGCTTTGAGTTTCTGGTCCTGAACCTCGTCAATACCATACACGCAGACTTCAGGAATTCCACGTCGTTTAGACCAACGCAAAACCGCTTTGATCGTTCGTTCCATTCTCTGGAGAAAGGGTTTGTCAATGATCCAGGGATCATGTTTGTAGAAGTCCGTGAGCATATCGGGGCGCCCCGATGATGTGGTTTTCGGGGTCCAGAACAATGTCTGTTTCCTCACGGGGAATCCGGCCTTTTCACGAAGGTCCATCACGCGGTCTATATTGGAAAAATCAAAGGTCTTGCCGTTAGGTTGGTCGCCAGTGATGGGTTCGCAGACCGTCGTGTTTTCGACACCATGGGCCCGCAGGTCGCACAGTTCAGCGAGCATCTGCTGGGGGGTGCGGTATTTGGAGTGTGAAATGTTACTCCAAGGTGCCGTAATAAAACTGTCGTAATACTGCATGTATTGCAACGCTGGTTGATCCAGCTGAATGGGGGTGACATCAAGGGTGATGGGAATGGCAATCGATGCTCGTTTTGGTGCACGGATGCGGATCTGGCCTTGGTATCGGCCGGGGACGGTATCGGGTGGCAGATATACCGTGACCCAGATCTGTTTGGATTCATTGGCACGTAGTTGGAAGGGCAAGAGCTTTGGTGAGTCGGTTGGCAGGCCGGTGAATCGGTAGATGTTATCCTGGCGCTTTCGATCGAAATCAATTAATTCATCATCTTTAAGCAGCAATTCCGGTGCCAGATGTAACTGGTCACGGCTCATGATATAGCCACCACCATCGATTCCCGGATTTTCTCGTCCCGCGTCGGGTTTTGAGCCCATGGCCAACACATCAAATTCGGCGTTGGTTGACTTTCGTGGATCTGCCCAGACACCGAGTCCAGCCATGTACCAGCATTTGACAATATGTAGATCAACCTGGTCTGGCGCAATTCGATGACGGCCACAACGCAGTGCAGATGCATCAATTCGTATGTTGTTGATCGTTCGGGTGCTATGAAGGACGAAACTGGCTGGCAAATATTGGGTGCAGGCCCCCCATAGATGAATACTTGGTGATTTGGTTGCGCGGGGGGGCTTGGTATCTGGGCCAATACGCCTGTTGGTGATTGGGTTGGGGAGGCTCCAGGTATGTAGTCCACTTGTCATGCGGTGTGCTCCATTGTTATGTGTAAAGAACCCATGGGCGTTAGAGGCGGTAAATCGCCTGCAAATGTAGATCCAGCCTCCCCTGGCTGCAAATCATGCCCTCACGGTAATATTATTCGGATTTGTATTTGATACGTTTCTCCGATAGGCCTACGGTACAGCCTTCTTCTATTGACAGTGGACTGGTGTTCGAGATCTTTCATGGCAGAATCAATGCATGATGGCATGAAGGGTTCGGAGCCCCGGGGGCCTCAGGATGGTCATGTTGATTTGAACGTGACAGCCTCGCGTTGGACGGCAAGTTTCATCCTGGCGGTATATGTCATTGCGCTTTGTATTGACGGCACGTTGAGACGGCGACAGATTTCGGCTGAGCCTTCTTTCTGGGACCTTCAAGATACGGATGCATTGGTTGTCTGGCTGGGCGATATGGTTGCTGAGCAGTTGATGATCGCATCGCAATACTTGGTTCTAGGTGGTCTTGTTGCATGGGCGATTGGACGAACCGCGCGGGGGTTAAGTCCCGG
Organism: Phycisphaerae bacterium; assembly: GCA_963579995.1. Taxonomy (GTDB): domain Bacteria; phylum Planctomycetota; class Phycisphaerae; order Phycisphaerales; family Phycisphaeraceae; genus UBA6626. The sequence goes on from CAUZIY010000097.1 coordinate 6,806, forward strand.
CCGTATTCTTGCCTGGGCCTGGGTGGTGTGTGGCCTGTTGGTCTGTGCAATTAAGCCGATTGCTGCTGGGGGGTATGTCGCGCCGGAGCTGCTCCTGTGTCCCATGCTCGTTTCTTTTGTCGGAGCCTGGCTTGTTTGGGAACTGCAAAAAGGCTTTGTGGCATGGATCTGGATGGTTCCCAAGCTCGCGTTTATATTCATCTTGCTGGTCGGCGGCGCGGTGGCGTTTATGGCCGTGGCGTTGGAAGCTGAGCCTTTGGCTTTTGAAGCAGCACAAGTGACTTCCAAGCACAAGCGCAGGCTTGTATCCATCGTCCGGGAAAGTCATTTTGATCGTCCCATGGGCCATGATTCGCGTCGGCTTCGCTTGTCTGAAGGTGAAATTGATCTGTTGATCGCTTGGGGTCTTTCCCTGGGTGATCAAGGTCGCAAGGCCAGGGTCATACTCGATGAAAATCGTGCAACACTGTTGGCTTGTATGGCTGTGCCGGTGGTTGGGATGGGTGATCGGTATCTTAATTTTCAGGTCACCAGTGGCGTTAATTGGTTGGATCAGAAACTGGATGTGCGGATTGAACGGTTGCAGGTCGGGCGGCTCCAACTTCCGGCGATTGTGGGTCGCTGGCTGTCGGATGCAATGTGGACCCAAATTCACCGTGATCCAGATGTGATGGGAATGATCTCTTCAGTCATGAAGTTGAAAGTGATGCCGGATGCCTTTGAGGTTATTTATCGGTCAGGTGGTTTTGGGAATCGTGCGATTCCATCTTTGGTTGCTCGGCTGGGTGCTCACCCTGATCTTATTGAGGCCACCCGATCATATGTCCACCACTTGATTGAGAGTGCACCCGCCATGCCACGTGGTGAAGAACGGTTTGGTGCATTTTTGCATACAGCATTTGCCTTTGCCATGCAGCGATCCGTGCGGAATGATCCTATTGCAGAAAATCGCGCTGCAATCTATGCCCTGGCCCTCCTGTTGGGTCATTCCAAGATTGAACTGCTTATCGGTCCGGTGATTGATCAGGTGGCCGAGCGTCAAGCGGAAAAGAATATTGGCCGTGTGACGTTGCGCCGGCGCGTGGATTGGACTAAGCACTTCTTCGTGAGTTCGGTTTTGGCGATCATGTCCACCGGGGTGGCCAGTGATGCGGTTGGTCTGCTCAAGGAGGAATTGGATGCCGGTTGGGGTGGTAGCGGCTTTTCCTTCGCTGACCTGCTTGCCGATCGGGCCGGCACCCTGTTCGCGCTGGCGGCTACACGAGATGAGTACTCTGCTCGCCAAATGCAACAAGGCATTGTGGCTGACTTTCAGGTTGGCGATGTGTTCCCTTCGGCCAGGGGTTTGCCGGAGGGGGTCACCGATCAGCAACTGGCCAAAGAATTTGGTGGTATCCAAGGCGAGGAATACAAAAAGCTTGAGCAGGAAATTGAACGTCGCCTCGAGAGCTGTCGGGCGCTGCGATGACGGGCGTGGTGGTTGCCGTTAACATGATTGCCATGAAATATGAGCACGCAGAAAACCCACTGGCTGAGTCGTTCGATCCGGACCAATTGATCACGGCATGGCGAAACATGGCCAATGAGCAGGTCATGTTTCCGATGGATATGTCGACCATTCCGGTTCGGATTGACCATTGCCGGCAACTGTTTGTTGATAATTACCTCATCGCCGACACGGAGCATGTGACGCGACGGACACATGAGCCGCGGCGTCATCCAGATAATCCGATTGTCAGGTCAGCTGAGGAAAATATTGGTAATGGAATTGCGATTGGTTTTGTTCTGCAGTTTGATGAGCCGCCTTGTTTTCGGATGTGGTATGTCTCGGATCCCAAGCATCATTTGCGCGAAGATAAGGGTGATTTGATCCGGTACATGGTTTGTTATGCAACATCTGATGATGGCATTCATTGGGATAAGCCCAATCTTGATATGTATACCGTTCCGGGCACCGAGCAACGTAATATCGTATTGCCGTACGGCACATTGCAGGGATTGTTTTATGAGCCGGAGGAACCGGATGCTCAAAAACGTTTCAAGGCGCTGATATGCGTCGAGGCGCGTTTGCCTGATCGCGGGCCGCACACCATTCCCGAGGGTTACTACCTTCATACCTCGCCCGACGGGATTCATTGGCAGGGCGATCTGTCGCGTTACAAGATTGCCGGGCTGGAGACCTTCCGTCGAGTGCACCGTGGTGTTGTGACGTACTTGGACAAGAAGGTCATTCCTTATCCCAATAATGGGATAGGGGACTCTTCCATATTTTGGTCAGACACCATCCGGGGGAAATATATCTGTGATGTGAAGTTTGTTCTTCCGGGAAAACTGCGTTGCCGTGGTGTCATGGAGAGTGATGACCTGATTCATTGGACCCGTCCGGTCCCTACCTTTTTTGGCCGGGAAGGACAAAACCAGATCTATGGCCATACGGGCTTTGCGTATCAGGGTATTTACATTGGGTTGCGTTATGTGTACGTCGTTGAAAGAACTGAGCACCATTCGAACAATATCGAGTTGGACTGCAGTCGTGACGCCAAGGTTTGGACCCGTGTCGCCGCTGGCGAGCCGTTTATGGGTTTTAACCCCAGGCATGATACATGGGACGCAAGCAAGGTAAGGCCATTTTCCATCCTGGAGGTTGGGGATGAAATATGGATTTATTATGGTGGCAAACCAACCGCGCTTGAGACCCAGAACCCGGATCTTCCCAAGTCGCATCGTAGTGACAATGCAATAGGCCTTGCTACTCTAAAGCGTGATCGTTTTGTGTCCATCCAGGCTCGCGATCAGGTTGGCATGCTGCAGACGAGGCCACTTACCTTTCACGGTGCTCATTTGCATGTCAACGCCGACGTGGCGGATGGCGGCGAACTGAAGGTGGCTGTGGTCGATCGTGACGGTCAAGTGGTATCCCATTATGGTGCTGCGCAGTGTGATACGGTTCGCGGCGATGGGATTGATTTGCCGGTCACCTGGAATGGGGGCGCCGGGCTGGGTGACCTGCAGGGCAGGTCAGTGGGCTTGCGTTTTGAACTGTGTCATGCAGACTTATTTTCGTTCTGGATTGATTGATGGGTCTGTGATGAAGTTTTGGTTATCGCCTTTTCTGAACATGTGGTCGTGAGATCGATAAAGAGATTCTTCGGTATTGGCATTTCTAAACCGAGGTCTTCTTGGGTATCGTGTGGCAGGATGAGTTCTTCTGACAAAGATGTGTGCGATGGGTGATATGTCTATGGAAAACAACTTGCTGGTTGAACCGGTTGACATGGATCAGTTGATGACGACGTGGAGGAACCTGTCGAATGAGCAGGTTGTATTCCCCTTGGACATGTCAGGGATGCCGCTCAAGATCGATAATCATCGGCAATTATTTCTGGATAATTATCTAATCGCAGATGCACAGGATGTTCGTCGGCAGGTTCATGAGCCGTGTCGTCATCCGGGTAATCCACTTGTTCGATCGGCCGAGGAGGGTATTGGTAACGGAATATCACCCGCTCTTGTTCTGCATTTTGATGAACCACCTTGCTTTCGGATGTGGTATGTTTCTGATCCCAAACATCATCTGCGTGAAGACAAGGGTGATTTGATTCGGTACATGGTTTGTTATGCGACATCTGATGACGGTATTCATTGGGAGAAACCCAATCTGGATATGTATGTCGTTCCCGGCACACAGCAACGTAATATCGTGTTGCCGTATGGTGTTTTGCAGGGTCTGTTTTATGAACCAGAGGAATCGGATCCTCAAAAGCGTTTCAAGGCGATGGTATGTGTCGAGGCACGTTTGCCTGATCGTGGCCCTCATACCATTCCCGAAGGTTATTATCTTCACACTTCGCCCGATGGGATTCATTGGGAAGGTGATTTGTCGTATTGCCAGATTGCGGGATTGGAGAGTACCAGGAGAGTATCCAAGGGGGTTGTTACCTATCTAGACAAACCGGTCACCCCTTATCCCAACAATGGGATTGGTGATACGGCCTTTTTCTGGCCAGACCCCATTCGGGGCAAGTACATCTGTGATGTGAAATTTGTTCTTCCGGGGAAAATTCGGTGTCGTGGTGTCATGGAGAGTGACGACCTAATTCATTGGACACGTCCGGTACCAACCTTTTTTGGTCGGGAAGGGCATAATCAGATCTATGGTCATACGGGTTTTGCCTATCAGGGCATATACATTGGGATGCGTTATGTTTATGTCGTTGAAAGAACTGGAGACCACTCCAATAATGTTGAGTTGGATTGCAGTCGTGATGCCAAGGTGTGGACGCGGGTTGCGGCTGGCCAGCCATTCATGGACTTTAATCCAAAGCACGATACCTGGGACGCAAGCAAAGTGAGGCCATACTCCATCTTGGAGATCGGGGACGAGATATGGATCTATTATGGTGGTAAACCAACTGCACTTGAGACCGACAATCCCGACCTTCCCGAATCACAGCGTAGCCACAATGCGATAGGGCTTGCCACGCTCAAGCGAGATCGTTTTGTGTCGATCAGCGCTGGGGATAAAACAGGGATCCTGGAAACCCGTCCACTTGTATTTTGCGGATCGCAACTCCATATGAATACTGATGTGGCAAAGGATGGTGAGATCAAAGTGTCGGTGATCAATCGTGATGGTGAGATGGCTGCTGGTTATTTTCCAGATCAATGTCAACCTGTTGTGGGTGATGGAATTGATATCCCCGTCAGGTGGCATGACCAGCCAGACTTGTCTCGATGTGTGGGTGTGCCGGTACGCCTGCGTTTTGAACTTCGAAATGCTAGTCTGTTTTCGTTCTGGATTGATTGAGTTCTGCAGTAGGTTTGAGCGGTGACGGTCAGGTGTTACTTGGAATGGCGTTTGTTTTCCGGCGAGTGCAATTGACCCACTGTGTCAGTGGGGCCGTTGAAGCCGGGGCCACCTGCGGCAACGTAGCCGTGGCTGGCGCCCGTGTGGTTGGGGCTGATCCAAAAGGCATAAAGCTGTCCGTGTTTTAAATGAAATCGCAGGCGTACCGGTTGG
>CAUZIY010000098.1:0-11343 GCA_963579995.1 Phycisphaerae bacterium
GACCATGAACGTTCAGTTTGACCGAGTTCAACACTAATGCCTACCAACTTACACCACCCCTATCACGATCTGGATGGTGGTAACTGGATACGCGGCAATCTACACCTGCATCCAAGACCACGTAGCAAACCGGATGATGCCGCCAAATGGTACGCGGCATCATCCGGCTATGGTTTTCTTGGATTAACCGAGCATGACATGTTTTATGGGTTGGATGCCATCGCTGATTGGAATAATCACGGACTCATCCTCATTCCAGGAAACGAAATCACTAAGATATGGACTACATATTTCGCATGTGGGAGCCCGGCAGAAGATTGACCCGGAACATGATCGCCAGCATGTAATCGATCAGATCAACCACACTGGTGGATTTGCCATCATGAACCACCCCAACCTCGGGGTTGATTTTGGCCATTGCTCCATTGCAGCACTGAAACAACTAACTGGTTACCTAGGCATTGAAATCTTCAATGCCGGTGGACTGGGTGGTGCGGGAAGCCCTTATGCTACTGACAAATGGAACATGCTTCTCAGTAGCGGACGGCGTGTCTGGGGCTACGCCAGCGATGATCACCACGGCCAAGCTGATGCCGGGTGTGGTTGGATTACGGCTTATGTCAAGAATCTTAGCCTTGACGCGGTTCTTCATGCATTGCACCAAGGACGTTTCTATGCATCAACCGGCGTGACCATTGAGAAAATCGAGGTGACCGGCCAAAAGATCCGGATTGAGGCATCCAATGCCCACCGTATCGTGGCGGTCAGCCAAGATGGTCGACGTGTGGCCACAGCCGATGCCAGTCGGTTGGAGTATTGCCTACTCAGCAACCAGGCCTATGTACGATTTGAGTGCTGGGGCAAGGGGGAACAGATGGCATGAACCCAACCGTTTTGGACCAATCCGGGCAATACTTCGTATGCTGGTCTGGCGCACGAAGTATAAGCATCATGCCATGAACCTGAACTTCTGACAGCCCCAAGAGTTTGCTAGTACCAGTTATGCGCATCGGCAGCTAGTGACCAGCATCCATGTGAGCGTAGAAGTCAAACACTTCATCCGCAACCGTCAGGCGTTGCTTGTCACGATTTCGAAATAGCCCTTTCAGGCGCCTTTGAATACGCCCTGCAGCATGCTGACAGTATCCTTTGCCAACCACCAAATCATGGTTTAGCTGACGAGGGTCCAAATCGGATCCATTAGTCGTTTCCAGCGTGGACTGTAATTTACTAATCACAGCGGACATCGCGAACAATTCGATAACAGACCAAGCTAAGCGACTGTGAAGCAGCTGAAGGTCAAGGACCTTTTGCTGGTGTTTGGCGAGTAGCCGTGTGACACTACGTGCGAGCAACCGGGTGAGTCGTGCCAGGTTTTCGCCTTCCTTGGCCAGTTGCGGGTCCAGTCCAGTCCAACTAGGACCAACAATCACATCGCGCCATTCGTGACGAGCGAATGTAGCCAAACGCCCGAAATTGTGAATGGGACGGCGGGCAGCGTGTAGGACGCGTTCCAAATCCTCGCCAACCTCCTTCATGCCTATCAGGGCAACGAAGGAGGTCATCACTTCGGTGGCGCCCTCAACGATCCGATTGATGCGTGCATCCCTAAGCATACGCTCCAGGCCGTTTTCGCGCATGTATCCGGCGCCACCGTGTATCTGGACAGCATCATCGATGACACGCCATGAAGCCTCCGAACAGAACAGTTTGCAGATAGCTGTTTCCAGCATGAGGTCTTCGTCATGACGATCGACCATGCCAGCAGCCAGATAGGTTAATGCATCTGCAGCAAAGACCAACTCGCTCATCCGAGCGATCTTTTGCTTGATCAAGTGAAACTCACTGAGAGAACGGTCAAATTGGCGGCGATTCTGGGCATGTCGAATCGACATTTCCAGTGCCACTTTCGCACCGCCGATGCAACCAGCACTCAACGTGCAACGTCCATAATCCAGAACCGTCAAAGCCACCTTTAAACCCCGCCCAACTTCCCCGAGGATATTTTCACGGGGTACAACCATGTTGTTAAAACGTAGTGTTGCCTGCCACGTACCGCGGATTCCACATTTACTTTGGTTTGGGTGCACCACTTGGAAACCTGCCATATCGGGGGTTACGATAAAAGCGGTAACCTTGTCTTTAATCTTTCCGTTTTCTTCGATTGGGGTCCGGGCCATCACTGTTATCATCCCAGCCAAAGCGCCATTGGTGATATATTTCTTATCACCATTGAGAATCCAGTGATGACCATCATCGCTTAGCTTTGCAGATGTTTGAACGTTTGCTGCATCAGAACCGGCTTCAGGTTCGGTCAAAGCGAATGCTGCAAGCTGACGGCCTGATGCAAGTCCTGGCAACCAACGATGCTTTTGTTCCTCAGTACCATTTAAAACCAGTGCCTTGAGGCCGATCGATTGATGTGCACCGACGAGCACGGCGGTTGAAGAGCAGGTCCGCGCCACCAGCTCAAGTGCGCGGCAGTAACCAGTATGGGTAAATCCGCGGCCACCATATTCTTGAGGCACCGTCAGCCCCATTACCCCCATCTGGCCTAATCCATCGATCACGTGCTGAGAAATCTGCTGATTGGCATCGATGGCATCCGGATCAACCTGTGTCTGCATAAACGGTTCAAGTTCGGAAAGCAACGCATTGGTGCGTTCGGCGTCTTGGGCATCTTGAGAAGGATATGGCATCACCTTGTCAAACCGAAGTTGACCAAACAGCAAGGATCTCACGAACCCCATCTCCTTGAGCGGACCGGTGTCAATAAGATCTTTGGCTTTGTCGAGTTGCTGCTGATCGTGTTTGGCGAGTTGTACCATGGTTGGCTTTCTTATTTTGGAGTAGTAATTCCTGTAAGTATCCGTGTCGTACCTTGTGCATACTGGGTTTGCGCTATACCGCTGATGTCCTGGATCTTGCCCCCGTTTTTCACCAGCTCACGTAATTCCGGTGGTGGCGCAAAACGTTGACCGTATCGTTCGACAAGGTCGTCTAGCACAGTCACACATTGGTCAAGACCCATCGTCTCAGCAAAACGAATCAGGCCACCACGGAATGGTGCGAAACCCAGCCCCAGGACCGTGGCAAGATCGATCGTATCGGCCTGATCAACAACACCTTCTGCCATCAGACGCACTGCTTCATTCAACATCGGCAGTATCAGCCGCAATTGGACCTTCGACATGGGATCCTGATCCTCATCCACTGCGGACTGGCCACATAATAGCTTGATCATGTCATGATGGACCGATGGCTGACCCTTCTTGGGATACTCGTAAAATCCTTTACCGGACTTACGACCCAGCCAGCCTTCTTGGAGGACTTGATGAAGTCGATCAGGTACGGTGATTCCCAATTGATCTCGAACTGAATCAAGAATGGCAACCGCAACATCCAAGCCAACCTGATCGATCAACTCGAAAGGCCCCATGGGCATACCCCATGCCTTAACTGCCTGGTCGATTTTATTGATCGGAGCACCTTGCGATGCCATCATCATCGCCTCAGCCAGGTAGGGGAACAGCACACGGTTAACGAGAAACCCCGGTGCATCCTTAACGAGAATTGGTGTCTTGCCGATCCGTAGAGAAAGGTCCACGGCCACCCGCAATGCCATATCACTGCTGTGAGATGTCCGCACAACTTCGACAAGTGGCATCTGCGGTACTGGATTGAAAAAGTGAAGGCCAATCACACGAGATGGTGAAGATGTAACTTCAGCGATCTGCGCCACACTAAGTGAACTGGTATTTGTTGCGAGGATTGCCTCGGGTCGTGTTAGACGGTCGAGCATGGCAAACACTTCATGCTTAACCTGCATCTTCTCGGCCACAGCTTCAACGATAAGATCCGCGATTTGGAGACCCCGGTTGTGAACATCAAGACTCTTGATCATTGTGGCAGATACACGTTGCATTGCTTGCTCTGCTTCGAGCGGGCTGATTCGATAAGCACGGCGATCATCCGTAAGCATCTTATTGATGCGTTGAAGGCCGGCGGATATTGCGTGTTGATCAACATCTACAAGCCGGACCTGTATTCCTGATCGTATCAGGGCGTGTGTGATACCGGCGCCCATCGTCCCACCGCCAATCACTGCGGCATGTTCTATTTCCAGCGCATGTGTATCGTGACCAATAGACTTACGGATTGATTGTTTCGCCTCATGCCTCAGGAAGAATAGCCTCATGAGATTACGGCATGTATCAGTTTTGATAAGGTCGATGACCGCATCACGTTCACTATTTAATGCAGCTGCGTGACCACATGATGCCGCAATTCGTGATGTCTCGATGATCTTCTCGGCAGCAGGATAGTTACCAAATGTTTTATCTAATGTTGCCATACGCGCCTTGCGGTATACCAACGCGCGAAGGGGCGGCGCCGAACAGATTGCACGGTCAACAAGTGGCAGACGATCCGCAGGCCTCTTGGTTCCCAGCAACCGTCCTGCAGCAGCCATCAAGGCTTCAGGGCGTACCACTTCGTCAATAAGACCCACCTTGAGTGCCCTGCGAGGAGCCATCGTCCGGCCAGTTATCAAGAGCGGCAGTGCCCGCGTCGGACCAAGCATCCCAGTGAGGCGTGTCGTGCCACCCCAAGCTGGCATAATACCGATTTTGGATTCTGGCAGGCCAATATTAATTGAACCGTCATCTGCAACCACGCGCCAGTTGCAGGCTAGGGACAATTCCAACGCACCACCGAGACAGTGGCCATTGATCGCTGCCACGGTCGGTATGGGCAACTTGGCAATGCGATCAAATAGACACTGGCCGTACTCGAGGAAGTGGCGTTGCTGGTCTTTTTCCATTTGTCCTAGTTCGAACAAATCAGCACCACTGCAAAACACGTTCGGTTTTCCAGATGTAAAGATCACTCCTGACGGTTTGCATTCTTCTTTCTCAAGCGAGGTGATCACTTCACCCAACTCTTCAAGTGTCAGCGGTGACAGTGTATTGGTGGATTTGTCCTGGTGATCTAGACGCACGACCAACACATTTTCTTGTTCAATTTTCGTGTTAAGCGTTGTACTCATTTAATCATCTCCGCTCAACCAGAATGGCTGCACCTTGTCCGCCTGCAACACATAGGCTGGCAATACCAAACTGTACGTTTCGGCGCTGCATATCATCCAATAACTGCAATACAATCCGTGTGCCGGTAGCACCCACAGGATGTCCTAGTGCGATAGCACCACCCGAAAGATTTAACCTTTGATCATCGATATCTCCACAACTAGCATGTCCCAAGTTCAACTGGCAGAACCGATCACTGGCCAGTGCCTTACGGCATGCCAGTACTTGCGCCGCAAAGGCTTCGTTTATTTCGAAAAGTCCAACATCATTAAGTGACAAGCCCGTCATCTGCAACACGCGATCAATGGCATAAACTGGGCCCAGCCCCATTCTCTGCGGATCCAAGGCGGCGGTCGCACAGGCACGAATGTAACCAAGCGGTGCAAGACCTTCTGCACCCGCGACTGAACCATCGACCAGAAGGACACAGGCTGCGCCATCGGTAATTTGACAGGAATTACCGACTGTAACACTACCGTCCCGCCGATCGAATATGGGCCTTAGCTTTGCCAGGGCATCGAAAGTCTGGTCTTGGCGCGGACCAATGTCCTGGGTGACGGGTTCAAAACGTTGACCGGTATAAATCGGCGTGATCTGGCCATCGAAATGACCGGCAGTAATTGCTTGCGTGGCCCGTTGATGTGATTGCAGCGCAAAAGCATCTTGCTGATCTCGTGTGATTGCAAACTCATGGGACAAAACCTCTGCGGTCTTTCCCATGATCATATTGCACAGTGGGTCCGTCAGGCCCTGTAAAAGGGCAGATATCGGCACAAAGTGGCGGGGTCGCAGTTGCATGGCCACGGCAAGCTTCTGCGTAAATGTTTCCGCCTTGGCCATCTGAGCCATGGGACCAGCCGTTTCATGCGGAAACAGCAGAGGAATATTGCTCATTGATTCCGCACCGGCTGTAAGAATGAACCGTGCCTGACCGGAAAATATCCTAGAAGCACCTTGAAATATGGCTTCCAACCCAGATGCGCAGTTGCGCTGCACGGTAAGTGCAGGCACATGCTGTGGAATGCCTGCCTGTATCGCCGCGATACGGGCAGGATTGGCCGCATCTGCCGGCATGCAGACATTTCCAAGATAGACTTCATCCAACCGGCCACCAGACCAACCTGCGCGATGCAGTGTTTCCTGCATGACGGCACGGGCCAAATCGGGCACAGACATCGCGCGAAGTGCGGCACCGGCTCTGGTCAGCGGCGAGCGGGCACTGGCAATAATCGCGACACGACCATTATCTGTATTCCATGCAACCATCAATGGATATCCTTAGCTACGTGCAGATCTTGATCCGGACCGAAACTTATTTTGTCTTCGGCAGGGGATTGCGCATCCTCGCGAAGTCGGTACTTCTGTAGTTTCCCTAATGCAGTGTGGGGAAGTTCTTTGACAAACTCGATAACCTCAGGCACTGCATAGGGCGCCAAGTGCTCACGACACAGGCTCCGTAATGACGCAACCAGTCCCTCGCGGTCGACGACGGGTTTCCCAGTAACAACCATCGCAACAACAATCTGTGTCTGAACTGGATCGTCACGACCAATGACGGCAGCGTCTATAACCCTCTCGTGTGTTTTAATAACATTCTCAACCTGTCGCGGGTAGACTTTCAGCCCACCGCGATTAATCATGTCCTTGCACCGATCAATCACGTAATAAAACCCATCGGCGTCAACGCGAACGATATCACCCGTGTGAAGCCACTTCTGACCATGTTCATCAAAACTAATCATGCGCTGGGTTTCTTCTGGATTGTCGATGTAGCTGCTCATGACCTGCGGTCCACAGACGAGCAACTCCCCAGTCGCATTGTCACCAACAGCTGCCACGTCTTCATCATCCTGGTCGAGACCGCCAAGGCGAACCTGGGTATCTGGCAGCGGCAGACCAATCGAGCCAACACGTGGCTTGTCAATTGGATTGGCATGCGTCACGGGCGAAGCCTCCGTGAGCCCATACCCCTGCGCAATCTGTATTCCAGTCAGTTCACAGAAACGACGGCTTGTCTTTGGCAAAAGAGGTGCTGCACCACTCGTAATGATTGTTGATTGCAGTGCGGCAATAACTTCGATGGATCTTTTCTCCGGACCCGACTCCAAGGCTTTGCACATTGGTTCAATGATGGCCGGTGCCAAGGGAAGGACCGTCGGCTTGTGTCGACAGATCACATCCAGCATGTCGTTGACACGAAACCTTGTCAGTAGCAGCATCGTGGCGGCATTGAAGATGGCAGTGAATAAGCATGTCGAGAGTCCATACACATGAAACATAGGCAAGACGGACAAGATGCGGTCTTGACCTGGCCGGAGGCGAACCAGTGTTGATAACTGCGTGACGTTGGCAAGCAGATTACGGTGCGACAAAATTGCCACCTTGAGTGTGCCGCTGGTACCTCCCGTAGGTTGAAGCACGGCGGTGTCATCCAACTCCGGCACCACACTCGGCGGCCTCGCCGGCGAGTGGGCCAGAAGTTCTTCCAACCGCATGCTGTAACCAGAACCTCCGTCAACGGTCACGCCTTCGGCATGACCCGATTCGCCCCCACGAGCCTGTATGAGTTTCGCGCGATAACCAAGACGTTTCCAAATAGGTTGATAATCCTTAAGCGAAACCGAAAGCCAATTGACATTTGTGTTGCGTTGGCAACATCCGACGATCATGGGAAATTGAAGATCAATTGCAATGATCAGCTTGGGAGTTGTCATTGCCATGAGCTGTTGAAGGTCGTCGCCACCCATGAGAGGCCCGGCATTGACAACAATGCCTCCAAGCTTCTGAACGGCCATAAAGCATATGATGAATTCGGGGCAGTTGGGTAGCGTCATCAATACACGATCACCCTTTAATACCCCTTGCAATGCAAGGCCGGCTGCAAGACGATTAGCATTCTGCAGAAGTTGGTCATATGTCCATCTTTGATCGCAATACATGATGGCGTCCGTATTACCGAACCGTTGCGCAGACTGGTCAAGTAATTGGCCAAGCGGCGTCGTGGGGTATTGCAGAGTGGATTCAAAAACTTTACCACTTTCAGAATGCCCATTTTGACCATCCATCCGTAGGTTTCCTGCCGATGACATATCAACCCATTTAGGTTTTTTCCACCAAGTAATCATTTAATTAATCCACGTAAAACCGGCAGGGCCTACCGTGGGCCTCTGCACTAATCCTTTATTAACTATGCAACATTCTGCCGTGACAATTCATATTCATGATCCGGAAAGTTGATGACACGCCCACTACAAAGAAATTCTCGGACCAGGGGCATGACGGTGTGCGGACTTTCCTGGATTGGGTTATGCCCGGCATCCCGAATCAAAACAAAGTGACTATCATCAATCCGATGGGCCATTTGCCGGGCGTAATAGTGAGGTATCAGGGAATCGAACTCACCGGCAATAACAAGTGTCCTAGCGGCTATCCGATATTCATTAGGCAAGAAACGACTGGCACCCAGAGCTCTTAGCTGGCGCATGGTTGCCTTCGTTGATACATCTGCTTCAAGAAGTTGCTTGATCTTGTCATCAATACGTCTTGGATTGGCATCAAGGTGCAGCGGCCCGGCACCAAGAACTTCCATCGTTCGTTCAAAAATGTGCTTTGGAAATCGGTGCATTGCTTGACCAACCAACTGGGCTATCTCTCTCAAGTAGGGGCCGAATTGATAGCTGGAAGAAATCAGAACCAGACGGTGAACTGACGATGGATGATCAACGGCAAATCTCTGGGCAATCACACCACCCATCGAGATCCCAACAATATGAGCTCGTTCGATCTGAAGGTGATCGAATAACTCAGCCAGATCGGCACTGTAGTCACTTACTGTATGCGGCGGACGCTTGCTGACAGATTGACCGATATCTCGGTTATCTATGCAGATGGTGGTAAACTCATCTGACAGATGTTCCGCAACCGGTGACCACGCCTGACTGGTGGCACCGAGACCTGGAATGAAAATCACAGGCTCACCGCTACCGGCCAGCTCGTAGTAACAACGAACATCACTCAATTCCGCAAATGGCATGAAAAACCCTTCCATGCACCCTCTTGCCCTCTCGCCATGAATGGTATGCCGATATCCTGAATCGGCCAATTTGCCAAAGTCCGTAAGGTTATAACCAAATATTTTTACGTTGGTTACATTTATCACAAATGCACCAATCAATATGCGCAAGGATCATGTCCGCAAGCCCGAATAACCTTCCTGCAGCTGCCATTTCAAGGATGCCAGGCCGTACGATCAGAATAATTATCGCAAACCGGCGTGAGTTGGCGGATAAATACAGGAAGAATTTCTTGGAACACTCCCGGAATAGACCCCAGACCAAACTCTATCCTTCATCTTCATTACAGGGATGCTAATCTCTGCGCCCGATCTAGAACGATCAGCGCCTCGATCAACTCGTCAAGATCACCGGAAAGAACTGCTTGCAGATTGAAAGACCTGCCCAAGCGATGGTCGACGACGGTAGAGTCTTTAAAACGGTAAGTCCTGATCCGCTCACTACGCCCTCCGGTCCCAATCATTGTCGACCGATCCGCTGCTCGCTCAGCTGCTTGCCGTTGCTGGTGGCGGTCAAAAACCCGGGCACGAAGCAGTTGCCAAGCCTTTTGCCGATTCTGATGCTGGCTCTTGGATTCCTGCATCCGGACTTCAATGCCCGTCGGCTTATGGATTAAATGTACGGCCGTCGCAACTTTATTAACGTTTTGACCACCCGGGCCCTGGGCGGTAGTGATGTGGGTTTCAACCTCACTCGCATCAAGCTGCACTTGTAATTCCTGTGGTTCAGGCAAAACGGCGACCGTCGCGGTTGATGTATGGACACGGCCCTGCGCTTCCGTGGAAGGCACGCGTTTGACACAATGTACACCCGCTTCATAGCCAAGTTGCTGCCAGACGCGATCACCGTTTAAAGATACTGCCGAATGGCGTACGCCACCTACCTCACCCGGCGTGAACTCTAGAACCTCTAATTGCCATTTTTTTCGGTGAGCAAGTTTCTGATACATCTGCAGCAGATCACCAGCCCAAAGTGCCGCCTCATCGCCACCTGAAGCTGAACGCAATTCGATAATTACGGAACCGACAGCCGCATCGTCTGCTGTGACCAGTTCACTGGCAATTGCCTCAATCAATTCGTCAGCCTGGCTACGCAAATCAGGAAGCTCGCCGCGCGCCAGATCGACAAGGTCCGCATCATCTGATTCATCAATAATTTGTTGTACCTCATTGATCTCTTGATCCAACGATTGATATTGGCTGTAGCGATGGACAATGCCGGCAATTGCGGATCGCTTTACACTGAGTTGTCGAACTTGTTCGTAATCAGCAGCAACCTTGGGATCACTAAGCTTGGATTCCAACTCCGCAAACTGCCCAACCAATCCGTTAAGTTTTGCAAGAAGATTATCGCTAACTTGGTCCATTTTAAACACGGGGTTACAGCGGATATCCCTTAATACGCATCGTGATGCCCATGGATTACGTGCCGAAACCCATTTCCTGTCAGGAAAATTAAACAGGCCCCAATTCCCAGTCTGCAATGGGAATTTATGTTTTCTTTATTTGACAAAGCCAGAAAACGCGAGCGACTTAATGATGGCCGGTCTGCTTGACGAATCCCAAGACTTCCCAATATCTTCCCGGAACTCACTGCGCATGATAGTCGTTGTATTGATGGCGGCTTTGGCGACGATGCCCGGCTACGCCTTCTTGGCTTTTCCGAAATATGAGCCTTTGAATTTTTTCTGGAATTTCTCAACACGACCAGCAGTGTCAACAAACTTCTGCTTCCCGGTATAGAACGGGTGGCATTCGTTACAAATCTCAACACTAATCTTCGGACGTGTACTACGCGTGGCAAAGGAGTTACCACAGGCACAGGTGACTTGACAGTCTTGGTATTCTGGGTGGATATTGGCCTTCATGTCGATATTCTCAGTAGGTTTTTCAACCGGTTTGGAGTGGCATATGATATTCGGTGCAGTGGCTGAATCAAGTCGGTTGGCAACAAGCCCCAGAGGGCTTCACGGACTTGGTCGTTGGGAATCCACCAAGGGATCCAGCTAACAGCCAGAAACCTTAATATAACAAAAGTGCCGGGACGACCCCCAAAGTGGCCCCTAGGCCGAGTATCAGAGGTGCATGGAACCTAATCCAACCGGTTTGCTGGTGATAAGATATGATGGACGTTTATCTCAATGGCCGGATGATAGCCTACGACAAGGCCTTGGTTCCTCATGA
>CAUZIY010000099.1:0-11319 GCA_963579995.1 Phycisphaerae bacterium
GGATTGTCTGAGCATGGGGGGGGAGAATATTTGAAGGTGTCGGCTTATTGATTAAGATTGCAATTATTCGTAGTGATTATTCCCGTATCTGCTCTCAAGGAGAATCGGATTTGGTCGGTGATCAACAGAAAGAATTTATCCAAAAGGACGGTTATTTGGTTGTGCCAGATCTACTCTCATCGCAGTTAGTTGAGGAATGTGAAACGGAGATCGGCCGTCTTCATGACCTGGCGGTTGAATTCGAGTCAAAGAACGATCCCCGGGCCGAAAAATTTCAACATGAGCCATTTGCCGAGGGTGAAATGGTTAATGGCCGACCTGTGCTTCGGAAAATTGAACCTGTGGAAGAATTTTCGCAAGTGTTTGATGATCTGGCGATCCACCAGCCCCTTGTCGATTTAATGCGGCGCTTACTAGGTCCTGATCTGCTGCTCTTTCGCAGTACCTTGATGCTCAAACCCGCGTTTCATGGTTCGATCCATACATTACATCAAGACGTAAGCTACTGGCCGGTCAAATCATCAGAGCTTATTACAGTCAGTATCGCGCTTACGGACTCAACTCCTGATAACGGGTGCTTCAAGGTGATTCCCGGAAGTCACCGCTGGCCCAGGCGCAAGTGGGGTTCTATCATTCGTCGTCAGGATGAAGGCCTGACCGATTTGGAAAACATTGATACAACAGGTCAGATTGATGTGCCACTGAAAGCTGGCAGTGCATTGTTGTTCGATAGTGCACTGGTTCATGGTTCGGGACCAAATTGTTCCCCTAACCCACGACACACCGCACTATTTGCCTACTTTACGCCCGG
Organism: Phycisphaerae bacterium; assembly: GCA_963579995.1. Taxonomy (GTDB): domain Bacteria; phylum Planctomycetota; class Phycisphaerae; order Phycisphaerales; family Phycisphaeraceae; genus UBA6626. The sequence continues at coordinate 812 of CAUZIY010000099.1, forward strand.
TGGTACCTATCATCCGCACAAAGATGCCGCTCAGCATCAGACCTTCCGTATCATCTGTGGTCTTGAAGGTCGCCCATCCGTCACATTGCACGCGGAATTTCCGAAAAACTGACAAGGGTTCTATGGGTAATAGGGGCATCGGCCGGCGAATGACAGGTGCGAGGAGATACAACTTCCCGGGCGGGCATCAACGTTCAGATGAAGATCACCTGCCCAGCTTTTTGCAATCGGTAGTCGTTTTTCAATACCGGGTTCCAACACTGTTATGATACGCGCCACCTCGCGGGCGTGGCGGAATTGGCAGACGCGCTAGATTTAGGTTCTAGTGGGGTAATACCCGTGGAGGTTCGAGTCCTCTCGCCCGCATTACATTAAAGGTTTAGTGTTGTATGGTCACGCAGGCTCTTCGAGGCCGAAAGCCCATGCAAATCACCACGAGCGTCAAGATCGCAGACGTCGCTGGTTCAGGGGCTAAGTACGACCGCCTTGCCACCTGCTTGCGCTGCGGTCCAGTTGGCGCCACGATACCAAGGTCAGCAACATCAACATTTCCGTCGCCATTGAAATCGCCATGAGAAACCTTGACATTGGTTTGGCCGAAATTGGCGCCTACGATGCCCAAGTCGGCTATATCAACGGTTCCGTCAGCATTGGCATCTCCTGGGATCGTTGGACCATCCAGTTCAATGATCAGCATCGGCCGGGTTGCGATATCTCCCGAGGATGCAGCGGTAAGCAAGTTGCCATCGTTGTCATAGGTGTTTCCAAACTCACTGGAGCGATAGGCATTGCCATAATTGATATCCATCGTGGGGATCTCACCCGCTGGGCTTAAGGCTGTAATGAATACGCCATCGCTCGTGATAAAGTCCATGAGGCCACTGACATCAAACTCCTTGAATTCTTCATTAGCGTCTTGAAAGATTTCGATTGCCCCCGGATGTGACGAATCGATTTCGTGGGATCCGAGCGTGATTGCCGTGTCATCGGAGTCACCGGGGCCACAGTTGAATGCAATGGCAAAGGCATCGTTGGGTAAGCCGCCGTTCGACAATCGATCCTGGCAATATGGTCCGTCTGGAACACCTTGGGACCAGACTTGCTTGTCCCGTCGACGTTCTTTGCCCGTTACTTTGCCCTTGGTCGCAGTGCCATCATCAAAACCGTATGCGATTGGGATGAGTGATGGGTAGATTCCTATGGTTCCCGCGTTAAGTTTGGGGGCCGCATACGGATTATCCATCTCAATCCCTTCGGGCGAGAACACTGTTTCACCGAGGAAAGCGCCGCCGGCGGAGACTTTGGCGCCCAGGTCATGGGTGTTGTACAACCTGAGGATGGCGCCTTGGATGTCTGCTTCGGGTGGTACCTGGTTGGCGTCGGTGCCAAACACATCACGGAATCGAATGTACATCCTCGAATAGCGATAGATCGGACCGGATTCCAAGGTTGAAGCACCGCCGTGAATTCTCCCCAGCTCACTTTGAAAAAAATTACCGACCTCGAGAACCGAGGCCCGTCCTCCACCTGTGGACCACATTTCGTATGCACCAGGATCACCGGCGTGGTCTAGATCCACTTCACCGGTATCACCAAATCTTGTGAGGCCCATCGGATCGTAGTGTCCTGCCCCCGGTCATGCCCAGCGATACCCTGCTGGAAGGTAATGGTTTCCGCCAGGGCCGGTCGGGCAGATGGCAGTACTGCTGCCATCTGCCCAAGAACGATCAGGATGAATGGGGGAAATTTCGTTGACATCAGCAACCCTTTCGTGAATCTTAAGAGGCGGTGCGATGTTCTGCTTCAGTAGGTCACTTAGATTTGGATCTGACCTGCCAAAGGCAATGAACTGATTGTCGTGATCTCAATATTTCCTTCTTAAGAGGAGTATTAGGCCTGCAGCGAATAAACCCAGCATCGTAGGTTCAGGAATCAGTGAGGTTATGTTGCTGTCCGCCTGTGCGGCGGTCCAATTGGCGCCAATAACGCCAAGGTCTGCCACGTCGACATTCCCATCCCCAGTGAAGTCTCCATCTGCAAGCGTTGCGTTGGTACTGCTGAAGTTAGCGCCGACAATTCCCCAATCTCCCACATCGATCAGGCCATCATCATTGGCATCACCCGGTAGTGAGGAACCGCCAATATTGAGGGTTAGTTTTGGGCGATAGTCAATATTTGCATGTTCACTGGAGCGGTAGGCCGCTCCATGATTGGGCCCGTCCGGACCGGGAAGAATCGGATTGTTCGGATCATGTATGACATTCAACAGTACGCCATAACCAGTCAGGGCGTCTAGTATTGATGTCACATCAATATCAATCAAGCCCTCTTCGGCCGGTTGGGTATAGGTGATTGAGGCGCTTTCATCATGATCCACAGCATCAGCCGGTCCACAGATATTAATCAGCGCATACATGTTGCCAGTTGCTGGGCAGCCTTGAGCCCAATCCTCTTTGCCCCGTCGACGTTCCATGGCGGTCACTTCACCAATGGATACCAATCCATCTGATGTGCCAAAGTTGATCGACCGCAGCAGCGGAGAAATTCGGATCTGTCCGCCACTAACTATCGGATTCTTAGTCGTCGCTCTGTTATCTGGATTTCCTGTCGATGCAACGATCGACCCGAGGTCCTCCTGGTTGTGAAGGGTAAGCGTCGCCTGTGTAACCGGTGTGTCTGGGGCGATCTGGCCTGCTGCTGTACCATACACGCGCGCAAAACGTAAAAGCATTTTTCCATACCGAAATATAGGCCCTGGTTTGTCGTTGAAGCCGACTTGATTTTGGTAGAAGTGGCCTACTTCCAGGACCGTTGAGGACCCGCCATTGGTTGACCAGTGTTCATACGAACCGCGATCAGCAATGGGTTGTTCCAAGGCGACGCGGATCGCCGAATCTCGCCCACGTTCGTAACCGTTGCCACCATGTTGGAATATGGCGATATCACCCATAGCCGGTGCGCTGAGCATAATGATCACCATGATTATGAACTTGATTTTGGACATGATCTAGTCCTCTGCTAGTGGTTATACGGTAATATGATCAGTGAGTGAAAAATCCCCCACATCCACATGCAAAAGATACTTAGGGAAGTGTTTGAAGATGATAGGACTTTCTCCTTGGCGTTTCCCGCTTGTGGATATTGCAAGTTGAATTGACCGTAAAACGTAAGGGGAATCATCTTATTTCACTGTATGAAGCAACGGTTTGCACCTTAGAGGAAATCATCATGGTGACGGGTTTGGCTGGGGCTCGGGACAGGATGTATGGGTGTCGTCAACGGATTTCAACTCAATTAAGAAGAATGTACTAGGATTAAGAATGATGGGTTGCTCGAAGGTCTTTAACCTTCAGGTTTGTTCTTAGGTTTTACGAATGAATGATTTAACAAATAATAACCCCTTGGATGTGACGGACTTCCTGCACGCAAGCCTTACGGTCGGTTGCCTCGAGCATTCCCTTGAGTTCTATCGTGACGTTCTCAACATGGAAGTTGTTTCCGTCAGATCACAAGATGAGGTTTGCACTGTTCGTGAAGAGCGAGGAACGTACGTGGCGGGTGTTACTGGTTATGAGGATGCGCATTTGAAGATTGCGATATTGCGCTATGGAGCATTCCATCTCGAACTGATCGAGTATGTATCCCCCCGAGGTGAGCCGCTCAGTTCCGGAACGAACCGCCCAGGTTGTCCACATTTGGCATTCGTGGTATCGGATCTAGATCATGCGTGGCGGGTTCTACAGCAAGACCGCCACCGTTGGAACTTGAGTTTTTCCAGTAGTGGGCCGATTGTCGTTGACAGCGGACCGAATGTCGGCGGGCGGGCAATTTATTTTCGCAGTCCCGACGGGGTTACCATCGAACTGGTTGAGTTGAACAATCAAGGTACTTGCAGGTAAAACTCAAAAGTTGATTAGCTGCACGTTCGACGTCGACGTCCAAACCACATCAGTCCAAGGGTCAGGACTGTGGTCGTGGCAGGTTCAGGAATCAGTGAGGATGCGGTGCCGCCTACCTGTGCGGCGGTCCAATTGGCGCCAACAACGCCAAGGTCTGCCACGTCGACATTGCCATCTCCGGTGAAGTCGCCATCTGTAGGTGTTGCGTTGGTGCTGCCAAAGTTGGCGCCCACAATTCCCAAATCTCCCACATCGACCACGCCATCACCATTGGCATCACCGGGTGTCGATGCGCCTCCAGTATCGATTACCAGCATGGGCCGAGTGGCAAAATCTTCTGTGGTACTACCAAACTCGCCGGACCGGTAAGCCTGCCCATAGTTGATATCAAGCGTGGGAAGTTCATCGCCTGGACTTAATCCCGTCACAAAGACGCCGTTGCCTGCTAGGGAATCGAGTAGTCCAGTTACATCAAAGACCTTGAACCCTTCGGTTGCATCCTGTGCAACTTCAATTGCATCAGGATGTGACGAATCGTATTCCTCGGCACCCGGGGTAGCGTGCGGATCACCCACATCGGATGGCCCACAGTTGTATGCTGCTGCTATGGGGTCATTGGGGGCATGGGCTGCCGAGCAGTCCTGGGACCAGTCTTCCCTTCCCCGCCGCTTTTGTCCGGCGGTTACAACACCCTTGTTGGCAAGTCCATCATTCGTTCCCCAGCGTGGGGACACCAGCATTGGATAAATGCCAATCGTGCCCGCGTTAAGTTTGGGCGTTGTCTCTATTTCTGGAGTGAATTCACCGTTAGGCGTACTCTTGGCGCGTTCGGGACCAAGATCATTATCGTTATATAGGTGCAATTGGGCTGAGGTAACCGGGGCATCGGGTGGTACCTGTCTCGCGGCAGTTCCAAAGACATCCCGAAAGCGAATGAAAAAGCGTGCGTAACGGATTACGGGTCCTGCTTCGATACTGGATTGGCCCATTTTTACTGCTCCCGTTAGCTTCTGGAAAAACTGGCCGGCTTCCAATATGTCTGTGGATCCACCATTGGTTGACTGCATTTCGTAGGCACTCATATCGCCTTGGTGTGGGTTGTCGACTTCTGCCGTGTCGCCGAAGTTGACGGTGTAGGCCCATCGGATCGAGGTGTCCTGGGCACGCTCATAACCATCGACACCCTGCTGGAAAGTAAAAAGGTCAGCGATGGCCGATCCGGTTAATAATAGGACTACTGCGTATGGCACGGTAAGAGAAAAAACTTTTGAACCGCCGTGAAATGTCATCGCCAACTCCTTGGGATATGGCCTGTGCGAAGGGTTGAAGCGGAAACTGCTTTGGCCAAGATGATGGCTCTCCCATTTTAAATAACCATTGAATTATATAAGAAATTTGGTGTTCTTGATGGTTTTTGAAGATTTAGTCTGATTTGCCTTTGCTATGTGATGAATTCAGCAGGCGATCAGGACAGGATAGATACTGGGGCTCGACGGGCTTTCCGGTTGGTCCTGCATATTGGACATGGGTTGCGTAACTACTTTCAGGTAGATACTTATTCGGCTTCTGGCTTCGGTGCTCAGGTGGTGTGTGATCCATGTGATGCGTGCTTTTACGCTGCAGGCTGCTGCAGGGTGAGACAGTGAAGGCTGCCTAGGCCAATGATCAAGTATTTTGATGGAATCGGAATGATGTCATGCTCCGGCATGGCCTGGTTGAGAGATTCAAGTGCCTCGTGATCAGTATGTTGGCCGTAGGTTGGCACGAAGACTGCGCCGTTGGAGATAAAGAAATTGGCATAGCTGGCCGGGAGATGTTCCCGGGCAACATCAAAGGTTGGATCTGATGGAAAAGAATTAGGTTATAGATTCTGGCACAGGTAATGCGATGGTATTCAGGGGCGGCCATTTTGATCAACAGCGGCTTGGAGTATTTACCAGTTTCGCTCCAGTTCCCTGTGGTCATGGTGGTTCTTGGAGGTTCGTGGGGTCACCACCGTCGTGAGGTTGATGAATCGAGCAAAGGTGTCGATATGGCCGTCTGTATCATCACCATGGAGATGACCATATAGCCAGATGAAGTGTCTTATGCCTAAGCTGTTAAGCAATGTCTTTTCCAGTTGGGTCTTGTTTAGATGATGGGTGCGGTTAGGTGGTAGAAGGCTTGAGGTGGATACAAGCGCCGTCCCACTGCCGTTGACGTCAATGGCACCACCCTCGACGACTTCGTTGTGATGATGGATGTTTATCCCATCCAGTTTGGCGATCTTTTGGGTGGCGGCATCGTTATTTTCCCACGGCGGGTACTTGCCCCCCCAACTGTTGAAGCGAAAATCTTGGCATGTCACGAGAGGGGAATTGGAATATTGAACATTGTTTAGAACATATAGCGAGCCGTAGTCCCGAATCCATGCATCGTCTGTCGAGATGTTGAGTTCGTGCGTCTCTTTGACCTCAACGTACAACTTCATCCTATTTGCAAAATAATCAAACTCTTTCTGGGCCTGTTCTAAGCAACCCGGCCATGTGTCATGCCTATCGGGCCGGCTGATCCAGACGCATGCTTGCGATTCCCATTCGGCGGGCATGCGGTAAGGATTTAGTGTGCAAGCCATGTGCTACTAAACGGTCAATGAAACGCCGGGTCATGTCTTGGTAGGTGTCGATTCGCCGTCGTGAAGGAACGGCCAGTTTTTACGAACTGTAGTGATCCGTGACAACTCACAATCGGCGACAATGATTTGTGCATCTCGTAAACTTGCTTGAGCGATGATTTCCCCGCCAGGATCAGCGACAAAACTGGAACTCCAGAACTCGAGTTCACCTTCGACTCCAATCCGGTTAACGGCGCACACATAAACGCCGTTGGTAAGCATATGGGCGCGTTGTACGGCAAGCCATGCGTTAAGTTGACGGCGGCGTTCTTTTATGGAGTCTTTGTGAGACCAGGCAATTGCGGTGGTATGAAAAATAATTTCTGCGCCATTGAGGGCGACAAGACGAGCAGCTTTGGGAAACCACTGGTCCCAGAAAATAAGCATGCCAACCTTGATGCCAGAAACCGGGTAAGTCAACCAGTTCATGTCGCCGGGTGTGAAGTGAAACTTCTCGTAAAAACCTGGGTCATCTGGGATGTGAATCTTGCGATACGTTCCAATGATCTTCGCTGCTGGTTCATTACCTGCGACAGTACCGTCGATGAGGATGGAAGTGTTGTGGTGAATCCCCGGTGCACGTTGTTCAAAAAGGCTGGCAATGATTGCAACTTGAAGTTCGCTGGCCAGATCACATGGCACAGCACAAGTCGGTCCCGTAATAGGTTCGGCGTATTGAAAATTTATCGTGTCTTTAGTTTGTGGAAAATAAGGAAGGTGAAAAAGTTCTTGTGTTGCAATGATCGTGGCGCCACGATGCGCCGCTTCACGAATCATTGCGACTGATGTACTTGAGTTATGTTCCGGACCACCATCGCACGAGTTCTGGATGATGCCCAGGCGGAGAATTCCGCCGTATGTTTTGTTATCTATTGGATCGATCCGTATTTTGACCCCATCATACTTGTCGTCAAGTTGGTTGCAGCGAAACCTGGTCGGGATGACTATGATCGTCTTTGGTTGCTCGGTTTCATGGTGGAATGAAGAATTGTTGAATTAGTCATCAGGGGAATTGTAAGTCTTTAAGAGACCGGGTCGTACTCGAACGCTTGGTGCAATGTTTTTAGCTTAGAGGGAAACAGTGTCAAACAAAATGACTGGTTACTTGGCCGGATTAAGCCTTCCCCGGCAGGTATTGGCACTTGCGATCTGGCCTTTTATCGAGCAAATGATGGCCGTTTTCGTTGGGACTGTCGATATGGTGGTCGCCGGTCATCTGTCCCCTGAGTCCCTTGCGGTTTCCGCAGTCGATGCACTGGGTGTAACCAGCTATATCACATGGCTGATGGCCTTGGTCTTTTCTGCTGTGGGCGTAGGCGCCGCCGCGTTGATCGCCAGGGCCGTAGGCGGTGGTCACAAAGGGTTGGCCCATGCCTCGCTTGGCCAGGCCATGTTGATGGCGGTGGTATGTGGCTTGTTGGTCGGCGCTGGCACGTACATCTTGGCCCGACCTATTGGTCGGGTTTCAGGGCTTGACAGCGAGGGCCTGCATTGGTCAACCATCTATTTACGTATCGTCAGCTTTGCTTTTCTTCCGAGTGCTTTGCTGATTATTGGGAATGCTACACTTCGTGCAGCAGGAGATACACGTACGCCTTGTGCGGTGATGGCCGCCGTCAATATCGCCAATGTGATCTTCAGTTTACTCTTTGTGTATGGCCCCAAGCCCATTGGTGGTTATGGTGTGGCGGGTATCGCGGCTGGGACCCTGTGCGCGTGGGTCATTGGCTCCGTGATTACCCTCGCGGTTCTCATTTGCGGATGGGGGGGCTTGCGACTTTACATTCACCGACTTCGGCTTCACCTGCACACGGCACGGCGTATTGCGCGTGTGGCGGTTCCCAACATGTATGAGTCTATATGCGGTATGTGGCTAGGGAATTTCCTGATTCTCATGATAGTTGGTCGGTTGGTGGGCGATGCTACATTGGGCGCCCACATGATTGCTCTGCGAATCGAGTCGGTTTCATTTCTCGGTGGATTGGCGTTGGGAATGGCCGCCGCAACTCTCACAGGACAGTACCTGGGGATGGGTGATGTTAAAGGTGCTCGGTCGGCGGTGGTGATGTCAACATGGTTTGCTGCCGCGTACATGGGAATTTGGGGGGTGGCCTATTTGGCTGTGCCCACGCAAATGGTGCGATTAGTAACCAACGCCGAACCACTGATTCGTCAAGCACCTGGAATTCTTCGAATTTATGGCTCCGTACAGATCTTTTTGGCCATCATGATCGTGTTGTCCCATGCGCTGCGAGGTGCTGGGGATACGCGGGCTTCTATGTGGATTACCATCCTGTCCATCTTCTCGATCCGTGTGCCCGGTTGTTATCTCCTGGGGGTGACATTGGGTTTGGGGCTCCCCGGTATCTGGCTTGCCATGTGTGGCGAAATGACGTTGCGATCACTGGTGTTTATTTGGCGATTCCGTCAAGGCCGCTGGGCGAGGGTGGTGGTGTAGGGCATTCACCATCATTTCATCATGTATTGCCAAGGGGGCATGACATGATCCTTGAGCGAACAAAAACCAATCGACACTGTTGTACCGTTCAAAACGAAATCCTTGAAATGAAAGTCCTGCTAGTTAACGGAAGAGAATGTTCTGCCTAATCCTCTTCCTGTTTCGGCTTGTACTGGGCGACGATTTGCTGCTGAACATTGCTTGGGACTGGGGCGGAATGGCTCAGTTCCATGGCAAATGATCCCTGTCCGCCGGTGACGCTCTTTAACTGGCTTTGGTAATTTCTGACCTCTGCCAAAGGAACAATTGCTTTGATCACGGCCATGTCGTCTCCCAGCATGTCGGTTCCCTGGATTCGTCCCCGTTTACCGGAAAGGTCACCGGTGATATCACCTAACTGTGCATTTGGAACAGTGACTTCCATGTTGACGCACGGTTCGAGAAGGACGGGTTTGGCCTTATTTACCGCATCGATAAAAGCACGTTTGCCTGCAGTGACGAAAGCGACTTCCTTGGAATCTACCGGATGATGTTTGCCATCATAAACTGACACTTTAACGTCTTGGATCGGATACCCGGCGATTGCGCCTTCCTCTATGGCTTGGCGGACACCTTTCTCGACGGCGGGCACAAACTGATTGGGAATCGAGCCACCAAAAATGTCATTGGAAAATTCAAAGCCGCTGCCACGGTCAAGTGGTTCAACCCGCAGATACACCTCGCCAAACTGGCCGGCACCGCCCGATTGCTTCTTGTGTCTGTGATGGCCCTCGGCCTTGGCCATAATCGTTTCTCGATAGGCGATCTTGGGCGGCTTGGTGTCAACTTCGACGTTGTAACGATTCTTGAGCTTTTCAAGGATAATACGCAAGTGCAACTCGCCCATTCCATGTATGACGGTTTCATGGGTGACGGAGTCACGCGTGACGTGAAACGTGGGGTCTTCCTCTTGGACCTTGTGCAGGGCGTCACCAATCTTCCCTTCATTGCCGCGGCTCTTGGCGGTGATTGCCAAGCCATACATTGGTTCAGGGATCGTGGTTGACTTGAGATTCATTTCCTTGTCATCCGAGCTTTCAAGGAGAACGGATCCGCGATGTATCTGCTCGACTTTGGCAACAGCGACGATATCGCCTGCTACAGCGGCATTAGTTTCGACGTGGTCTTTGCCTTGAAGCTTGAATAGGTGTGAGATTTTGAATGGTTTGGTGCCTTCGCCTGCATGGGGGTTGGCAACACTCAGCGAGGATGCAGAGGTAACAGTTCCCGTGTGTACGCGAAAGGTACTTAGCTTGCCCACAAATGGATCACTGGCCACGGTGAATACATGAGCAACCGCCGGTTTGTCCGCTTCAGAGTCACAGGTGACTGGCTCTTGGTCATCCGTGCATACCAATGTGGCACGCTTGCCTTCAGTTGGACTTGGAGCCAAGTTGGAAAAATAGCCCAGCAGTTCTTTGACGCCGACGCTGGTCTCGACGTTGTCGTGCTGGCGAGC
>CAUZIY010000100.1:0-11112 GCA_963579995.1 Phycisphaerae bacterium
ATTGTGCAGCACTTTCCAGCAGTTTGCTGGAAAGTGAACTGTTCGGTCATGAAAAAGGTGCTTTTACTGGTGCAGATCAACTGCGAAAGGGCAGATTTGAGCTGGCGGACGGTGGTACTTTGATGTTGGATGAGATCAGTGAGATCAAGCCCTCGCTTCAGGCCAAGCTTTTGCGTGTACTTCAGGAACAGCAGTTCGAGCGTGTGGGGTCAAGCCTGACGATGCAGATAGATGTTCGTGTGATCGCGACAACGAATCGAAACCTCCAGTCAGAGGTGCTTGCAGGCGCTTTTCGCCAAGATCTTTTTTATCGTCTGAATGTCTTGCCAATTCATCTACCGCCGTTACGTGACCGCCAGGATGACATTTCGCTACTCGCCGAACATTTTTTGACCAAAGTTGCAATGCGTGAGGGTAAGGAAGTCAAGCAATTTGAGGATTCAGCGATGGACCTGATGCAAGGCTACTCATGGTATGGCAATGTGAGAGAACTCGAAAACATTTGCGAGCGAGCCAGCATTCTATCCCGTGGCCAACTCATCAAGGCAGATATTATCAAATCCTGGCTTGAAGAGACACATCTGCCCGTGGGGGCAGTGGATCCATGTGCGCAGGATGTGCGTCGGCTTGAGGTGGTTGAGCGTGAACAGGTTGTTCGAGCTCTAGGTGAGTTCAACGGCAATCGCCAACAGACGGCTGAGGCATTGGGTATCGGTGTGCGTACGCTTGGACTGAAGCTCAAGAAATGGAAGGACCAGCACCTTGTGGCCCAGACAATCTAAACCAAGTTTGATTCGTGAGCGCAATAAAGGCCGGTCGTCGTGGCGTATCGCGCAAATCTTGCGCTCTTTCCAAGTTTTGTACCGGGCCGTTAAGGCGATTTTTCCCCCGTTCTGTCCCGCTGTAGGTGGTTTCATGATCTGGCCTGCAATTTGCTATTCACAAGCAGGCGGTGAGATGGTTGTTTGTTTGGGTTGGTTGGATCAATTAGGGAATCTATAAGATGCCGCTCATTCATGGCATGTTCGATAGTGGTGCACTGCCCGTTGCCGAGAGGCTTGTGCACTTTACGTCACAACGTCACACGGTACTGGCTGACAATATCGCCAACCTTTCAACGCCATACTTCAAACCGCGCGACTTAAACCCACAATCCTTCCAGGCAGCATTGCGTGAAGCAGTCGAAATACGCCGTCATACCGTGTCACCAACACGTAGGCCGCTGCCCCTGCGGGATACGCATCAGCTGACTTTCCGACCTGATGGTATCACCGGACGGCCGGATCCAACCAACGACAACATCCTGTTTCATGATGAAAACAACCGAAATGTCGATCGTATCATGCAGCAACTGGCCGAGAACACGATGGCCCACCGGCTGGGCACGGAACTTGTGCGAAATCAACTCGACATGTTGCGTCTGGCAATTCGGGAGCGATTCGCATAACCCCAAGATCTAATTTTATAGGCTACTGATTATGTTTGGTGCACTGGATATCTCAGCCTCAGCGTTAGTCGCCCAGCGACAGCGGATGACAGCCATTTCAGCCAATATGGCACTTCGACCGGTTGCGGTCGATCCCAACAGTAACCCCGATGATTTCCGACGCCGAATCGTGGTCTTCGGAACCGGTGATCCCTCCACGGGACGCAGTGAAGGCGTTCATCTGGAAAGGATTGAGTACGAACAGACGCCGTTCCGCAAGAAATGGGAACCCGGGCACCCTTTTGCTGACCAAGATGGATATGTGAAATACCCTAACATCGACTCCTCAATTGAGATGATCAATGCTTTGGAAGCAAGCCGGGCTTACGAAGCCAACATCACAGCCGCCGAAGCCACCAAATCAATGGCTCAGGCGAATCTGCGTCTCCTGGCGTAACTGAGGTATGGAATCCCTTGCATCCCCAAATACAAGCAAACTAAACCATGGCTACTGACCCATTAGGACTTATTCAATCGACCGGACAAAACCCACTGGTGAGTCGACCGCCTATATCCCCTGGGCCACCAGGGGATCAATCATCCCCATCATTTAAAGATGTATTGATGAAGAATATCGAGCAAATCAACAAGCTTCAGCAAGATGCAGAGATAGCCATTGAAGATCTGGTTACGGGGCGGCGGGATGATGCGGCGGCGGTTCTGATCGCCAAGCAGAAGGCTGACTTGGCCTTTCAAACTTTATTACAGGTTCGAAATAAATTGGTTAGTGCTTATGACGAAATCAAACAGATGCGGGTGTAAAGGTGAATCTGGTACGGAGACTAGATTTTGGAATTTATAAAGAGATCCTGGCAGCAGATTATTCTGCAACTTGAGCAGCTATCGGCTAATGCAAAGTGGCTGATCGGTCTTGCGCTGATCGTCATGGTCCTGTCGCTTATCCTCGTCTTGCAATATGCCGGACGGCCTGAATACGTTGTTGTTACCGGGTTTGCCTCGGACAGTCACACGCAAGTTCAGAATCAACTCCGGTCAGCGGGGATCAGTATCAACAATAAAGGGGGCCAGTTGCGTGTGCCCGCCGATCAGTACATCGATGCCCTCGCCAGTTTGGCGCGGGCTGACTTGATGGCACCCGATGCGTCTGCTGCATATGACCAATTGCTTATGAATACGAGTATTTGGGTGCCCAGCAGTCAATATAAAACCAACAAACTGATCGCCAAGATGAAAGTGCTTGGTCGAATCATAAGCGCATTTAAAGGTGTGCATTCAGCTACGGTAGTGATTGACGCGCCAGAAGAAGTGGGCTTTGGTATGACCCATACGCTGCCAAGTGCGACGGTCAGCACTGTGATGAAGGGTGGTGCTAAGCTTAATCAGAAAATGGCTGAAACAATTGCCGGTGTTGTCAGTGGTGCCGTTGCCAAAATGGCTCCACAGCAGGTGACGGTTGTCGATGCCGGCACAGGTACCCAATACACCGTCAAAGACGAAGATGAGTACGGTCCACAAGAATCATTGGCAATTATCAAGGAACGAGAGCAGCACTACCATGACAAGATTGCCAGTTTGTTCCGGTATATCAACGGTTTCATCGTGGCTGTCAATATTCAGATCGAACCTATTCGACGCAAGAATATACATGAAACCAAATATCTGGCAGAGGAACCCCTGAAACGTACAGAAACAGTTCGCAAGATTCGAGAAGACAACCGTCAATTCGGCGAACCAGGTACTCGAGCTAATACTCGTGCACAGATTCCGGGTTCAGTGGCACCAAGTAGTTCCGAGCAAGAGGAGATTGAACGAAGTGATTATGGTTCTAAGCCGATCATCGAACAGGTGCATACCAACTTGGTTGGCCAGACAACCAAGCAGATCAACGTTTCTGTGAATGTTCCGCGTAGTTACTTGCTGACGCTGTGGTCCCAAGCGGCACCGGATCAAGGCGATGCCCAGGTTGTAGGGGGGCCTGACAACGCATTTATCCAGTTGGAACTGGATAAGATCACGAGAATGATCCAGCCTATCATCAAACTCGACGAGCCGGGAGACCTGAATGTTGATATGTATGACGATGGTTTCATCCAACTGGCCACCGCACAACATAAGCTGCAGATGGCGGGAATTGGGGGTGTGTTTGCATCCCAATGGATTCGTCCGGTTGGACTTGGCATATTGAGTCTTGTCGCTATTGCCATGATGATTTTCATGGTGCGACAGGCTACACGTGAGACAGAGTTGCCCACCGCTGAAGAACTGGCAGGTATACCGCCAACCCTTGCGATTGATGATGACTTGATTGGAGAAGTGGAGGAGTCTGCCCCTTCCATGCCGGGGTTTGAGGTGGGTGAGGAGGATATCCGATCTCGCAAAATCGCCGAGCAAATCAGCGAACTTGTCAAATCCAATCCAGATGAGGCAGTCAATTTGGTAAGTAAATGGGTGCAGACGGGGGACTAGCGTTTTATGTTAAAAGCGGAAAATAAGTTTGAGTTCTACAAGGACGTGCCAGGTATTACCAAGGTTGCAATTCTTTTGCTGGCCCTTGACCAAGAGGCTTCAGGTACGATTCTCCGGCAACTTAGGCCGACTGCGGTTGAAGAGGTCGTTCGGGAACTGGCAGGCACCGGATTTATTCCCCGGAATATTCGTGATCGTGTGCTTGAGGAGTTCTATGAGTTGGCGATGTCACAGAACTGGGCCAGTGAAGGTGGTCTGGGCTTCGCTAAAACCTTGTTGGAACAAGCCCTTCCCCCTGATGAAGCGGATCGAGTTCTTCAACAGATCAGCGACCAGGTACGTAAGGCTCCATTTTCATTTCTACAGAAGGCCGAGACGCAGAACCTGTTAACGTTCATTCAAGATGAACATCCACAGACGATTGCCCTGATCGTCAGTCATATGGCTCACCATAAAGCGGCTGAGATTCTTGTGGGGTTATCCGGTCCCAAACAGATCGAGGTGGTGAAACGTGTGGCCAATATGGAACAGACCAATCCGGAAATTATCACCGAGGTTGAAAAGGGGCTTGAAGCCCGTATGTCCAACCTGCTGATGCATTCGTTTGCCAAGATCGGTGGCGTGGAAACCATTGCAGAAATGCTGAACCTGGTTGATCGAACAACAGAGAAGGGGATTATGAGTGGCCTTGAGGCCGAAAATCCAGACCTGGTAGAACATATCCGCCGACTCATGTTTGTATTCGAGGATATCTTATTGGTCAACGATCGGGGGATTCAAAGTGTCCTAAAAGAGGTCGACAACGACGAATTGGCCCTGGCGCTCAAAACTGCCAGCGACGATTTGAAAAATAAGATCTTCTCGAATATGTCAGAACGGGCTGCTGATCTCATCAATGAAGAAATGCAATTCATGGGCCCGGTAAGGGTGTCGGATGTCGAAGCCGCGCAACAGCGTATTGTTGATATCGTGCGCAGATTCGAAGATGCAGGCGAGATCATCATTTCAGGTCGTGGTGGTGAAAAAGAGATGATTGCCTAACACGCTTTTGTTAGGAATAAGAACCCATAGACCGCGCTGGATTGGCGTGGCGAGGCGAGTTCAAGGATGCCTGTACTCAAAAGCGAACATGCAGTTGCTGCCACAAGGGATGCGATCGTTCTGGACATGAGTGATTTGCGCCGCCAGGCTGCACGCATCATTGCACAGGCACGCATGGACGCCAAGGAGATTGTTGATGCGGCACAAAATAAAAAAGACCAGATATCGACCCAAGCCCATGATGAAGCCTACAAAATCGGCCAGGCCGAGGGGTATGCAAATGGGCTGACCGAAGGCCGTGAGCAGGGACGCGTGGAGGCCATCGAACAACACTCCCAACAACTGACCCAACTTGAAGAAGCATGGATTGCTGCCGCTGAATCATGGGAACAGCAGCGTCAAAAAATCGAGCGCGAAACTCGAAAGGAAGTCTTTGAATTCGCATGGTCATTAGGTAAGAAAGTCATTCACCGTATCGTTGAACTGGATCAATCGGTGATTGTTGATCAGTTGTGTATGGCTCTGGACCAGGTTTTGCGGCCGATGGATGTTACCGTCGAAATCAACCCGCAAGATCGCGCAGTGGTTGAACAGGCATTGCCAAATCTCAAGCATCGGTTCAGCAAGCTTGAACATGTACGGTTGATTGAAGATGACCAGGTCACACGAGGCGGATGCATCGTGAGGCATGGGCAAGGACATGTAGATGCCACACTTCAAACGCAATTACAGAGGATTGTAGAACTCGTTAATCCTTATAAACATGAAACAGTTGCATCGATACCACCATTGGCAAAGGCCCGTACTTCAGATGAAGTGTCCACGCCATCTTCAAGTGAGGCCAGGGATCAATGAGTATTCTGCATCGCCAAGCAGATTTGATTGACCATGCTTTGGCTGTGGCAGTTGTTGGCGTAGTGGTCGAAGTCCGTGGAATGGCCATCCATGTATCAGATTTTGCTGTTTCAGTTGGCACCTCCGTACAGATCAGGGCAAGTAATCAGGATCAACTGGTTCACGGAGAGGTGATTGGTTTCGATCAAGAGCGGGCAATTGTCTTGCCTATCGGTACCACCCACGGCATCCGTCCGGGGGATCAGGTTATTGCCGATCAGCCGATACCCACGGTCCGTGTCGGTGACGCTTTGCTTGGACGTGTGCTTGATGGAACAGGTCAGCCTATTGATCAAGCAGGGCCCGTAGAGGGCACCATCCCCCGTCATCTCAATTCTGCCCCAATCGATCCTATGGATCGTACGCCCATCGATACGCCGATTGCCACAGGCATCCGTGCCATCGACACTTTAGTCAGTGCCGGCCAGGGCCAGCGGATGGGTGTTTTTGCCGCACCGGGTGCCGGTAAAAGCGTATTGCTGGGCATGATGGCAAAAGCCACATCCGCGGATGTGACCGTCATCGGTCTCGTGGGTGAGCGTGGTCGTGAGGTACGTGATTTCCTGCAGCATCATCTCGGTGAGGAGGGGCTGGCTCGCAGTGTTGTTGTGTGTGCGACAAGTGACCAGTCGCCCGTGCTCAGGATCCGTTCGGCACAGACCGCCACCGCCATTGCCGAGTATTTTCGCGACCAAGGTCGCCAGGTTCTGCTGCTAGTCGATTCCATTACACGTTATTGCCAAGCCCAGCGGCAGATTGGGCTAGCAGCTGGCGAACCGCCGACCTCCAAAGGCTATCCTCCTAGTGTCTTTTCGATGTTACCCCAGTTGCTTGAACGCTGCGGTCGCACGAAATATGGATCCATCACGGGTTTTTATTCCATTCTGATCGAAGGTGATGAGTTGAATGATCCTGTTGCTGATGCGGCGCGGGGTGTTCTGGACGGACATATCAACCTGAGCACAGACTTGGCCAATCAGGGGCACTGGCCGGCCATTGACGTCGTGGGGTCAATTAGTCGTGTTGCAGATGTGGTGACTGATGCTCAGCATCAATCAGCAAGGCAAAGAGTTATGCAACTTCTTTCCAGTTATCAAAAGGTTGAAGACCTGCTTCATATTGGAGCCTATGCCGCCGGTACCAACCCTGATTTTGATCTGGCGATTGCTTGCAAAAGTGCCATTGACCAAATGCTGCGGCAAGGCGCCAGCGAAACACCGACAGATAACTTTTCGCGAACAAGACAACAGTTACTGGCCCTTTGTCAATTGGTTGACCGCACTCAACAGCAACTGAGCCAACCAAGATCCAATGCTCTTCAAGGTCCCCAGGCCCAGCGTCTGGAGACTCCGACAGAGCAATCGTCACCTGTGATGGCTTGATTGGATAAAGGTAAAGATGCCCACATTCGTTTTTAGATTTGAACCGGTGCTTCGCCAGCGTAAGGCGGCGGAAGACCACGTTCATCGCGATTTGGCCAAGGTACTTCGTCATCGCGCAATGATGCAGGCACAACTGCGGTCAATGCACCAGGATATTTCTCAATCGAAGCAGAATCTGGGCGATGCACTTGTGGGTTCTATTGATCTAAAGGAGGTTTCACAGTTTGCCAGCTATAGCGGACAGGTAAATCATCGTGCTGCAGCACTTGTTGCAAGCATGGCGGGTTTGGAAAAACGAATTAAAGAAGTCCGCCGACATTTGGTCGAGGCAACCCGTGCTCGGCGAGCACTTGAGTTGCTGCGCGAACGTCACCACAAGCAATGGCGGCGTGATCAGGTTCTGCGCGAGGCAGCTTTGCAGGATGAGATCGCGATTCAGCGGGTGATCCGGCGGTCGGAACTGGAGGTGTGCACGTGACTACGGTATGGCGAGCGATATTGATTGTGTTATTGCTTAACATCGTGGCATTTGGTGGCAGCGTTGCGTGGCTTTTTGAAAGTGGTCGTCTGGACTGGGATCGATACGACAGAGTTGTCGAGATCCTGAAGTTCACAGTTGAACAAGAAGCTATAGAAAAAGAAAAAGCTCAACGGCTCGCGTTTGAAGCCGAAGAGATTGCTGAAAAACAAGCATGGCTTGAGCGGGTCAGGCAGGGTCCGGTAAGCATTGAACACCGACTGTCACAAAAACAAGATTCCAGGAAGATTGCTCGCCAGCAACATGAGCAACTGCAACAGGGCCGTCAGGTACTGCTGGCGAACATGGAGCATCGCAAGCAGATTATTGAATCATTGGCGAGCAAGATACAGGCTAACCAGGACCAATTGGAAAAGGCGCAGCAACAGGAAACCCAGCGTCGGGAGTCGGACGGGTTTAAGAATGCCCTGCGGATGCTTGAACAAGTTAGTCCAAGGCAAAGCAAGCAACTAATGGTGCAAATGGTCAATGAGGGGAAATCAGATCGGGCGGTAGCGTATTTGGCGGCCATGAAACCACGTAAAGCAGCGATGATTCTCAAGCAGTTCACAAAAGAGGAGGAACTGCCGGTGTTTGCAGCGCTTATCGATGGTTTACGACAACAATAGAGTGGGATGGGAAACTGATCGAGGGAATTTATTATGGCATCGTTGGTGATTCCAGAGCAATTGGGACCAAATATGGCGTCGAGAACAGTTCCGGAAGTAGCCCCCGCATCGAGCGTGTCATTTGGCCAACGCCTGCTGCAGGCGTGGCCTGATACGAGCGAAAGGCAAAAGGCGGTGCGGACTTTTCATGCCGGGTCATCACGCCGGTTGCCGGCCAAGGCCGAAGATCAATCCAGTCAGAGCACGGTCGTTGCCCATGAACAGCATGTCTCCGGTACATCCGGACGGGCAGATTCGGATATCAACAGATTGGGGCGAACCAGAGATTCGTCGAATTGTGAATCAGGCAAATCCGGAAATTCCAGCGGTGATCGGTTCGCTGTTGGTGCGGCCAACGCTGATCAAAAGGAACAATTTTCGGCTGATCGATCACAGGCACAGAACAATACCGCTGGACAAGTAGGCAGTGGTTTAACCAAGGCTACGAATCAAGCGGTACCGGCCGCATCCGTGGGTGACCAAGGCGTATTAGGTGCCGCCATGCCAATTCAGACTTCAGACGCCTCGTCTGCAATGTCACTTCACACCCAAATCGGGGCAATGGGAGCGATTCACGGTAGCGAGGTTACATCAACGGTGATGATGGCCAGCACAATGGATTCAGAGGAACAAGCCAATGTTGCGCGAGTTGTCCGAGGTCTTACCAATGTCATCAATCAGCGAGGAGGTGCTGTTACGTTACGACTACATCCACCTGAACTAGGTGTAGTCCGCATCGAGCTGGCCATGACCGATGGGCAGGTTCGTGCTGCGTTTCATGTTGAGCATGAATCCGTTCGGACGCTACTTAACCATCAGATCCATCAATTGCGTCATGCCCTGGAGTCACAGGGCCTTGTCGTGGAGCGTCTCATCGTGCATACCACACCGTGGAACAATACGTCTACACAGGAAGAACAAGGTGGGGCGAACGATGGGCGAAGCCGTGGTGGCTTTGCCCAGTCATCCAGGGAACAGCAGGGTAAAGGGGAAGGCGAGATGGGAACGCAGGATGACTTTCAACAGGCGTTCGAGGAAGTCACCTGATTCTCGAAAGGCAAAACAGATGATTAGAAAAGGAGCATAACCATGTCCGCAGGAGCCATCGCCGGCGCTGCACGACAGCCCGCAACGCCGAGTGTTAATAATCAGTTTGCTGAGTTATCAACGGAACAGTTCATCAAGATCATGATTACTGAAATGGCGAATCAGGATCCATTTGATCCCCAGGATTCGTCAGCGCTGCTTGAACAGATTAGCAGTATACGAAACATCGAAAGCCAATTGGTGCTGCAGGAAAAGCTTGACAGCTTGGTACTTCAGAACCAGCTTGCTACTGCTGGAACCCTGATTGGCCAGACGGTGAGCGGACTTAATACCCTAAACCAGATCGTGACGGGTGTGGTTACTTCGATGCGCATTGTTGATGGCAAGGCTGTCCTGGGATTGGATACCGGTGCGTCGCTGGCCTTCGATCGTGTCACGAGCCAGACCAGTAATAGTTCTGCATTACAGAACCAAATCATGATCGCCGCAAATCTTATTGGTCGCAAGGTGACTGGATTGGAGACCATAGAAGCGGCCAAGGTTGCAGGCGAACTGCCTCAAGACCCCCATGAGATTACGGGGGTTGTGGCGGCCCTGAATGTTGTGGACGGTCGTGTGGTCCTCGAACTTGACGCTGGCAGGACACTTGAACTTGATCATGTGCGACATGTTTCAAGTGCTTCGACCCCCACGTCTGCTGTGGAGTAAAGAACCTAGCTTGGTAAACAACTGCCAGGCTCATCCTTCTACATGCAACGGAGTTGCTTCATGGGACTGACCACTGCGATTTTCACAAGCCTCAGCGGAATGAGGTCGAACTCAGAGTCTATTTCCGTCACCGGTAATAACATTGCCAATGTCAACACCACCGGTTTCAAGGCCAGCCGCCTGTCATTCGAGACACAGATTTCCAAGAACCTTCATCCAGGTACGGCCCCGACTGCAACGCTTGGTGGGACCAACCCCTCGCAGATTGGGATGGGTACGCGTGTCAGTGCGGTGACTCGCAATTTCACGTCCGGATCACTTCAGGTTACCGGTCTCAATACGGATCTGGCTATTGAAGGGAATGGCTTTTTTGTTCTGGATCTTGATGGAACCGCACGTTACACGCGTGATGGCTCTTTCTCACTTGATAAGGATTCCAATCTGGTCAGTGCCGGTGGTGGGCGTATTCAGGGTTATGGAATCGACAGTAATTTTAATGTTGTCGAAGGGGTGACAAAAAACATCAACATCCCCATTGGAGATCTGACGCTTGCCGAGGCCACCAAGACCGTGACATTCTCTGGTAACCTCGATACCAAGGGTGATTTGGCCACGATGGGGGCGTTGATTACCAGCGGGCCAATCTACACAGATGATGCTCAGGAAAACCTAGCCTTAGCGACCGATACCTTGACATCAATATTCAATGACACGGGTGTGCCCCTGTTCGCTGATGGGGACGTGATTACCCTCTCCGCAGCTTTAAAGGGTGGTTCAACGTTGCCGGACCACACATTTCAAGTTGGTGCTGCCAATACGACCGGCAGCAACATGTCTGGTACGACCCTTCAGGACTTTATGGATTTTCTGGAGGATGCACTGGGCATCAATACCTCTGCTGGTGGTGGTGCGACGATATCAGCTACAGGTGAACTGACCATC
>CAUZIY010000101.1:0-11071 GCA_963579995.1 Phycisphaerae bacterium
CGCAGATTGCCGTGACGGTCAGCTATACCGATGGTGGAGGTGCCGCCGAAAGTCTGACCTCAGATGCAACAGTAACAGTGGTAAACGTCAACGATCTTCCCACCGGCACAGTCACGATCGGCGGTGTGGCGAAAGAAGATCAAATCCTAACTGCAAGCAACACCTTGGCAGACGAAGATGGCCTGGGACTAGTTAGTTACCAATGGAAACGTGATGGTGTTGCCATCGACGGTGCCACCTCGTCCGCCTACACATTGACGCAAGCCGATGTGGATTCGCAGATTGCCGTGACGGTCAGCTATACCGATGGTGGAGGTGCCGCCGAAAGTCTGACCTCAGATGCAACAGTAACAGTGGTAAACGTCAACGATCTTCCCACCGGCACAGTGACCATCGAAGGAGTAGCGGAAGAAGACCAAACTATTACTGCAAGCAACACCTTGGCAGATGAAGATGGCCTGGGGCCAGTCAGTTATCAATGGAAACGTGATGGTGTAGCGATCGACGGCGCCACCTCGTCCACCTACACATTGACGCAGGCAAATGTGGGTTCACAGATTACCGTGACGGCCAGCTATACCGATGGTGGAGGTACGGCCGAAAGTGTGACCTCAGATGCAACAGCAACAGTGGCGAACGTCAATGATCTTCCCGCCGGCACAGTGACGATCGAAGGTGTGGCAGAAGAAGACCAAAATCTTACTGCAAGCAACACTTTGTCTGATGACGATGGCCTGGGGCCAATCAATTACCAGTGGGTAAGGGGAGATTACCTGCATGGCAGTATCACCGCGTGGGGGGAGACTAATTACGGCGGCAGCGGTACTCCGGCCGACGGCGGCTATACGCAAATCGTTGGAAACAACTATGCCTTCGCCGCTTTGAAAGAAGACGGCAGTATCACCGCATGGGGGGATGCTGATCGGGGCGGCAGCGGCGAGCCGACGGGCAATGGCTATACCCAAATCGTTGGGAACAACTATGCCTTCGCGGCCATTAAAGAAGACGGCAGTATCACCGCATGGGGGAGCAGTTATGAGGGTGGCAGCGGTGCTCCGGCCGGCAACGGTTATACACAAATCGTTTCGCGCAACGTTGCCTTTGCCGCCTTGAGATCCGATGGCAGTATTACTCAGTGGGGCCCGGGTGTGGCTGGCAGCAGCGGCGTTCCGACCGGCAAAGGCTATACGCAAATCTTTTCGAATAACTCAGCCTTTGCGGCCATGAAATCTGATGGCAGTATCACCGCATGGGGTGGGCCAATTACTGGCGGCAGCGGTGCTCCGGCGGGCAACGGTTACACGAAAATCATTTCGAATGACTCAGCCTTCGCCGCTTTGAAATCTGATGGTAGTATCGCCGCATGGGGGTATAGTTCTTATGGCGGCTACGGCGAGCCGACGGGCAACGGTTATACGCAAATCTTTTCAAGTGAGAAAGCCTTTGCGGCCATGAAGTCTGATGGCAGTATCACGGCATGGGGGAGCAGTTATGCGGGTGGCAGTGGCGAGCCGACCGACAGCGGCTATACGAAAATATTTTCGAATAACGTCGCCTTCGCCGCCTTGAAACCTGATGGCAGTATCACCGCATGGGGTTCGTCCGGTGGTGGAGGCAGTGGCGCTCCTACTGGCAATAGCTATACGCAAGTCGTTGGAAGTGACAATGCGTTCGCCGGCTTGAAAGAAGACGGCAGTATCACGGCATGGGGGTCTACTGATTATGGCAGCAGTGGTGCTCCGACCGACAGCGGCTATACACAAATCGTTTCGACTTTCAGTGCCTTCGCCGCCATTAAAGAAGATGGCAGTATCACCGCATGGGGGAATAGTTCTTATGGCGGCAGCGGCGCTCCGGCCGACAACGGGTATCTTTTGCAAGTCTTTTCGAACACATATGCCTTCGCGGCCATTAAAGTGGCCCCTGATGTAGTCGCAACATCGTCCACCTATACACCGACCCAGGCGGATGTGGGTTCACAGATTACTGTGACAGCAATCTATACCGATGGATATGGCACCCCGGAATCCGTCAGTTCAGATCCAACAGTCTCGGTTAAGAACGTCAATGATCTTCCCACCGGCACGGTGACTATCGAAGGTGTGGCGAAAGAAGATCAAATTCTCACGGTCGCCCACAACCTGGCAGATGAAGATGGACTGGGCTTGTTTGGTTATCAATGGCATCGTGACGGTTTGACCATTGACGGGGCAACCTCGTCGACTTACACGTTGATGCAGGCCGATGTGAACAGCAAGACCGCGGTAGTCATAAGCTATACCGACGGGTATGGCACCGCTGAATCCGTCACTTCAGATCCGACAGGTTCCGTGTATTCAAATATCCCCAGCCAATTGACTGGTCACCTGGTGTATCCAGGGGTGGCGGTCATTATTGAAACCCAAGCAGTGGACCTGGCCGGTTTTAATCTTGCCGCGACAGGGCTCATAGTTGAAGCGGGTGGAACGCTGACCGGCTACGGTTCGGTCTCGGCGCCTGTGTCCGGAAACGGAACCCTCGAACTTGTTGGCGGCAACATGTCACTCGGTGACCTGAACGATCCAGGGGGATTTGAAGTTGGCGGCACACTGAAACTTAATGGCCATACCGCAGTTCTGCAGGATTCAGATGCGGCCGGTTTGGGTACGACAACCGATCTGGGTAACGGTGGGACTCTTATTGCCACCAATGACCTTGCACTTGGCGACGGTCGTCAAATCAATGGTTCAGGAGAAATCATCAGTCGCACATTGGATCACCAGGGTTCAATTCACGTGACAGGCGGAAGCCTGATCATTCGAGGTAATCTCAGTGGTAATGGCGACTTCCCCGAAGACGGCCAGGTGGTGATCCTTGGCGATTATCAACCAGGTAATAGTCCAGCAGTGATTGATTTTGGTGGTGATGTAGCTTTTGGATCTAGTGCCAACCTGGTACTTGAAATAAACGGATCGCAACCGGGCAATGGATACGATCAGTTAAATGTGACCGGCGAGCTTGGTGCCGGTGGAACCCTCGAAATCGTCCTTGGTGAAGGTTATGACCCGGTTGGCGGTGAATCGTTTGACCTGTTGAACTTCGGTTCGATTTCCGGTGTGTTTTCACAGGTCACGTTCAGTGGCCAGCCACTGGCCGATGGTCTGCTGTGGGATGATTCGAAACTTTACAGTGATGGCATGGTCACTGTTACGCCCCAAGCCCAGCCCCCGGATATCACGCTTGTCGGTGATGCGAACATGACACTGGAGGCCAGCCGAAATGGTCAGTACATGGATTTGGGCGCAACATGTACCAGTAATGTTGACGGCAACCTGAACCACGCCGTGGTGGTTTCCGGACAGATTGTCGATATGCGGGTCCCGGGCACCTATACAATCCAGTACAACTGTACAGACCTTGCCGGCCAGTCCGCGCAGCCGGTGACAAGAAATGTTGAAGTTCAAGACACCATGCCACCGGTGATCACGCTGTCACTTGAAGATATCGTGATCCATGTTGGGGATAATACCCAGACTGGCCTGGGCGGTGAAAACAATATCAATGAATCGCAACCTCAATCGACCAGTGAGAACGTGGTAGGTAACGCGTTCCGGTTGACGAACCCCATCTATCGGGAGCACGATCTTTCGTACACCCAGCCTGATGGCCGTGCGGTCAAGAGCCGGCAGGACTGGACCATGAAGTCGGCGGCGAATTCAGCTGGGGTGATCCTGCCAGTCGCCACGGCCTGGGACCGGGTTGATGACTGGGATGGTGATGATGTCGCCGTGACGATCCATCTGATCGACCTCGATGGTAATGGGCAAACAAGCGTGCAGTCGCAGGTCGACTTGACCCGGCGCAGTACGTACCTGTTCAAGTATGACGTCCAGGATAAAAGTGGTAATCATGCAGAACAGGTGGTGTTCGCGTTGATACTCAATGACCTGGAGGCGCCGTCGATCAGCCTGGCTGGTGGTCAGGCACAGCTTGTCCAGGCCGGATCGGACTGGGAACTGGGCCAATCCACTGCCCATGACAATATAGATGGTGATCTGACCGACCAGGTCCGCTACGCAATCCATAATACCACGACCCAAGCGGAACTTGGATCTGATCTTTCCCATGCCGAGGCGGCGGCGCTGGTTGACACGATGACACTGGGTGAATTCCTGGTCACAGTCATGGTCAGTGATGCTGCGGGTATTTATGGCGCCAACAGTGTCAACAATACCACCCAAAAACAACAGGCGGTACAGGTGCGTGACACCCTGGTCCCGGTGATCGCGATTGTCGGTGATGCGAACATGATGCTGGAGGCAACCCGGGAAGGCGATTATGTTGATGCCGGTGCTACGGCACATGACGCTTTTGATGGCGAGATTTCTGACGATATTCATGTCAGCGGTGCAGTGGTGGACCTTGCCAAGATTGACGTCTATGAAATTCATTACGACGTCACTGACGCCTCGGACAACCCGGCAGCTACTGTCACCCGAACAGTAACGGTGGCTGATACGCTGGCACCAGTGATCACCGCCTTGCCGGCCTTGGAATTGGATGAAGGCGATTCAGTTCATATGAGCGGCCCGAATCTTGCGGCTTATGCCAGTGATCAATATGAATTGCCATCTGATCTTGAGTTCCGGATCGTCAATGTCAGTGATATTTCATCTGAGTTTGGATTGACCATTGGAATGGATTCATCGAGTGGCAGTTTTGCGTCTCGAAGAGATACCACGCTGCACGTTCATCCATCATCCGATTTCAGTGGGACCACCACGGTCACCATCGAGGCCCGCGATCCAAGTGGCAACGTCAGCAATCTTCAGTCATTTGTCTTGACCATTACGCCGGTTGTCGATCTGGTTCCCGGTGACGCCAACCAGGACGGCGTGGTTGATATTGCGGACCTTGGGATCGTGGGTGCCAACTTCAACAAGATGTCTGTTGAATGGTCACAAGGTGATTTCAACGGTGATACGAAAGTTGATATCGCTGACCTTGGCATCATCGGTGCCAACTGGACGGCGGCGGATTCTGCGGTTGCCCTCTACACTGCATCCAATCCCAGGACTGCAACGCTTCATGCAAAAGATAAAGCTACGCGTTCGAACCGACTCGACCTGGCAGCCCTGCTGCAGCAGGATGACCAAACCAGCCTGGCGGAAATACTTAAAGCCCATTCATAAGGCTGAATATTTGCAGGCGGAAATGGTCATAATGGGGTGTGGGTATAACTCCGGTGTTATAGCACTGTTATGGTAGATAGTATCACCGCGGCACCCGTTTATTTGCAATCAAATTCTCAAAAAGTTATCCTTCACCCGGCTTTAAAAGCAATAGGAGGCGGTTTTATCGGCCGCGGTTAATGGTAAAAGCGATTTGAAGGCACCAGATGGAGTAGATGCTTTGTCCTTTTAAGAATGCCCGGGATTCTTATTGGAAAAGTCAGAGAAGGTATCCGTTAATGCAATTTGGGTTTTGGCGACGGTTATTATCGGACAAGCGGTTGGCGGTTGTTACGCGCACAGAGAAATGGCGTGGCCTGCAACAACTTGAGCCACGGCTGCTTCTATCCGGTTCCGGATTTGTTGATTTGGGAATCGATGAAAGTCTTCATGGCCATGTTATCAATGCGTCATTAATCGATACACCTGGAAATATTGAACAACCTTTTGATTTCGCCGGACTGTTGGGCAACCAGGCAGGTCATACCTCTGGTACTGAGGCAACAGAACCTTCTGCTGTCAAAGATGAATCCGGCAAGCTGGACTTCTCTGCTTTCACCAGCGACTTGACCTACGTGATACAGGAGTCGGGAAGTTTAAGTGTGGGCAGCGGTGCCTATTCAATTCATGGGGATGGTGCCACAACCTTCGACGGTGCGGCGCCAATATTCACAACGGACAACCTGGCCGGGTTGCTTGGTGGTCAGGGAAGAAACACCTATGTCTTTGAGCAGGATTCAATATTTGACGCGCTACTTCTTGAAGGTAACGCGGGTGAAGATGAATTGGTAGTACTTGGCAATGACAGTGTTTGGGAGATCTCGTCAAATAGTGCCGGCTCAATCGGCGGCATCTCGTTTTCCGGTATTGAGAATCTGACTGGTGGTGTCGGGAATGAGGACACCTTCATCTTCCATGAGGGTGGTTACCTTGCCGGAGTGCTGGATGGTGGTATTGGTGGTTTTGATACTCTCGTGTTGGACGGTGGGAGCTATGACACCGTCATCTATTCAGCTACCGGCCCGGACGCCGGGACGATTTCCCGTGATGGCCAAGTGATCACCTATGCGGGACTTGAACCGATTGAGGATAACCAGAGCACAACTAAACGAGTGATTGGCCTAAGCCTCTACGATAACACGGCGAGGCTGCATCAGGTCGATGGCAAACTGGCAATAACTGATGAAGGGCCGGACGAGTGTGAGATATGTGCATTTGAATCAATCACATTTAACAAGCCGTCCCAATCCTTGACCATCCAAGGGTTGGATGGGAATGACAAGGTCACCATTGACTCGCTGGATCTTGGGGCAGCCAAACTAACGGTTGAAGCTGAAACGATTGTTGTCAGCGACGATGCTAAGATTAAGTCTACTTCAGACATCACGCTTCTGGCATCGAAAAGTGGTATCAAGGAACTGGAATCGCTTAGCCCCATCTATTTCCAGAGCAAGGATACCAAAATTGAGGTTGGTGAGGGTGCAGAAATAGAGGCCGCGAATCTGACTATCCGAGCAGAATCTCGTGATCTTTCGTGGGCGTCCACGCTGGATACCGAGTCAGGATACAACACGTTTCTTATCGATCCCCTAATTGATAGCGTGTCAGGTCTGTTCGATCTTCCATTCAAACTCATGTTCAAGGAATCCAACGCGTCAGTCACCATTCATGAAGATGTGAAAATCAAAACAACCGGAGGGGTCACGATCGAAACGGATGCCGTTTCCGATGTGAGTGGGGGGGGGATTGCCACGGATGCAACTGGTACTCGACATCCAGTTTCGGCAACAAGTGGCGTTTTCAGCGTTGGTTACGTAGAAACCATAGCGAATGCTACCACTGAAATTAAGGATAGGGTCAGCATTAATGCTGCTGGAGCCGTCGGTATCGGGTCCAGTGGTACAGCGGCTTCCTTATTAGACACTAAAACCACGGGCGATACCATCTCTGTGCCTTTGTCCTTCTCAGTGGCGATTGCAAGAACTGATCTGACCGTTCATACCATCGTGGCGGATGATGTTGAAATCACAGGTGGTCAGACTGTGAATATCACGGCCAGTGGATCAGAAAATACTGAAGCGGACGCTGCGGCTGAACTAAGTGAAAATGGTACGGCCGGCATTGCGCTGGGGTTGACGTTCGCGGATGCTGATGTGAAGGCGGATGTTCAAGGTGGAAAAATAAAGGCAAACGTAGGTCCCGGGTCAGTGGTCAAATTTGAATTTGATCCAACTGCAGGCGGTGAAACGCAACCCGGAAAGGTTGATGCAGATGAAAATACGATCCGAGTGGGCTCCCACGCCCTGTCTACGGGATATAGGGTCCACTACTCCAATCGTCGTGGCGACAGCATCGGGGGCCTCACGGATGACACTGGATATTTCGTTATTACCACCGACACCCCAGAATTAATCAAGCTTGCACAAACCCGTGATAAGGCGATGGCGGGCACGGCCATTGATTTAGGGTCGGGCGCCGCGGTTAACTCCAAGGAGTTTGCCAAAAGCGATGTTGACAAAGAAAAAATGGAGATCACGCTTGATAATTCCGCCCCGTCTGGTGCATTGATTGGTTCAACCTTTGAAAAGGGGCAAGCCGTTCGTTACAACGCGCCCGTTGGTAAGGATCCAATTGGGGGGCTTGTGGATGGGGCGAACTATTATGTGATTACCAGCACCAATCAGCACAATCTCTCGGGTGATTCACGATTGGTAGATGAACAGGTGATCCAACTGGCTGAATCCGAGAATGAAGCCCTGGCGGGGATTGCGCTAAATCTCGATCCAACCAATATGTCTGGCACGCACTTGTTCACAGCAACCCATGTACTTGATTCTGGGCTTACCACGGGGCTTGGGGTGGTGGCCTCTCTGTCGAGTGTCAACACTGCCTCCGGTGACTCAGGGAGTCACGATGATACCGTGTATGGCGCGGTTGAAACTGCTGTTAACAACGGTTACTCAGGCGTGTTTTCTAAACTCTTTGAAAAACTTCTTTCGAACTACAACTCAGGTCACGGAAATACGGGCACTGGGTCTTCCTCGATGGTTGAAGTGGGCGGTGGTGTAGCAGTCGTCAAGGCGGATCACGCTGTAAAGGCCAACGTCGGATCGACTGCAGAACTCAAATCCAATGAGGATCTCGAGGTTAAAGCCGAGCACTCACAGGAGTTGCAGCTATTGGCCAAGGGTAATGTTGATAACGATGAAGCGGATTATGCCGTTGTTACCGCGGTTGCTGTCTCCCTTGTTGATAATTCGGCCAAGAGCACGATTGAATCAGGAGCAGAGCTTGATGCCTTGCGTGCGACACGCGTGATCTCAGGTATCACCTATCCCTATCTCACGCGACCGGATGAGTTTATTCCAATGAGTACGGGTGAATTTGTGGATCAGCTTGAGAGCAGCGGAAAAGATGGTGTCACAGATTATTTTGACGGCACACTTGGATTGCAGTCAAAGATGATTAACACCTGGTCGCAGGCCAGTGGTGAAGCTGGGGAAGGCGCGATCGCCGGCTCAATCAATTACGTGGAACTGGACAATGTCTCCGAGGCCATCGTCGAGTCTGGCGCAGAGATCAATCAAGATGTCAACCATAGGGACAAGACACAGAACACACACTCGAATAATGACACCCAGCAGCAGGTGGTCTCAATCGAGGCGACCAACTACATGCAATTCCTGAATGTAACTGGTACGTTCGACTTCTCATTTATGGATGAGGGAGATATGACCCGCTGTGCATTCTCAGGGTTAACGGACTGCGGTGATCTTGTTGATATCGGCTTTTCGAAGGGTATGGGGGGCGCCATATTCATTGCCCTGTTGGACAATACCACAAATGCACTGGTTGAAAGTATAGCCAAGATCTACAGCGGAAGCAGTGGCGGCTTCAACATGAAGGCTGAAGAGGCAATCATGAACTTTGTACTCACCCAGGCCGGGGGCAGTGCAGATGGTTCAATAGGTGTAGCGGGTACGGTCGGATATTTTGAACAGGACAGCAGGACAAAAGCCCACCTCAATAGTGGGGTCGTAGTCACGAGTGGCGCTGATGCTAATGAGGCTGATGTGGCTGGTAGTCCAACTACCATTTATGCCGGGAGTCTTGAAACCCATATCAATTGGGCGGGTGCTGTTGGGACCGGGGAGAATGCCGGATTCGGTATTACCGTTGCGATTAATGATATTGATCGTGAAACGGAAGCCATTATTGGGGATATTGACCCAGCTATCGATGCCACAAATGGAGCTTCTAATCCCGGGACGAATACTGACATTTCCGTGACCGGTGACATCAATGTCAAGGCCTCGACAATCGGTGATCTCTGGGCATTTTCCGTTGCTGCTGCTGTTGCTGGCGGAGACACCCCCGAAGCACCGGATCCAGGCGAATCCTCTGAAGCAGTCGATGGCAAGAAGCCTAAATACGGCATTGGTATTTCGGCTAACGTTTCATTGAACAATGTGCTCGATGATGTCCATGCCTACATCTATGACGCCGGGCAGATTCATGGCCCCAGCGTCCAGGTGACCAGTTTAAATGAAGCGGAGTTGAATGCATTTGCAATTGCTGCAAGTGTCACACTGCCTAATCCATCGAATCCAGCTAAAACGCAGGCTTCCATTGCCGGTTCCTTTAGTAAGAACACACTGACTGGCAACACCAAGGCAAGTATCAAGGGTGGCAATACGCCTGAATCGAAGCTGGAGCTTGAAATTTCCGGCCCGGTCAATATCACTGCTGACCGAAAAGGCAGCATGATTGCAATCACTGCGGGGCTCGGAGTAACGGTTGACCGTGGTACGGGTGCTTCCCTGACGGCAGCCGGGTCGGTCTCACTCAACGAAATCGACAATACAACCGAGGCGATGATGAGCGGCGTGCAGGATGATAGTGACCCGAGCAGCCCTGACGCCTCTGCTGATCAATATGACCTGACAGTCAAAGCGACCGACACGTCAAAAATATTCGGACTTGGTGGGGCTGTTTCCATTGGTCTTGGTGGGAAAAGTGCGGCGGTTGGCTTTAGTTATGTGACCAATACCATCAACAATAATTCCAATGCTCAAGTTGAAAGCGTACACCTTCTCCATGTCAAGGACATGAATGTCCTGGCCTCAAATATTGCGGATATTGATGCGATTACCATATCTGGAAGCCTGGCTGCAGGCAGTGGCTGGCAGGTGGCGGTTTCAGGTTCGGTTTCGATCAATACCATCAGCGCGAATGCCAACGCCGCGGTCACAACCGGGTCTCAGATTACCGCTGGAGGCAATCTGGATATCACCGCAAAGGACGAGTCATACATCAGTGCTGATGGTGGTGGTGTTGCCATTGGCCTGTCAACCGGAACATCCAGTGCCGGTTCCATGGGTATTTCCGTTGGTATCAACAAGGTGACCAACGACACCAAGGCATTCATCGAAAACTCGAATGTGACCGCCGCCGGCGGGGTTGTCGTACTGAGTAAAACCCAAGGTTCCAGTGACGAGCCAACGATTGACGCGCTGGTTCTTGCTGGTGCTGGTGGTGGTTCGATCGGAAACGGAGCCTCGTTCGTCCCCTCCGCAGCAGGCGCCTATGCTCTTAATGAAGTCAACAGCACAATTGAAGCCTATATCATAAACACCAGCGACGGCACATATACCATCACTGCCGGGTCGGGCGACATTGCTGTATCTGCTATTGATAAGTCATCGATCAACGCTGATGTTGTGGGTGCGGCGGTGAGTGTCTCCGGCGGATCGGGCTCTTCAGGGGCAATGACAATAGGCGTTTCCATCGGTATCAACGAGATCGAAAATCTGGTGCAGGCCTATATCCAGAATTTCAACGTGAACGCCAACAACGGAAAA
>CAUZIY010000102.1:0-10994 GCA_963579995.1 Phycisphaerae bacterium
TACTGCAAACAATGGATCGGCTGCAGATTGAGCGTGTCGGTTTAATTGCAATGGGGGATATTGCAGAGGATCTGTTCCTGCTCCATCCGCCACGCGAAGGGTGCGCTGGTAACGATGAACTTGGGCATGTCATCAAGGAGCACCCTGATCGTATTTGGGGCTGGGGATTCATTCGCCTGGGGCAGCATGAGGATCATATTGTCGATCGTTTGGCGGGTGCGGGTATGGCAGGTTTGAAATTCCACGCACCGCTAAAACCCTATGATGACCCGGATTTTTTCCCCATTTATGATCGTGCGCAGCAGCTTGGTCTGCCCTGCTTGTTTCATACGGGAATTTTTTCGCCACCCAAACCCATGCCTGGCCAAGGATTTCGCTCGGAGAACTGTCGGCCTGTCTACTTGGAGACAATTGCCCAGGAGTTTCCTGGCCTGAAGATGATCTGCGCACATCTGGGCGTATGTTGGAATGAAGAGGCAGCCGCCATCTGTCGTATCTGCACCAACATCTACGCGGATTTGTCTGGACGCGTTGACGGCTGGCGATCGAGTAAATCAATTGAATGGTATCGACAAATACTTTATTGGCCGACCGCACATCAGAAGGTTCTATTTGGCAGCGATGTGCATGCAGATGAGATGGGGGAGGCGTTGGACGATTACTCGCGGATTTTCAGCGGTCTGGGCTGGAACGATGATCAACTGCGGGACGCATTCTGTAATAATGCACGTCGATTGTTTTCAGGTGATGATCGTTGACAAGTGACATTCCATCGTACACACCTAAAGAAATCGATGCTTTGGCATTGGCAGCCTGTGAAACGGTTGTTGCTGAACCGGGCAAGGTGTGTGCTTATGATGTCGAGGCCTACGAACGAATTGATCGCTGCGGGGTGGCGACTGGTGCCTATCCTTACCACGACCCGAAATTGACGGATGCAGGCCACTTTGGTGGACCTTTGCCGCCGGGGTGTATTGGCGACACCTCATACCATCTGCGTATCAATGGATTTCGCCGTGATGGCATCTTCGGTCCCGATGAGTCGGGCAAGATGCTTGCGGACGCAGGTATTGCATATTCTGATTCACTCGGCCATGGATTGTTCGAACACTTAATCTTGTGCCGCCAATACGGGGTGATGCCGATCTTTGAAGCGCCGGCAATGGGATTTCCCATGCCATTCTGTGAACAGGAGTTTGGTGCATTTCGCCGAATCTATCAACAGCAGCTTGCCGAGTATGTGCGTTGGATCCAAGGTGTTGAATCGATTTATGGCCATCCCATTCTAAAGCGGCCCGGCCAGCCTTGGATTCTATGGAGTCATTATTCCCCATTGGCGTTGTTCATGGTTTCTGCATCCCGCAAACCAGAGCAGACCGCATTGGAACTCAAGTCTGCCTGTGGTGAGGAACGCCTTATTCCCAACCCGCATACACCTTCGCAGCGTGCAGCACAACTCAGGGCATGGGCTTTCATCCGCCGTCGGCACATGAAAGTTCGGGCGATGATGGCAGAGATGTTGCGGGAACATATTGCGCCTGATGCCATTCTTATGGATAACACCCATACGCTGCCCATTGTTGACTACGGTCGACTGGGGGAAATTTACGACCACCCCGGGGTGGCCGTGCGTTCCGGATACCTGCAGGATCCTGACCTTCGCCAGCCCAATGTGGCCTATTCGGTACGCTTGTTTTCAGACCTCACAGGTAAATCCCCCATCGTGAGTGTGAGGATCAATACCACCGCATCTGGAACCCGTGTCATTCCCGGACCCGGTTCCATTCGCAACTGGTGTGACGCGGCTCTACGCCACGGCGTTGCGGGTTATTACTTCT
Source organism: Phycisphaerae bacterium (assembly GCA_963579995.1). Taxonomy (GTDB): domain Bacteria; phylum Planctomycetota; class Phycisphaerae; order Phycisphaerales; family Phycisphaeraceae; genus UBA6626. The sequence continues at coordinate 1,839 of CAUZIY010000102.1, forward strand.
GGCCGGTGGATTACCCGAGCTGTGACGGTCAATATTTCGGAGCGATGGCCGGTAATTCTGATCCGAGCTGCCACGGTCGGCAGCGATGGGATGCCATGCTGGAGGTGTTTTCTGATGTTGCTGGTGCACGCTGCTTTCAGCCTCCGCCAGCAAACATAGGTGTTCTTGTGCCATACGACTACCTGGATCTGGAAGGTTGGCGGCAGGTCATGGCTCAATTTGTTGAGCTTGAGAATAAATCAATTTGGTCGCGGTTGATTGGTGGGCGTGATCTCGAGCGAAATGGGGGAGTATTAGACAACTGTAAAGTATTGATTGTTCCTTCATGCCCCTTTGCATCTGATACGCTTGTGGGTCGCGTGGCCGAATATGTATGCCAGGGCGGGCTTCTTGTTGTGACAGATGAAAATGCGATGCGTTATGATATAGATGGCAAAGAACGAAAACCTTTAGCCGGCCTGGTGTCAATCCCCTTCAATACAGTTGATGCCCCGGCCCAGATCCTGGGAGAGGGGCAAGTTTATTTTGAGGATGAGTTCCAGTTGGAAAAGCACCTGCGTGGCATAAGTACCGAGAAATGGGTTTATCAGATTCATACGCGGAATGTCAGGAAACTTACGGGACAAATCGAAGGTTGCAGGCTAAGGGAACCGGAGCCTGATATACATGTCCGCCATTACATGTATGAACACAGTTCGCCGGCGATCTTCCCGTACCTTGATAAACGGACTGACTTTCCAGATATGGCGGATTAAAAGAATAATGAAGACCCTACGTGTGGGCATTGTCGGCAGTGGTAACATGGGTAGGCGGCATGCACGCGCTTACGGTTATCATGCGCGTGCGGAGTTGGTTGCCTGTTGCGATATTGTTTCTTGTGCTGCCCAGTCTCTTGCTGATGAGTTTGGTTGTACAGCAGAAGCCACATTTGATGCAATGTTGGCACGCGATGATATTGAGGCAATTAGCATCTGCACGATTGAGCCAGCCCACCTTGACGCGGTACTCAAGACTGCGGCCGCAGGGAAGCACATCCTGCTTGAGAAGCCGATGGCCATGAACATGGATGAGGCTTTGGAAATGAAACAGGCAGTGGAGGATGGAGGCATTAAATTCATGGTGGCGCATCTTTTTCGTTTTGATCAGAGGTGTGCTGAGACCAAACAGGTAATTGCATCGGGTAAGATTGGGGAAGTTGTCAGTGTGGATTGCCGCTTTCATGGCACGCCACACCAGCAGGATCGAATTAAGAATTCAGAGTTGTCAATTTTTGTGTTTCGAGGCTGTCATGGTATCGACTTGATGCGGTGGTATACCGGCAGCGAAGTGGTGCGTGTCTACGCCGAATCGCTTGATGGACAGCTTCGTCAGGGTGGTTATCAATCAGAGGATGCGGTCTTTTGTTTAATGAGGTTTGCAAGTGGGGCTGTGGGTTCTATCGAGGTCAACTCGCATGTTCCTGCCGGACATCCGACTGCCGGTCAAAGTTCAATGACGGTCATGGGTACCAAGGGGATGATCGAGCAAGATCTGAACACGCCGTGGTTAACGGTCAGTGATGGTAATGGTATTGTTCGCAGTCAAGGTAATCAGAAGGACCTATGGTTCCGTGAAGAAATTGATGCATTTGTTCATCACGTGTTGGATGGTGGTCCAAACATTGCAACTTCAAGCGATGGCATTGCAGCCTTGGAAATATCCCTAGCCGCCGCAAAATCAGCCCGGATGAACCAACCTGTTGAGGTCTTCACCTGACAATCGGCCAAGGTGCGCAGGACGATCATGAAAATTCTCATCCTCGGTGGTCGACGCTATTTGGGTCCTAGGTTGGTCAAGCGGCTTGTTGATTGCGGTCATGAACCCATCTTGTTTCACCGTGGACGTACCAATGCGCCCTTGCCGGTTGAGGGTCCCATCCGGGAAGTCATCGGTGACCGCAATCAGCAGGGTGTGCTTGAAGAACTTGTTGCACAGGAGCGTTTCGATGCAGTGGTCGACACCCTGGCGTTTGATGCTGCCGGTGCCGAGCGGGCCGTTGACGTTTTTAATGGTCGCACTGATAAGTACTTGGTGATTAGTTCCGTTGCCTGTTACGGCCGCTTGTTACATGTGCCGGCCGAGGAGAACCATCCTTATGTCGATGATACACGCGCTTTCCCAATGCCGAGTAATGAATACTCGGTTGGCAAGCGAGACGTTGAGCAGGTGATGCTCGCGGCGTGTCAGCGTAAGGATTTTCCTGTCATTATCATCCGGCCATCAGTAAGTTATGGCTATGGTCGCTTGTTCAGTATCTGGGGTTATTCGAACCGCCATGTCAGTCGGATCCGCGCTGGCAAGCAGGTAATCGTGCCTGATACGGGCGAGGGGCTCATTCAGCCGGTCTTTATCGATGACGAGGCTGCAATTGTCGAACGTGCACTGGTCACAGACGAGGCAGTTGGCCAGGCTTTCAATTGCGCAGGCCCGGTCGCCGTGCCGCTATGGCAGTATTTTTCCGCCCATGGTACGGCCCTGGGGTGCCCGGTTCAGTGCGTTGAAATTCCTTCCTTGTACCTGGAAGGATTCGACCCCATGCTTTGTGTGCGGGCATCGCAGAATCTGGTGTTCAATCATGCCTACGATGTTTCCAAACTGCAACGTGTTCTTCAGTTTCAACAGTTCACGTCACTTGAAGATGGTTTACGCCGCACCATTGCGTTTCAGGATCAGTGGGGCCTGATTGAGCCGTCTGCCGATGATCCGGATGATTGGATCATTGATGGTTACAAAGCCTCCGAGGTTATCAAGCCAAGGCAACAGGGCGAACAACTTCGGCGTGATCGGGATTACCAGTTACCTGAAAAATCACCTTTGGTCACGTGGGCGCCGGATCAGTACTCGGCATGATCTTGGTTTTTGGTCGACGCGCACCATTTGCATGTTGGACTGTTACAGCGAAGTGCATCGATATCGTCTGCGAGTAATTGCACGACCTGGTCGATGACCGATTTGCCTTTCATCAATTGCATGGAGCAGTTTTCAAATACGCCGTCTGTAACATATCCGTGGTGACGAAGTGGCTTTTCAATTGCATCGAAACCTAAACTGCAAGATGGGGAAGTGTCGAGTTGGTGATTGATTATCCTGCCGTCAGGCATCCGTGTTTTGACACAGGGTTTTGGTGGGCCCGAAAGTTTCTTCGGCAACCTTGCGTGCTCCTCGCCTACGTGAATTGTAGAGTTGGCGATGTGAGTTACGCCAAGCAGAAGAACTTGTCCGCCGCGTTGGGCTAAGCGATCGACCGGGCTGGACACTCCGAAGGCTCGACCGTCCAGATGGTCGCGTGTCAACTCGTCGGCGTCCGGTCCGATGACAGCGACCGAATGGGTTGGATGTAAGCTGCGAATAGCATCATCACGCTGGCGGCCACATTCCGGTACGGCACCGGTCTGGCAAGGTGTCATGTTGCGGTCGTAATATGGTTCAGGTCGCGGTTGAGAGTAGTTGAACGTGGGCAACATTAGATTGCCGCGCGAACCGATGCAGGCCAGAATGGATTCAATCACTTCTTCAGGATGATTCAGCACCGGCTTGAACGCGCGAAACGAAGTGTGGATTAGCACGCTGTCACCTGGTTGCAGCGCCATCGCACGAAGTTGGTCAATGAAATTTCTATTAATTCCCATGGTCATTTGTCTGTGGGGCATTCACCTGCCCGGATAAATCATGAACCTGCGCCTGCTAGTCAGTCAGAGTGCCACGTCGCAAACAGCAGGGATGTCAGTGTATGGCATCTAATAAGTTTTCTCGTCAGATTTAGACATGCATTTATTGACATGGTCGAAGACTCCGCATCGCAGCTTTAGGTCTAATATCCGTGAGTCCCATTCGCCAGTGTATCTAGAATACCCGAGAACAGTGGGTGGAATCTTTCCGACCATCGGGAAAACCTTAGATGCCCAGCAGTCGCCTCGGGTTCTCGGAAAAGATTGCTTGGTGCTGCTGGTCTGTCAGGTCCAAGCAGTCCATCAGTGGCAGTCGATAGTCGATCAAGTCATTGAGGGTCCAGCCTTGGTCGGAACCCCAGATCAGCCGTGATAGATCGCCACCTTGGAGAATAGCCTTAAGTGCCGCGAGGTGGGGGCTACACATGCAGCCCCAGACATTCGGCGTGCTCCGGATCGCCGTGATCGACTCACGCCAGTGTTCGAACAAACCGGTGTGGCCCAAGACAATCTGGGTTTTGGGGTGTCGCTTGGCGAGCAGCGCCATCTGTGAAGGAAGGGAAAACGGTGGCGTGCCGTCATGGAAAAACACAGGGACCCCAGCCGTCCCCGCAGCGTCGGCCACTTCATCCATCACCGGATCACTTACCGAGCAGCCTTGCAACCAAGGGTGGAACTTGATGCCCCGGAAGTTCATCTGCTCCAGGCATCGTGACAGCTCGCTCAAGGCGGTTTCAGGCTGCCAGATGTTCACCGTACAGAACGGGAGCATGCGCCCCTTTGACTTGGCACATACGGTTGCTACGGCATCATTATCGGAGGGGATATTTCCAGCATCAATCAGCCCAAGATGAGGAAGCACGATCGCATGGGTGACACCATGGCGGTCAAACTCCCTGAGCCAACGCGTCGGCTCAAGGCCATCGCGCTCCTGCCATTCGGTTCCCCAGTGGGTGTGGCAATCAACAATCATGTCGCCGATCCTTCAAGCAAGCCCGCAATGTTGCCACCATAGATTTGTGGATAGTCTTTGACAGGTACGTACTGATCGAACTGCTTAAGTTCAAACCCCAAATCATTTCGTGGCGCACTGCTGGCGAAGATCAGTCGGTTCGGTCCGACCAATTCCAGGTAACCGGGTACCGACCAAGGCCGAACTAGGCTCAGTTCGTACCACAAGTTGGGCAATGCATGGTGGCGGAGTACGGCCAGCATGTCCCACGCATGATCCGTGCTACCACCGTGGGCCAGGATGAATCGTGCCTTTGGATGTTGCTCGGCCACGATGGCCACCTGGGCCGGGCTGCCGCCGGTATGTGGGCCTGTATGGAAATACACCGGTAGACCAAGCTCGCCCACCTGCTCAAGTAGCGGTCGGACCAGATCATCAGCAGGAATAAATCCCTGGAGCATGGGGGCGAGCACCAGCATTTTCGCCCCACGGTCTGCTGCCGCCGCCAGCTTCTTTGGTGCATCAGTATGCCACGGACTGACACTGCACGCCGCAATCAGTCGGTTGGCTGAGTTCCGGGCCATCTTGATCATTCGGTTGTTTCCCGACTCATGGTCGACTGCGATCTCGCGGTCCTCGGGGGCAATGACCGCGCGTTCGACCCCCACGTCGTCCATCTGTTGCAGCAGATCAGCGGCACTTAGAATGGTCTCGCGCTGCGTGCCGGGGGTGGTGTAACCATCAATGATCAAGTTTGGTCTGTCCTATTGCTATCAATTGTGATCATTTCAGCACTCAGTTTCTCAAGGCTCGACAACACGGGATCATACACTTCCGCAATGGCCTGGGCATGCTGCTTTTCTCGGCCTTTTGGAATGGGCAGACTGGCCAGTCGAGAAAACTCAGCTAGGCCATCACAGTCTTCATTGGTGAGTATATTGCCACGAATCCGATCGAGAACCTGATGCGGTTCGAGATCCTTGCCATAACGCAGCTGTCCGAAAGTTTCAAGAGGCTTGTCATGAAAGTTGGTCACGATGCGCCCAAGTTCATTTTGAATCAGCCAGATGGAATCAAACCACGCAATCTGGCTAGCATAAAAGAGCAATCGACCCTTCATGAAACGCGAGAACTTGACGCCTTCAAAGAAGGCTTCGGCCGGATCGACAGGTACACTGCTTACCTTGGCGCCGATATCTTGGCGACTGTCGCCGGATTCTGCATGGAGCAGCGTCACGTCATCGGCCAGCGTCATCCATGCGTCACTGAGATACCTTTCAAGATCCTGCTCAATCTCCGTCAAACGCGGCTCGCCATAGTCCGCTTCCACTTCGTAATGTTGATCGAGGGTATTGAAGATTAGGTCGATGGTCTCGGGATTCGGAAATAGACGACGCGCTTGTCGTAGTGCATCATATTTTCCACGTACGGTATGTTTTGACTTTAGTGACACCATTGCCTGGATCGCAGGGGTGAAGTAGTGCATGTAGCGGCTGTGGAGCGCGTACTTGTTTTCCCATGGACCCATATTGATCGGTGGATCAATGCCGCGAATATAGGGGCCAAAGAATGTAGCAACTTTTTTCAGGTGATAGATTTCATCACGTGGTGACCAACTACGGGCCTCGAGGGTTGATTCAATGTGCCGTATGGCCTTGCAGTCTCCGGCATAAAACGTCCACTGCTTGAATTCCGGGTAATATTGCAAGGGACTGGTGATCTCCCCCATGGCCAGATTCAGTCCTGGAAGATGTTCAAGGTTACGTGCCCAATGTGGAAACTCAATTGCAAGTTCTGTATGCACTTGGCCAACAAGTATTGAATATTGGTGCCATTCATCAATTGTAACGGTATCAGCAAGGATAAACCTTGTATCGAAGTCACTCAGACCCGGGATAAGATCCTCGAAGACCCATTTTCCGGCTACGGCCAGGATCTTTGGACACTGCATGTGGCAGCGTTCAAAGTACAAGCTGAAGAAATCACGAAAGTCATTGGGTGGCTTGGGTGTGAATTTCATATGCCTTTTGGGACTTGGGCTCGCCCGGATTGCGCACTGAGGTAAATGGCGTCGATCAGCCGGTTGGTTTTCACCGCCTCGTGAACGGGACAGACCGGGCTGCGACCTTCAGCGACTGCAGCCGTGAAATCGGCAACGAGTGGCTGGTGTACATTGTCGGAGTTGGGCAGGTCAACCTCCTGTACATCTCGCCCAATGGTGACCACCACATTGCCCATATCGGCCGGTAGCCACAACACTTTACCTTCGGTACCAACGACCTCGAGTTCGTGGCGCCATGTTTTGCTGTTCCACCCGAACTGCGCACTGGCCTGTATGCCATCGGCCATTATCATGGCAATGGTGGCCGAATCCTCTACTTCGTAATCATTTGCCAAGGTCTCACATTGAGCGAAAACGCTTGTGGGCAGGCCGAACAGGCCAATTAGTAAATCAAACATGTGGCTGCCCATATCCATGAGCGGTCCGCCACCACTTCGAGCCTTTTGAACGCGCCACCACTTTGGGTCGTCAGGTGATGGGGAAAACCAACCCCAGTATGCTGTCCGTATGAAAACAATACGTCCCAGCGTGCCGTCAATAATGAGTTTTCTCAGGTGTTCGTACCGCGGAAATGTTCTGCGGTAGTAGGCGCAACCCGCGGTAACTTCCGCCTGCATTGCTTGGTCAGAAATTATTTGTGCATCGTCACCGGACAATCCGAGTGGTTTTTCAACCAGCACATGTTTGCCGGCCCTGATTGCAGCTATCGCTTCTGTGCAATGGCGGTCAACCGGTGTGCCGATGTAAACGGCATCTGCCGTAGTCTTGGTCAGTGCCTCATCAAGATCAGAAAACACCTGTGGTGCGTTGTGTTCATTGGCAATCATCTGTGCGCGGTCACGGCCGCCACAAACACCGACAAGCTGGCAGCCATCAGCGCTGGCCAGTGCATTTGCTGCACGCTTGGTCACGATATCACCGGTTCCAACACATAACCATTTCATGATCCCAGTCCCTTTCCGATGATTGTGATCCAGTGGAATTGCTTGAGAACCAACTCCGTCTAAATGGATGCAAGTATTTTCCGCAGCGCATATGCAATGTATTGCAGGTCATCATCACTGGACTGGGCAAATACAGGTAAGCTAATCACCTGGCTAGACGCTTTTTCCGCGAGATTGCAGTCATTGCAGTCATGTTCCAATTCATTGAATGCTTCCCAGGCCCAAACAATTGGATAGTGATAGGCGGAGCCAATCTGGTACTTGTCTCTTAGTGTTGCAACAACCTCATCCCGGTCTGCCTGTGTGACCCGTACGATATACAGGTGAGCCCCGTGCCCATCTTCAATGCCGGCAGGTAGGGCAAGGCCATCAATATCTAAAAGTTGATCATGGAGTGTTTTGAATCGCGCCAGCTTTTCGCGGATGATCCGCGGCGCCTTGGCGATTTGTGTGATCCCCACCGCCAGTTGAGGTTTGGTCATGCGGTAGTTGAACCCTACACTGGCCACGCGTAGTTTTGGGCCCCCATACACATATCCAAATGTCTTCTTTTGCCGTACAACTTCAGAGAAATTAGCATCGTTGGTTGTGATTGCGCCACCCTCACCCAGCGTGGTGATGTTTTTGTTAGATTGGAAACTGTAGCAACTTGCCTTGCCCGCTCCGCCTACCGGCTGGCCCTTGAAAGTCGTGCCCACGGCATGGGCAGCATCATAGATCACGGGTATGCCGGTGTCGTGTGTGATGGCATCGAATCCATCAATATCACAGGCCAGGCCGGCAAAGTGAACAGGGATAATGGCTTTGGTCTTGTCGGTGATCTTGGCTCTGACTCTTTCAGGATCGAGGCAGAGCGTGTGTGGATCGATGTCTGCAAAGACCACTTTTGCGCCTTGGGCTATCGCGCATGTGGCCGAACACACAAAAGTAAGTGGCGTGGTGATGACCTCATCACCTTCCTTGATGCCCAACGCCATCATGCAGGCGTCCAAAGCAGTGCCGCAGGAGTTCACCGCAATCGCATGTTGTGCACCTTCATGAGCAGCAAAAGCCTTCTGGAATTCCGGTTCTTCGGGTAGGGGGAAAAAATTGCCGTTAGGCTCTGCCGCGGAGAGATTGATTTTCTGTGCCGCTTGGACATCTGCGTGATCGAAAATTCCACCAAGGGCAAGGAACGGCACGGAACGGCTTGGAATTGACATGTGATCCTCGGGTATGTTCTGAAGATTATCTCAGGCACGGCCACTAAACTTGATGCGATGGCCCGGCGATCTTCAAATGATTGGAATATTATGGCAGTAGTATTACTCACTTCGTGATAAAATTGAACTGCTCAGCAGAGAAAATATTCACTATTGATAGAGACCATAATTTGAAATATATCGATCTATTTATGTTTCGGCAAAACGATCATCCTCAATAGGAAAACTGTTTTAGACCATTTGTTGAATATAACATGATGATGTTATGTCTATAAGCCTGCCATAATGT
>CAUZIY010000103.1:0-10952 GCA_963579995.1 Phycisphaerae bacterium
GGCTGCTCTCAATTTCATCATTCACCCGCATACTATCTTGGTGCCACGCCACGGTGGGTTCACTGGGTGACCGGTTGGGATCACACGGTGGCGTCACATCCAGGTGAGAATGGTAGAGATATATATTCCAACCAAGAATGCCCCATACCTTGGGGAACGTGGCTGCACAATCGACCATATCAACAAACACCGGGTCATAGCCAATAATATCACCATGACTAAACGGCATATGTGGCCCCAACCCCGCTTGTCGTTTGGTTTCATGCAGTCGATCGCAAGCGTCACTAATTCTTTTGAGTTGATCTGGTGGAATTGCATCGGCAACGACCAGATAGCCCTGGCTTTCAAACTGCTGTCGTTCTGATGCGTTAAGACAGTGAGCAAGGCAATCCGTATTCATGGTTCTCTACTTCGATCAGGCTATTGGGGACGCAAGGGTTATCTCAGCGGCATATTGGCATTTTCCTGATAGCCCACCGTCATCCATCCGGGTTCAATTCCTACCATCCCACCCCTTATGAGGGCTTGCATAAATAAGTACAGAACGGTACTTTCAGCGTTTGTTCATTGTACTGCCCGCACCCACATCACTCTACCTGCAGCATTTTATTCATTCATACTGACCGCAAAGGACTTTCGTATGCCCGCCGTGTAGAGAATTGACAACACACTAACGGGTGCAATGAACCAAAATCTCCAATCGTAAGCCAGTTGAGCCAGGTTGCTGCCAGGCTCAACTGCCAAAAGCGTTACCAAGGCACCCACAACCACCAGGATCAGGAACGCCATCGTACACCACCAGCCGGCGGGTTTCAGTTGGATCACCCAGAAGGCAAGGATCAACAAAATGGTCTGAACAAGTAGGATCACCACGAATGCCAGCCAACCGGTCATCATCAAACCAAATGCTGGCACCACTGGATCAGCAAGTTGTGGTAACAAGGCCAACACAACCACAACCAACCCAACCGCAAGTGCCACCACCCGCGTGGGGCACCTGTCAGACCAACTTGCTAGAGGGTTTCTGTCTTCACAAGTCTTCTTGACGGTAGGGCGGCTATAAAACCAGATGAACAGAGCCGGGACCACGATGAGGATGGATGCAAATGGAGCAACGAAGATAACAATCAAAATAAGTTGGCCTGTTACCGGAGCATCTGGAGTTTGTGAAGACCGCTCAACGAGCACCTGGTAAATACCGGGCACCAGCGAGGGGAGGGTGGAAATCCCCACGAGCAGCCAGATCCACCCGATGCTTATCATGATCGATCGGACCCACCGCCGTGCACGGATCGAACCAATCCCAAGAACCGCAAACACCACCATGAGAGCGGCATAAAGAACAAACGCCATCACCATCTGGCTGACCTCGGCGAAGGCCGTTTGTGCCCCAGGCAACCTCAAGACCATCCCAACCGGCGTGGCAATCGCCAGGCAACCGTAGAAAGCGGCCAGTAACAACAAGCCAGATCCAAAAAAGACAAGAGGAATGCTGCGGTCCTTTTGCGGACAAGGCATATCTATATTCACAGTTGCCAATCTCGAATTCATCCTGGTCACACCCAGCCCAAAACCCCATGAAACAAGAATGAAATCATAGGTCAACGCGCCCATCCACGCAGCCATACCCTTACCCGGCTACCTGAAGAAAAGACCAGGTATACGCTGGCATGCCCCCGCGGGCCATGAATCGCACATTGACTGAATAGAGCTTAGTTGGCTGGCTTGGCCACCCCGATGACACCAATAGCAATTCGGGCACCGGCAGCACCGGTTGGCTGGGTGGTCAGATCGTCGGCTCCGGCATGGATAATAACGCCGCGGCCAATGACAGGGTTGTTTAATCCGGCAATCGATATTCGGGTATCAAGCCGTTCGTAGTGAGCGCGACCGGTGGAATCTGCTTCAAGATTTCCCAGGTCGCCGGCGTGACGCATTGCAGCAGCAGGTCCCGCGTGGGGATGGTTTTGGGGGTTGTAATGACCACCAGCACTCTTGCCCTTTGGATCCCGAGCATCTCCATACTGATGAATATGAATTGCGTGCCTGGTGCCCGGGTTAAGACCTTCGATATCCGCACTAATGCGCACACCACCGGACACCTGGGTAAACGTAACAGTACCACGCGTATTACTGTCCAAGGTCGGATGCATCACGGCAACTGCCTGATTAATCGAGGACCATGACTCGCCATGCCCATGGAGATGGGCACACCCCGTACTCCCAATGAAAACCAAACCACACAGTGCAACAACGATTAGGATGGACCGATCCTTCATGGCAAGTTCCTTAATTATTTTCAAGTGACAGATTGATCGCCTTCTTCCTCTTCCTCGTATTCCTGTTCCTCATCCCCGATTTCTTCCGTGGCCTGCATGCCTTCTTCCTCAACCGCTCCTGTAGCATTCCCTTTACCTGAACAACCATCCGTGGATGCATCTGCCTGCGCCTGGGCACAAATCGCTTCGTATTCTTCCAAGGTCATGGAAACTTCCCGTGCCTGCGACCCCTTGTATTCACCGATAATTCCAGCCGCCGCCATCTGTTCAATCAAACGTGATGCGCGGCTATACCCTATAGTCAGTTGTCGCTGCAGCAGCGACACGCTACCGCGACGGCTTTCAAGCACGATCCGCACCGCATCCTCGAAAAGCGGATCGCGTTCGCTGTCATCCGCCAGATTGGTTGACTTGATCTGAACCAGTTGTGGCTCAAAACTTGGCTCTGCCACGTTCTTGAGGAACCTTACTGTTTGACGTATTTCTGAATCTTCCACCAACGTACCCTGGACACGGGAGATCTTGCTGGTACGCGGCGACAGATAAAGCATATCACCTTGACCAAGCAGCAACTCGGCACCTTTCTGGTCAAGCACAATGCGACTATCCATGCCTGAAGCCACCTTGAAGGAGATGCGGCATGGCATATTGGATTTGATCAAGCCGGTGACAACATTGGCCTGTGGCCGCTGTGTTGCCAAAATCAGGTGCATGCCAATGGCACGTGACTTTTGTGCCAGACGCACGATATATCCTTCCACTTCCTTATTCATCATCATCAGGTCAGCAAGTTCATCAATGATGAAGACAATATAGGGCAGTTTCTTGGGAATCCGTGCCTCGGCTTCCTCACTTGCCGGATTAAACCGCTCTTTAATTTCTTCCCAACCAAGTTCGTTATAGCTGGTCACGTCACGAACACCTGCCTCAGCAAGAATTTCATAACGTTCATCCATCTTGTTAGTTGCCCATTCAAGAATTGATGCTGCTCGCGTAATCTCGGTAACGACTGGACACATCAGATGGGGGATCTGCTTGAACATGGTCATTTCGACCATCTTGGGATCGACGAGTACGAGCTTCAGTTCATCAGGACGCTTCGTAAACAGGAAGGAAACGACAATACTGTTGATACACACGCTCTTGCCTGATCCGGTTGTGCCGGCAATCAACATGTGGGGCATCGTGGTCAGATCAGCAATTAGAGGTTTACCCGAAGCGTCCTTGCCAAGCCACATCGGAAGTTTCATTTTCCGGACCGAGTCGTCATTGGCCGTCATTAATTCCTTGATTCGTACCTTCTCCTTTTTCAGGTTGGGGACCTCGATGCCAATCGTGTCCTTGCCTGCCATATTGGCGACGATCCGCACGTTCTGCGCCTTGAGTGCCCGGGCAATATCACTGGATATCGTGTTCAGCTGTGCAACCTTGGTACCCGGTGCCAAACGGACCTCGAACATGGTGATTGCCGGGCCCGAATCGATCCCAACCACCTCGCCGGCAATCCGGTACTGATGTAAAGCCGCTTCCAGTTGCACCGCCTGGTCCCGCACAAGCTGTTCCATCTGATGGGTAAAGATTGACTCAGGATCCTCGAGTAATGCTATGTCAGGAAAACGATAGCCCGACAAATCCACTTCACGCGGTGGTGGTGCTTTTGCCTGGCTTGACGCCGCAAAGTTAATTGGAAGCGATTTGATCTTTTTCCGAAGTTCTTCCGTGGTAAACGACTGGGCCTTTGATTCATCATCATCAGCCTCTTCGTCTTCAATATAAGCTTCGTCTTCCACCTCTTGTTCGTCATCAATTTCGTCGAGGGAATCATCGAGTTCCTCATCGAATGACTCTGTAGCCCCCAGGCCACCGACATCAGAATCAACAACATCATCATCCGAATCCTTTCGCCCGATGGCCTCACGTGTTTGGCCACCAGATCGAATAGGAACCGACGAGTAACCGGACCGCGTTTGAATTCCATCACCCGAGCCCACACCAGCCAGGATGGGACCGAACCTCACCTGTAACGCTTCTAGAAACGCCTTGGGACGCCTCATTCCTACACCAAGCAAGGTGGCGCCCTGAATCACAATACTCCCAAGCCATGCCAGGACATGATCCACTGCCAGCACGGCACCGACCCAGAAACAGACCAGCATGAGAATCAGCGTGCCCAGGAAGCTGAACCGCACCACGAGTTGATGACTGATAAAGTTGGCAATCAGACCACCGGCACCGAATGGACTGGCTGCCTGATCAGCAACGGCCAGACCGATGATCGTGCTTGTTGAGATGCACATGAGTACCAATCCCATGGCACGCAGAATGGGCTGTGTAAGCTTTCTTTGGCGCTGAATGCAAACAAGTACAACCAGCCCGCCTGCAACCAGGAACCAGACTCCAGGCCCGACCATTGTCAAAAGTTGGTCGGCACACCAAGCACCCACATGTCCGATCCAATTCGATGGGGGATTGTTATGTGGCGCCACAAATTGTCCCGGCCAATCCGCCGGATCATAACTCACCAAAGCAACCACGAGCAGCAGCCATGCACCTGCGGACACTGCCCATAGCAGATAGAACCATATCTGACGCTCGGCGGGATTAGATGAACGGTGTTTCATATAGTTAACACAAGTACTTATCGGGTATTTGGGTAAGGATAGGGTCGCCGCTTGGCGTATCGGCAACGGACTGCTGCCAGCGACAAAGTTTCAGCGGAGAATTCAGCTGCCGGTATGCCCAAATCCGCCGTCACCGCGGTCGGTCGACGGGAGTTGGCTGACCTCAAGCCACTGGATCACGGGAACCGGCTTGACCAGTATCTGGCCAATACGCATCCCACGTGTTATCTCATATGGATCAGGGCCAAGATTGATCAAAATCAAACGAATTTCGCCACGGTAATCCGCATCGATCGTACCGGGAGTATTGGCCAAGGTAATGCCGTGACGCAGCGCCAGGCCTGATCGAGGGCGAACCTGGGCCTCGAACCCGGGCGGCACCGCGATTGCGATCCCCGTAGACACGAGGACAATCTGCCCGGGATCCATGGTGAGCGGCTTATCGGCCGGTACTGCAGCATAAAGATCCATCCCCGCCGCCAACTCAGATTGATAGGCCGGTAGCGGCAAGTCTTCCTGGCCGGCTAAACGTTTGATGGGTACCTGAATTCTTTGCGCCATGTGGGGGATAATGATACACTTCACAGACCGGGGAGCGAACCAAGCGGTCAGTACGAATTGGACCAAATGCGGCGCCCGGACCGATAATAAGACGCAGTCGCCTTTTGCCCCTACAACGGAGAGCCTGTGATGAAACCAATCGCCTTGGCCGCCACCTTGGCCGCTTTGTTATCGCTGACAGCCTGCCATGCAGTTAAGGGATTAGCCAAAGATACTCATGATATTGCCCAACACACCCAAGAGCTCCTGGAGGGCAAATCCAAGACGGGTGAACCATCCTCCAATGCCCAAACCCATTCCATTCACATCCGATCCTAGGCTACCCCCATACCCCATCCAATACCTGGTCAATGGCCTGGGCAACGCCGTCAGATTCATTGTCGAGCGTAATGTGATCGGCGGCAGCTTTGATTGATTCGACCGCGTTACCCATGGCAATGCCACATCCAGCGTTTTGAATCATGGTCAGGTCATTGACCTGATCACCGATCGCGGCAATCTCCGCTATATCAATCTGGTACCGCTCTGCGATCCAGTTTACACCACGCCATTTATCCACACCGGCAGTAAAGATTTCCAGAACGTGCAGAACTTCTCGATCTGAGGGCAACTGTACCACTGGAAAATGGTGCATTGACAGTTGATGCCCATATTGCCGATCAAGGCGATCAATGATCTGCACGATCCTGGGCTGCACCGCAACGATACTGATCCGCAGACAGTGAAGCAGATCGTCCGTCGACGGATCCGAAAGATAGTGAACCCGCGCGTTACTCGTTCTAAACCACCAGGTTGAATTGGGGGCCAGTTCACCGCGGCCGGTGACCAAGTAGTCATAACCCGCCAGATTACCTTCACGAAAAACAAGGACGGCCTCAGGCTCGTCATACAAGATCCCAATGACCTGCGATACCAATCCAGGATCTATCACCGCCAGGTTAAACGATTCAGCACTTGGAATCTCCGTCACAACGGCACCATTGACGAAAATACCCACCGGAGGCGGCGGCATTCCGTTAATGGGGCCGATCGATTCCCGCCATGCGCGACCGGTACAGGGAACGATCAAAACACCAGCGTCCTGGGCCTTTTTAACTGCATCTATATTGCGTTGACTGATGCGAACATGCTGATTCAGCAGTGTTCCATCGAGGTCAATAGCAATCATGCGGTATCTCATATTGAAAGTTTCAAATGCCTGGGGCCAAACCCGCAACCGCAAAGGCATGATTCATGCCAGACCAGTGACACCCAGCCGAATCAAGATTGCATCTGGAGAACGGCGGGCAGCCGTATCTGATTCTTGCCGGGGTTTAAGGCTTGATACATCAACGACACGAGGTGATCTGCCACCAAACCCATATTGACATTACTGGCAATTTCCTGCTCGGTTGTGTGCAGCGCCTCGATGACCTCCAACCAGGGTAAAAGTTTATCCTCGGCCGCTCCTGGATCACCTGGTTCACTCTGTTTCGCTTGATTGCGTAGCTGCCGGCGAGCATACAAATTAATAACCGACCACATAAGCCCAACGCCTTGCCGGTTGGCGGCATCCTTGGATGCATTTTCATGTTTATCAACCCATTGCCTGGCAAAGTCATCGATCTGACCGGCGATCTGAGATCCATAGTCAACGGGATATTGACCGCGTGTCATTGCATCGAATGCCGCCCCGGTTGTACCACCCCAGTCGGCAATTCCATATTGCAGACCAAGTTGAACACGTCCTAGGCTACCATCGGCAAAATCCAACCACCAGTCACGATGTTCCTCGACTATCTTCACCTTCTGCAACTGCAGCCACTTCCAAACCGCTTCGTGGCCCAAGGGACTGAATCCAACACGCTGACACCGGCTGCGTATGGTTGCCAACAACCTGTCTTCACTTGAGGTGATCAGAAAAATAATGGTGCCTTGGGGTGGCTCTTCAAGTGTTTTCAACAGAAGGTTCTGGCCCATCGGCTGCATCAGGTCTGCATCATCCACTATGAAAATCTTGCGGTGACCCAGTTGCGGAGCACGGTAAACCGGGTCGATCAACGCGGTTCGCAGCACATCTACCGGAAGGGATGTCAACTTCCGATTCCGGATGGCTGAATCCTTGCTAAATCGAGCCAACTCTTTATTTACAACATGCAGATCTGGATGCGTGCTTGATTCAAGACCCTGCAGCAACCTGCAGGAAGCACATGTACCACAAGCACCAACCTTAACCGGTGATTGTGCCTGGTGGTCGGTTATGGCTTCATGGCAAAGTAGAATCCTGGCAAAGGACACCGCCGTTGTGAACTTGCCAATCCCTCGCTGGCCATGAAAGATGTAAGCATGGTGCAGACGATCGGCCACAAGCGCCGACTGGAGCACCTCCAAGGCTCGATGTTGGCCTATGATTTGATCCATTTTTACCTATTCTAGCGGATCCTGGACTTGAGACGGACAAGCACCAACTGGAACATACTCCCTGCATCCACATGTTAAAAACCCTAAGGAAGACAGATCACATACACGGGAACCGATACCCCTTCATCCTGATCGGATTGGCGCTGATAGTCGGCATCATCTGCGGCATGTTGTCTCCGGTTGCACCCGATACACTGCACCAGCCAGAGACCGCCGCAACACACAGTAGCAGGGGAGTGATCGTGGATCACAAGACCGACTCACCTGCACTGGCTGCCATCTCCTCAACACCCTATCTGCTCCCGGCAGGCCGAAGCCCGTTGCCCCAGCCCAACGAGACTTTTGGCAAGCCCATGGGGTACACCCGATTGGAGCAGGTCCCACCGGACCGACTAATCAATACCGATCGTCCAGTCGTTCCCTGGTACCAGCCAAAGAACACATGGGACAAACCCTCATCGTGGAGGGGCATAGTCCATACCCGACACGTCAGCTCAGCATGCTTTCTCAACTTCTCATCAGACCGAAGGGACTCATTTTATGTCGTGCTGTTTGGCGCATCGCTGGACGTATGGCCCCAGTCACCACAGGGCTATTTTCTAAACAAGACCATTCAGGTCAGGGGGACTGTGACGACATATCGCAAGCGCCCTCAAATCCGAGTGGACCATGCAAGCCAGATCACCATTGTTGATCAAAAACCAGCCGGAAGGTAACTCGCAACCACGGTACGATTGCTAACTTTCAAGATTCCATATCGCTCAGAATCAAATAGGGCTCGCCCCTGACTTACCTGTAATTCCGCAGTATCCGTCAGGTTATGTCAGTGAAATGGATGGCACACGGTCCAGCTTCATTGCACCGCCGAATAAACCTGTCGTTTAACCAGGCATATCCATTTCCACTGAGTATTTCTTTGCGACTTCCTGTAATTGTCCCCATAAACCTTCTGTGACGGGAATACCATTCTTTTCACGATCAGAATAGGTGCGAAGTTCCAGTTCGCCAGGAATAAAGATCTCGTCAGTGTTTTGATCAGTGGGTATCGCCTTGATATACCGAAGCAGTTCGTCAACCTGGTCGACGAACTGGGAAAGGGGGATGAAGTTGTCTACGTTGATCGTGATGATCATGCTGCCATTACCCTCTGGGAAAGTGGACTGATTGCCTGTACCGTATCGGGTCAATACACCACCAAGAATTTCTGATGCCAGCCCCAGCGCAAAACCCTTGTGACCACCCATCGGCAGCAATGCACCAGCAATCTTTCGGATGCCCTGGCCAAATAATTTCATCGGATCGGTGGTGGGATTACCGTGCTCATCAATAATCCAGCCTTCCGGGATCGGCTTGTTCTGCTGGGCATGCCATAAGACCTTACCACCGGCCACGACAGATGTTGCAATATCTAGGACGAAGGGGGGGCATTGCCCGGCAGGGATCCCCACCGCAATGGGATTTGCGCCAATGGCAGTCTTGGCACCTCCATATGGCGCCATCGCGCCGCCACCACCATCTGGACCGCAGACGCACCATATAAATGAGACCATGCCATTTTCAGCCGCTGTTTTTGCGTAGCTCCAGAGCATTCCAATATGATTGCAGTTCGTCACCGCTACCGCACCAATTGCCTGCTGCGAAGCGATCTGCATTGCCAACTGCATCGAATGATCCATGGTTAATTGACCAAAACCGCGATTGCCATCTACGATCGCCGCGCCCGGTCCATTACGCACCACCGTTGGTTTGGCATCCGGGTGGATCTTGCCCGTTTCAACATCCTCGATAAAACGTGGCACACAAACCATGCCATGACTATCGTGGCCGTACAGGCAATTATCCACGATGATCTGACTCACCTGCCTGGCCTCCTTCTCATTCACACCAGCGGCAACAAATATTGATGTACTTATCTTCCTCAAATGATCAGCATGCATGGTTAACATGGCCCAGGATCTCCTTGCTGGCTTTGAACTATGATGAAAAAACACAGTCAACAAAGTACAGTGACGGTTAACAATACATCATTAAGAAAATATTGGCAGGAAGCGAAGAAACCCCTTACCCTCACGATCGTATTATTGGGAAAACAAAATGCGTATTGCGACCGTACTGACCCCGCTTAGTGATGCGAACTTGCGTTTGGCGGCACAAGTCGGGGTCACCGACATCGTCTGCAGATTTCCAGCCCATTACGGGCAAACGCTGGAACAGATCAAGACCCGGGTTGATGCCGCCGGATTGAAGTTGACGGTTGTCGAAGGCTACATCCCCCATAACCATATTGTCCATGGCACGCCGCAGCGTGATGAGCAGATAGCGGGATTCATCACTCTCTTGCGGGATATGGGACAACTCGGTGTACCGATCTGCTGTTATAACTTCATGCCCGATGATGACTGGTCACGCACATCATTCAAAACACCTGGCCGTGGCGGCGCCCTGGTCAGCAGCTACGACCTGGACCTGGATGACCACCAATCAATTGGCCTCGGCGGCCCCATCGAGGAAGATGAAATGTGGGACAACCTTGAATATTTCCTACGCCGCGCCCTGCCCGTTGCCGAGGAAGTGGGGGTGAAACTTGCACTGCATCCTGATGACCCACAAATTGCAAAGCTCCGGGGCCAAGCGCGAATTATTACCAGTCCGCAGGCGTACGAACGCTTGTTTGATCTAAGTAAGAGCAGTGCAAATGGCATGTGTTTCTGCCAAGGGAGTTTTTCTCAAATTGGCGAGCCAATCGTCGATGCCATTCATCATTTCGCCGACCGCATCCACTACGTTCACTTCAGGGACGTCGAGGGCACCATGCCCAAGTTCCAAGAGACGTTCCATGACAATGGTAAAACTGACATGCTAGCGGCGATGAAAGCATATGCTGCCATAGGATACGAGGGCGTGATGCGTCCTGATCATGTCCCCGTTTTGGAAGGTGAATCTGCAGATGAGAATCCCGGATATACGATGCTTGGACGATTATTTGCAGTGGGTTACATGCGGGGATTAATCGAAGCGGCAACGACCAGCACGAATTAGCCATCATTGAACTGGCCATCAATCACGTCACTCAACGCTGGGTAGCGGTACT
>CAUZIY010000104.1:0-10866 GCA_963579995.1 Phycisphaerae bacterium
ATAACCTCAGGCGTGTTGAACAACTAATTCAAGACTTTTCCACACGTCACCAACTCACCCGATGTCGATTGATCCTACCCAATGGAGCCGTCCTTGCCGATGCCCATGAGGCTTCTGGAGTGCAGCATGTGTTACCGGGTTCATGGCCTTCGGGACCATACACCTATTCAATTCCCGCAGCGGTGCATGATGGGACCGTCGATGTTCAAGTTGCATTTGATGTGACGGGACGCGGCCAAGTTGTTTTGCAAGTTTCTGCTCTGGTCACTGGCAACCAGTTTTTGACCGTGCAGGTTTTTGCCGGGTATGCGGGTATTATTCTTGTCGCAGTGTTTTCACTACTGCTGTGGGGCCGGTACTTATCGGCACCCCTTCACTCAATTGAAACAATTCGCCATGCACTGTTAGCACTAGCCAGTGGGGAAAAGTCCTACAGTGTGCTTGCCATCCATAACCAGTCGACTCCGGAGGTGAATGGATGGAACAGGATCATTGGGAATATCTTAAAGCTTGAAGAAATTGCTATTGAAAGAAATAGCCAGCAATCACTTCTAGTGCCACGCAAGTCAACTACGGGATTGGAAGGTGCCTGCGACGCAATGTGGCACGGGATCATCCTTCTCGATAACAAAATGTGCGCCAGGTATGCCAATGGTGCGGCTGCTGTTCTTCTTGGAATGCAGCGTAGCGAGATCATTGGCAATGAAATATCCACCTTTATTGCCCAGGGGGATATTCTAAAGGCTGTCCAGGAAACTATTGACGGCTCATCTCTGCAGCGCAAAGTCTTTGAGCATCAGCTGCAATTCGATGATGCCGAGGCAGGACAACTTCGCATTAGTGTTCGTCCTGTGCGGAGGGAGGATCCTGGCTCGGTGATCATGATTATCGAGGACATCACACAGTTGCGTGCTGCAGAAGATGCTCGCCATTCATTTATTGCGCAGGCAACACATGAACTGCGCATGCCTTTGACCAACATATGCCTGTATGTCGAGGAAGCTCTAGAGAATGATGATACGAACCTGGAATTGCACGCCAAGTGCCTAAACGTGATTAATCAGGAAGCTCATCGGTTAGAACGCGTAGTTGGTGAGATGCTTTCGGTCGCGCAGATTGAATCCGGGGTACTTGAAATTGAACGAGATGATGTGCCGGTTGGTTTATTGATCGAAGAACTGGAAAATGACTACCGGGTACAGGCCCAAGAGAAGCAGGTCAGGTTAACCTTTCATCAATCGCCCAAACTTCCTACGCTCTACGGTGATCGGGATAAGATCACATTGGCATTGCACAATCTACTGGGTAACGCGATTAAATACACCACGCCCAATGGCCAGGTCGATGTCCGAATCGATGCTGATGAAAATCTCTTCGCCGTGGTCATCGAGGATACGGGTATTGGGATTGATCCCAACGATTTGGAACGCATATTCGAAAAGTTTTATCGTGGCAAGAACAGTCGTATTTCGAAGATTGCCGGATCGGGGCTCGGCTTGACGCTGGCCCGCGAAGTTATGAGGTTGCACGGCGGTGATATTGTTGCTGAATCCAAAATGGATGAAGGCAGCAAATTTACCCTTACCCTGCCGTTTAAAGCGGAGGTGGCATAAAGCATCATGGAGATACAGGAACATCGCCATGGTGCGGTCGTTGTACTCAAGCCACTGGGCCCACTTTGCCTGGAGGACGCCGAGGTATTCCGGCAGCGGATGTTCGAGGTCATGGCCAAAAGTCGCGGTCGTTTTGTCATTGATGTGTCAGCCGTGCCCCACATCGACAGCCAGGGGCTCGAAGCTATGGTGGACACATCGGAAGTTCTGTCGCAAAGCGGCCAGTCGTTCAAAGTGTGCGCCGTCAACAACACGTTGCACGAGGTGTTGGATTTAACGGGGTTCTCATCACATTTTGAATCGTATGAGAAAGTAACCGATGCGGTGAGGAGTTTTCTGTGACCACCAAACGTCACACCACCAGGATAGGCGAGGCACTGATTGAGCAGGGCGAGTTGTCGCAGGAACAACTCACTGATGCGCTGGAACATCAGAAAAAGACCGGTCGTCTGCTTGGTGAATTGCTGGTTGAGCAAGGGATGATCAGCAGTATTACGCTGGTTCAGGCCCTGGCCAAGTGTCTCTCAGTTCGTGGTTGCCATCTACGACACGGGCTGATCGATCCGGCGCTCATGACGCTGGTTGGTGAAGAAGAGGCCGAGCGTATGCTTGTGATCCCGATGTTCCGTGTGCACGATACGTTGACCGTGGCGATGGCCGAGCCGCAGTCATTGCCGGCCCTTGATCGGTTGCGGCGGTTGACTGGCTGCGAGATTCGTCCTGTGCTTGCACTGGAACCCAATATTCGAGAGTTCATTGGTGAATATGCTGGAGGTAATGCGAGCGTCGATTCATTCCTTGCCACCCTTACGGATTCAGATGTCAAGGTTATCGAGCGTGAAAAGGTTGATGAAGGACCGATCGTCGACCTCGATCAAATGGTTGCCGACAGTCCGATCGTCAACCTTGTCAATGTTGCGTTTCTAACGGCCATTCGTGATGGTGCCAGTGATGTACATATTGAACCGCAGAGTAAGGGAACACGAGTTCGGTATCGGATCGACGGTGTTCTGCGTGACCTAATGAATCCTCCTGAGGGCATGCATGCGGCAATTGCGTCAAGGATCAAGGTGATCGGCAAGATGGATATTGCCGAAAAGCGCCTGCCTCAGGAAGGCCGCGTTCGAATTGTCGCTGAAAATCGTGAGATTGATTTGCGCATTTCAAGCATGCCCACGTTACTTGGCGAGAAATTGGTCATACGTCTTCTCGATAAAGAAAATCTTAAAGTTCGCATGGAAGATCTCGGTTTCCGGATGGAGACACTAGCGGCATTCAAGGAGGTTCTTAACCAGACCCACGGGCTGGTACTGGTGACTGGACCAACGGGAAGTGGCAAGAGCACCACTCTCTATTCGGCACTTGATTTATTGCGAAGCTCGGAGACCAACATCCTGACAGTCGAGGATCCGGTGGAATATCAACTTGAGTTGGTCAATCAGATCCAGATTCACGAGTCAATTGGCATGACCTTTGGCCGAGCACTGCGCAGTATCTTGCGCCAGGATCCGGATATCATCATGGTTGGTGAGATTCGCGACGAAGAGACGGCTCGTATCGGTGTGCAAGCAGCATTGACTGGGCATCTGGTGTTGGCCACTTTGCATACAAACGATGCGGCTGGTGCTGTTGCTCGCTTGCTTGACATGAACGTCGAGCCCTATCTGCTGGCCACCGCGCTTAATGGTGTTGTGGGGCAACGGCTGGCTCGTACCATCTGTTCCAGTTGCCAGACTAAGTATTATCCGTCCGCGCGTGTACTACAAGATGCCGGGTTGGATCATTCCAGAGGCAAGGTTTTTCTCAAAGGCAGTGGTTGTCAGCAGTGCCACAACAGTGGGTATCAGGGTCGGATTGGTGTTTTGGAGTTCATGGCCATCACGCCGGAACTTCGCCGCATGATCCACCGGTCTGCTCCATCTCATGAGCTGCGTCGCCAAGTGTGTCAACAAGGAGGCCTTACGCTTCATGACGAGGGCGTACAGTTAGCGCTGGATAACAAGACAAGCCTTGAAGAGATCTTGCGTGTCACGCAGTATGAAGATGATCTTGGCATTGAAAACAGTACGCCACATGAAACAACACCTCGGAGTGTGGCATGAAGCTGGCATATACAGCATTTGATCAAATGGGTCGGGCTGTGACCGACCAGATTGAAGCCATTAATGCAACTGAGGCAGGCGACCTTCTGCGCCGCCGTGGACTGTTTGTCACAAAGATTGGCGGATCCAGTTCTGCCACGCAGACCTCAAAGGCCCGTCGCAGACCAGTGACCGGCCGCACACGGCATCTTAAACAAATGCAGGTGTTTACCCGGCAGCTCTATGTTCTGGTGGCTTCGGGTATTTGCATCGTTGAAGCGATGGAAACCATTGAATTGCAGGTAAAGGACGAGGTATGGCGTAACGTGATTAGTGATGTACGCCGCAATGTGGAGGAAGGTTTAAGCCTAGCGAAAGCCATGGCCGCCCACCCTCACTACTTCGATGCGATTACCCGAAACTTGATTGCCGCTGGCGAGTCAACTGGAAAGATGCCGGCAATGCTTGAACGGCTATCGGTTCTCATTCAAAAACAAGTACAAGTGCGGTGCACGCTTGTGGGAGCAATGATTTACCCCGCCCTATTAATGGTCATCTCAGTTGTGGTGCTGGTGGCAATGATGTTCTTTGTTCTTCCCAATTTTGCAGGCATGTTTGCAAATATGGATGTGGCACTTCCACCCACGACCCGGTTTCTCGTGACGTTATCAAACGTCATGCGTGGGTACTGGTGGGCTCTGCTTGCGGCTTCAATTGGAGCTGTGGTAGGTGCGTATGTCTGGTGTGGAACGCCATCAGGGAAATTTTTTATTGACACCATGGTTTTGAAAATTCCTTACGTGCGAACCATCATACGCGACTTTATGACGGCACGAATTTCCCGTCTGCTTGGCTTGCTGCTTGATAGCCATTTGCCACTTCTGGAAGTTCTGGGTTTGATCCGCCAGACAACCGGCAACTGTCATTATCAACAGCTTGTTGTGAATGCTGAAGATGCAGTGACACGCGGGAACCCAATTAGCGCCGTCTTTTCTCGCAGTGATCTGATCACTCCTTCGGTCCGTCAGATTGTCAAGAGCGGTGAACATAGCGGGCAAGTCGGCCCCTTGCTTTTGAATATGGCAGATCTCATGGATGAAGAAAACGACATGTTTGTCAAATCAATCACTGGAATTATTGAGCCAATCATTCTTGTTGTATTGGGCCTGCTGGTTGGATTTGTGGCCATCAGCATGTTTCTTCCACTTTTCGACTTGATGGGTGGGGCTACAGGAGCACCGGCAGGATGAATGTTTTGCACGCCAACCTAACACCGATTGGTCTCGATTTGGGTGACTGGTTTATCAAGGCCGTCCAGCTTTCACGTTCCCAGGGAAACTGGCAGATCGCAGCCGCCTCAATTATTCCGCGGTTGCGGCCGGGTGAGCCGATTGATCTCGCCGAAATTGAACGTCTAACGGACATATTGGCTCGACAGGGATTCAGGGGACGGCGTGTTGTGACCACGCCAAGCGGTACGCAAGTGACCTGTGAAGCCCTTGAGTTGCCGCCACGGGAATCAGGTGCTCCAATCGAGCAGATCGCACGAATGGAGATCGCGCGGTTGCAGCGGCTAGATCCGGAATCGTTTGAAATCGCGTTATGGGATATACCCGCCTCCATCCGCAGTTCCTCATCCAGCACAGTGATGGCGGCAGCCTATGCCCATGAGAAGTCTGATGCTCTTATTCATTTGCTTGAATCATGCGGTTGGGTGGTTTGCGCCATCGACCTTAAAGCATGGGCGTATGCTAGATGTACAGCACATGGTGCATTGCCTCAGCCCGTAGTAGTTGTTGACTGTGGTGCTCATGGCACATCATTTATTTTATTGGATCAAGGGAATGTTACGTATGAACGGACACTAAGTAAGATTTCTTTTGCTTCGCTGACGGACTTGATTTGCGAACATTTTGGCATGAATCAGTTGACAGCCGAACACTTAGTCCATCAGATGTCAGAACCGATCTGCCAGGTAGATATGGATCGTCAAAAGGATGATAAGTGGTCAGAGTTGCACACGATGGTGCAGGAGTTCGAAGGACAGCTTGCTACACAACTTCAAACATCACTGGATTATGTATCGCGCCGGTATACCGAATTGAACCTGCACCACATCCGACTGGTTGGCGGTGGCGCTCTGATTGGAGACCTTGACCTGCGCCTAGGTGAGATACTTGGTCTTACTGTAAAGAAATTGGCGCCAAGTGAGTTGTTTCAATGTCAATCCTTGATTGGTCAGACATGCCAAAGCCCAATACTCACTGCAGCACTTGGGTTGGCACTTTACGAGTTGTAATCTAGCGATGACCCGAATCAATCTTGTTCCTACATACCGAATACATGCATCCGCCCGGCGCTCGCAGGTCCGGTTCTGGTCGGCACTTGCTGCAGTCTACTGTTGTTTTGTTTCGGTCATTGCGGTGGGGCTGGCCGTGGCCTTTGACACGACAAAAGACAGCCTGGTTGATGAGTTGACCCTTTTTGAATCACAAATCAAGAGTGCCGAAGACGCCATCAGTTCGCTTACCCCGGTACTGGATGATGCCAGCCTGACTTTGGCTGCGAGCAAGGCCATTGCCGAGCAACCTGATTGGAGTCAAGTGCTTGGGTTGATATCCAAGACCCTGAGTGGTCAAAACATTGTCTTGCGTCGTTGCCAACTAAAGCCGGAAATTAATCGCGGGGTTCAAACCAGGCGACCAGCTTATGGTGGGCCTGTGTTGTTGGTCCGCGGGTTGGGGCAGTCCCAGTCGCATGTTTCAAATTTTGTCCTGGGTCTGGAACAACTTGGGCTATTTGCTCGTGTTGAAGTGGTCGCCAATAGGCGTGAGCCATTTTTAGGAGGTCATGCCGTAGGATTTGAACTGGAATGCCTATTCCATCACGGACCCGGAGGCTCGCCATGACCATCAATAAACAACAATCCTTTGGCACTTGGGGAGTCAAATCGGTTGGTTGTGGTGTCTGCTTGATATTTACCATAGGGACCTATATCGTTCTAATACATCCGTTGTGGCAGCACAACAACGTTCATGCTCAGCAAAAGCATCAACTATCAGCCTACTCTGTTAAGCTGCACGAAAGAACAAATTATCTTGGTCAGCTCCAGCATCGGTTAGATGGTGTCCGTCGTCAGCTCAAGGCAGGTACGCTGCAGTTGCAACCGGCGTCCGTTATCAATTATCGCCTAGCAGCGTTAACTGATCTGGCGAATGAATATCATCTCAATATCAGTACGATCCGGCCGGAACCAGCTATCCATAATCAGCAGTACGCCACCGTACTAATCCGACTGACTGCTAGTGGCGACTTCCCGGATTGCACGCGGTTTCTCCATGCCCTACACGCACAGTTTCCTGATACCGGTGTTTCGACCTTCGATTTGTCTGGTGAACCACAAACGTCCGGTATGCCAGTTCGGTTTGAGATTGATCTAGAGTGGTACACGACCCCCACTGCTTCGACGCAATAGCGGTCAAATCAGGCATGATAAATAAACGCAGTGAGGGTTCCCGGGCTCGTCACCGTTAATTAGTTCATCATGAACCTGTTATGTATCGGCTTTTCAGCATCAATCAAATTTATTTAACATTATGGTTTGCTTTGTCTCCGCTTATATCTTTTATTTGTTTCAGTAATGCAGAAAGCTAAGAAGAAAATCTATTTTGTGATCCTTTCGGTCGTTCTGCCTACACTGGCATTAGACAAGATGTTTTTCGGTGCATCGGAACCAGCCGTAGCATCTGCTCAATCCTTTCATATCATGCAACCGGATTCAGTGATTAGGGAGCCAACGATTCCAATCCAGACTCATCAAACGTTAGGCACTCATGCACTCCGGGCAGTGATTGCTGGTCGAATTGCCAAGGTCGCGCAGGAAGAACAGATCAATTTAGATCAACTGGCCAATGTGTTGGTGCCTGGCGATGGATGGTCTCGGGGCGTTTCCTCAGCTGGTCGAGGGGAAATGTCATCCTTGGTCGATCATCGGTTGTCTGCGGGGCACAAACTAACAGCGGTCATGGCTTCGTCGCGAGGCGGTATGGCCATGATTAATAATGAACCGGTTCAGATAGGAAACCTGGTGGATGGTCTGACACTGATTGCAGTAGGATCAAATTGGGCTGATTTGAAGACCGATGCCGGGCAGGTTATGCGGATTGAGATGAATAGTGTGAAATTTACAAAGTAAATATCACCAATATACCTTTAACTTATTAGTGCACGATTAAGGTAAACCTGGGTTCCGTCGATCAAATTTAAGGTTCATGAAGATCACGGGGCGCCGGGTTACGGTTACCCTAAAAACACAGAATGGAGAACAGCAAATGAATTATTCACGTAAAACACGAGGTGGTGGTTTTAGCCTGCTTGAATTGGTGATCGTGGTCGTGATTATTGGGGTTATTTCCGCCATTGCGATTCCACGAATGACACGTGGTGCATCCAATGCTGGGGCGACAGCATTGCGGGCGAACCTTGCAGTTCTCCGTAACGCAATCGAGATCTACCGGGCAGAACATCAAGGGGATTTTCCTTCTCAAGAATCCTTCAAGCAACAGCTTACGATGTATACCAAGGCGGATGGTACTGATTGGAATGTGGCACCAGACACTGATACCGACCGGATTTATGGCCCCTATGTTCGAGCGGTACCTATGCTTTCGGTTGGAGCCAGGAAGAGCCAGATCAGTGTTGCTGCAGCGGACGGGGCGGTTGTTGGTTGGATTTACGACGAAGTGACTGGTGTGATCACCGGCAATACGACGTCGCAGGAAGTCGACATCAACGGTGTACGATACGATTCCTACTAATGTAAATACCACAACAGATATTCATCAGTCGTGGGTGCGACGGAAAGCACCGGATATCATCTTTCGACCGATGATGAATAAAACAAGGATGAACTGCGACCTGGTCGTTGCCCTCAACAATCAGGTCGCAGTTCTGTTTGTTTAGATGGTTATTATCCCCCCACTCGATTACGGCCACAGAAAAATGGATACTGATGGTTGGGGTCCTGCATTTAGCTTACTTGAGATTATCATTGTCTTGAGCATCATCACAATATTGTCTGCCGTGATTATGCCCCGGTACGCTGGTGCCCTTGCGCGTTACCGTAATGATGCTGCTGCACGCCGAGTGGTGGCAGATCTTGAACAAGTATCCAAAGAGGCCATGAATACCAGTGCCAGTCAGACCCTCACTTTTGATGTGAGTGGCGACAACTATCGGTTGGTGAATATAGATCGGTTTGATCACAAGAACTTGGCGAACATTGTTGAAATGTCTGGCGAGCCATATTACACCACCATTGTGACTGCAGATTTTGAGGGTGGCGACACCGTGGTCTTCGATGGCTATGGCAACCCGGACAAGGGTGGCA
Organism: Phycisphaerae bacterium; assembly: GCA_963579995.1. Taxonomy (GTDB): domain Bacteria; phylum Planctomycetota; class Phycisphaerae; order Phycisphaerales; family Phycisphaeraceae; genus UBA6626. The sequence goes on from CAUZIY010000104.1 coordinate 9,084, forward strand.
GTGTGGTAATCGGTTTCGGATCCGCCCAAAAGACAGTTGTGTTCGATAAATTTTCCGCAAAGGCGACCATTCACTGACAACATGTTTAGGTAATAACCCACTCTGCTTAATGTCTTGAAGATGTGCTAGGCCTGCAACTATTCAAGTTGTCGGGACGTAGACGATAAACCCCTGGTTATGCTGCTAGGTCACTATGGTGGATATGGCGGGCGTGCATCTTGTTATAGGATTCAATATCAATTTTTGACATGAGATTAGCGATCTGTGAATCAAATTGTGTTCCCGCGCACTTATCAAACTCAGCTAGTACTTGTTTATGGGGTAATGCGGGACGGTAAGATCGATTCGAGCTCATCGCATCGTATGTGTCGGCAACACAAAGTATTCGGCCGATCAATGGAATATCCTGGCCGGCCAAACCCTTTGGATATCCTTGCCCGTCCCACCTTTCATGGTGATACAAAACACCTGGTAAAACATCCGACAAGGTCGGAATATCCTTCAGGATGCGATGCCCAATAACCGGGTGGTTCTTGATTTGTGCGAATTCACTGGCAGAAAGGTGCCCGGGCTTGGTCAGTACGGCTTCAGGGACGCCAATCTTCCCTACGTCATGGATGAGTCCGGCGATGCGATAACGCTCCGCGATTTCGTCTCCTAGCCCCGCTTCTAATGCCAGTTGGCTGCCAAGCAATCCAACTCTCTCAGAATGGCCAAATGTATAGCGGTCTTTGGCGTCAATAGATGCGGTTAGTGCCTGGAGGGTTCCCAGAAAAAGTGCTCGTTGTTCGTCATGGCGGGCTGCATTTTCATGGAAGACACCAAAGAAATCGGTAGCTGCAACAATCATTTTTAATTCAACGCTGCTAACCTCGGGGTCATTTCCCGTTTTGTTGCCGGCAACCACGGCCCCAATCACTTCGCCGCCATGAGTGATCGGATGAGCAATTACCTCGCTTTTGGTGATCTGTGGCAGTCCCGTCATGTTCTGTGGAAGTATTGGGTTCCAGGAATCTTTATCCATGGCAGCAAGTAGGTGTTGCATGTGTTGGCTGAACTTGATTGGGTCACAGGGCGCCTGTCCTGAAATTTTGGACCTGTTAGCAAGGTCTGTGAGGACCTGGTTCTTGTCACTGAATCCGATAGCAACCCAGCCAAATGGCAGGTGTTCAAGTAATTGCTTGCAGGCAGTATCAAGAAATAGATTGGGGTCCGTTAACCGATTCATTAAATGACCAACGTTATATAACAAGCTCAATTCTTCATACGAATGAGCTAGGTTCTCACTGAATCCTGCGATTGCCTTCTCGTCACGTTCAGATGATGCTAGGTCCTCATGGCTCCAGGACAGTACCTGTTGTAGTTGATCAAGATCGAATGTCGACCCTGCGGCATATTTTGCCAGTACACTACGGCACAGACCGGCGGAGTGGTCTGAATCAGTGTAAATCCTATCGGAATCATTGCTGTGAACGCCATGTGTCGTGACGGCCATGACTAGGGTTAGTCCGGTACGACGTGAAGCTTGTTGATGAATAAACGGGAGCAAGTAACAGCCGTCACAAATTTCAACCGGTTGTGGATCTGGCATGGCCATTAATGTTTTGGCCGTATGCTTAGCCTGTTCCAAGAGTTGCGGAATAAGCCAGGCATCTGTGGACCCGATGTCCACTTCCTCCTCAACAATCCTACCCCGATCGTCGAACTGCCAGCATGGCAATCGCAAATCACGACATCGCTGGATAAAATGCCGGGGAGACTGCCCATCATTCATGCTGCGCAT
>CAUZIY010000105.1:0-10827 GCA_963579995.1 Phycisphaerae bacterium
GTCCGCGGACATGGCGCCGTAAATACAGGCCACGATCGGACCCTTTACCTTGTCGTTACGCAGACGGATATCACGATAAGGATGGGGAACCGATTGGATATCTTCGGCAATGATGGCCGCCTTATCACCGGCTGGTGGGTGGGCACAAAAGACACGCTTATATCGCTGTGATGGGATCGCCGCCGGATCGATGAAAACATGGCAACTGGCAAAGTGGGTCAAACCCGGCATCTCCAAGCCACTAAACCTTGGCTGTGACCATGCGAATCCGTCCTCCGATTCGGTGTAGGAGACATGAATTTTCTTGGAAATTTCGCCAGACCACCCGTTAACGCTGTGGCCATCTTGATATTCAAATTCCAGGTTCCATGAACGGCACACACTGCCGTCGTAAAGGATCTGCCCGGCAGGGCCGGGTGTCGGATCCATCTTGGTGGCCGGTTGGGTCACCAGGCGTATGCCGCGGGGCATAAAAGGTGCAGTTGCATGGGCCTTAACGATCGGCTGCGGTGGATCCTTCAAGGGCAACGGACTGCCACCAGGTGACCACCATTGCAAATCACCGCATCGGATATGACGCCAATCGGTAAAAAGGTAACTGGCCGACAGGCGCGGGGTTTTGGTCATCGTGAGAATAATTCTAGTACCGATTGATGAATGGTGCTCCAAGCCGCCTTACATCACCAACTGCGCAATTCGACTGAGCCACCGTGAGAATTATGCTATTCTAGATTCACATACATTACATTGAGCGGCTGGCAGTTGACCAGCACCGTCTCATCTAAAAGGAACACAGGAGTTAATTTGTATTATGGATTTTCTTGGCATTGAACTATTTCTTGACGACGAAATGATTGCCTATACGCGCAATGTGCGACGGGATATCTGCCAGCCACTGAAACATGAAAACAACCCGATTATCACCAGCGAATATCCGTGGGAAAGCCGTCACGTGACGGTCTATGGGAGCGTGCTTCCCGACAAGGAGCGGGGCGTATTGCGGATGTGGTACAACGCCTATGGGGATTCCTACTTCAACGAACAGAACTTGGCCTATGCCGAAAGTGAAGACGGTATCCACTGGACTAAGCCCATGATGGACCACATCAGCTGGGGCGACCACGAAAAAACAAATCTCCTGATGGGGCCGGACCCCAACCTGCATGGCCCGTGTGTGATTGAAAACCCCGACCGCAGTGATCCCAATCGCCATTTCCTGATGCTCTTTGATTCCTACGATGATTACCATCCGGAGGTCAAGGGTAAACCGGGAATGCGACGTGCAGTCTATGCATGTGAATCGCCAGATGGTTTCAAGTGGTCACCGGAAAAAGGACGCCTTGCATTTTCAGGTAAGGCGGACAGTGGCCAATGTGTCATCTGGGAACCAAGAAAACAAAAGTTCCTGACCTACGCTCGACTTACGGCGCAGGATGCATATGGACAACGGATCCGGATTTTCCGGTTCATCGAATCCCCTGATTTTGTCCACTGGGAAACCCAGGAAGAACTGTTTCGACCCGATGACTTTGACGGCACCCCCGACCGGCAGCTGCAACAGATTGCCGTCACACGGTTCGATGGAATCTATGTCGGCCTTTTGGGAATCTTTCAAGCCAAGCAGTACATCGAAGAGGGCACGTCAGTAAATGAAGGTGACCAGCTGGATGATATTCAACTTATGACCAGCCGGGACGGGGAACACTTTTCCAGGGTCGCCGAGCGAGCGGTTTTCCTTCCCAAGAGCGAACCACCCCTGTGGGGTACCGGCGGTCAGCGCATGGCCAGCCAGATGGTGCTTCACAATGACACATTACACCTCTATTACGGCAGCCAGGCACAGGATGCCAATGGCAAATCCTATGGCGGTCTGAAAATCGGGTTGGCAACCTTACCCAGAGACCGATTCGTGGCGATGGTACCGGCTCGACTTCGTGAGGAAGCGTTGATTGAACTGGTGCCACTTGTCTATCCGGATGACCAACTGCGTCTGAATATACAGATCCTGCCCGGCGGCTCGGTCCGGGCAGAAGTTGCAGACTTTGTTGGCCAGACGATCAAAGGGTTTGACAAGGATTCAAGTGTGCCCATCACCGAAAGTGGGCTCGACCAACCGATTCAATGGCAAAAAGATGGTGCCATAATGACTCTTGACGGGCTCACCAAGGAACAGCGGCGCCAGCCGGTGCGGTTGCGGCTGTGGATCTGCCACGCACATGTTCATGCGATAAGAAGCAGTTAGTCCTTAAAAGGATTCCTTAATGTACCTGCGCATCATCGTGATCGCTGTGATGACGTTGATGTGTGCGCAGCAGCAAGTAATGGCACAAGACCGCCTCATGGTGGTCCTGGGGCATATGAACCTGGACATGAAGCTGCGTAGTATCCAAACGCGCAGCTTCAATGCTGATTCCAACCTGTCGTCATTTGCCCAATCCCTAGCTGATGCCGGACTTCTGTTTTGTTCAATGGACTCACGGTCCATTCTTTTAAAAGTCATTGAAAGCAAAACCAACCGCGATGCGATCCGATATTTTCTCGCTGGCGGTGGTGTTATGTGGTTCGATGACCGTTACGGTTACGGTAATAAACAGATCGCATAGTTCATGACGTCATTGGGAGCACCGATCCCCGACAAAGCCGTTTCCTCCCGTACAGGACATGGAATTGACCTAGTTATAAAACCCGGATCAAACCATCCATTGCTACGCGGCCAGGCAGATGCAATGGGTTACGAGTGCTGGAATACCTGCCCCGACGGGCTGCAAGTGCTCATGGTCGAAAGGGAGACAGAACGGGCCGGGGTCTTGATCGCAGATCAAGTTCAGTCCCAGGGCACCGTGGTATACGCCAAGACGGTTGACGGCTGGACCACAGAACGCCATGAAAACGTTCGGCCCCTTATCGACAATGTCCTTCTGCGTGCTTTTGGACCGCCACCGGCACCAGGACAGACACATCCGATCTTCGATCCTTATAAACCACGAACCCCCGCAGCCAATACCACGCATTTGGCCGGGGTGCACAAGATGCTTTGGGATGTGCCGGACGCTCGATACCGCAAGGTATTTCTTGTCAGTGAACCGATCGGAATGGCCCGCAAGACCGCCTACGTAGAGGTTCAATGGAAGACACCATCAGGTGCGGATATGGGGATCGTGCGGTCATTTACCGCAGGTGGCATTGAACTGTATACCCAACAGATCGCAAATGACCGTTTCGCGATCGCCATGCCGTTGCGTGCTTATGACGATCAACTCATTGCGATCTATATCGGCGGCCAAATGCCCACCAACCTGAGGCAGATGCGATATTCCGGTGGGCCTGAAATCAAGAGTACGCCTCACGGATGGCAGCTGCGTAACGATCATTTCGAAGCGTTGCTCGGCCTTGAAAGACCGCAGCTGTGGCTGATGCGACCGTTGGGGGGATCTTCCAACAATATCTTCCAGTCGTGGGGAAACCCTTCACACTGGCTGGGAAATGGTACGGACTTTGCCATCAGGACCAAGCGGCGTGCAGGACCCATTGCATCCAACGCCCGGGTGGTTCTTGACGGACCCGTACGCAAAACCATTCGCTACACCACGCAATTCGAAGAACATGACCTGGTCAGTGAAATTTCTCTTGTACGTGGATCGCCAGTCCTCTTTTACCGGGTGAGTTCCTCAACACCACACAGTGTCGCACTGGAAACTGGCTGGTCGCCAGGTGACTCAATGGCAAATGACTCACTGTGGTACGAAGCTGTAGACGGGTTGAAGCAACTGCCACTCGTGTTCGATCCGGCAACGGATTACACCCTGGACAAGCATGCCAAGGAAACCTGGTACGCAATTGCCGACTCGGAAACCAATGAAGTAGGGGGCGGGTTCCGTGAACGTGACAACGCAAACCAATTCGACCTTCGCCTGTACAGCCACCACATTCATGGACAGCTTGCAGTCCTTCACCTTCACGCCCGCAGGGATAACAGGGGGTTGGGTCGCCGCTCACGGCGGGGTGCATGCGGTCCGAAACGCCTACATTGTCTGGCGTAACCCACCAATTGTGACCGAAGGCCCCGAACAGAACCTGCAACATGCGCCAGTACCACGGGCACCGGTCTTTGGAAAAGACTATCTGCGGCTGCACGGCACCTTTCGCCGCTTTGGACCGAAGAATGTTGCAGCCAAGATGGATACATGGGGCCAATCCGCGGTAGTGGGTGTACGTGAACTGGCAGGGAACATAATTACGCTGGGTGACCAGATGAGCCCTGAACTGTGGCCCACGCTTTTTGAGGAAGCAAAAGCACGCGGACTGGGGGTCTGCCTCAAGGGATATCACCGGAAACTGGGATGCATGATCCAGAACCGCCAGGCATACCTGGATGAAATGAAAAGGATCGCGGCAATCAAGCCTGACATGTACTACATCTTTGATGAATTGTCCTTCAATCACTACTCCGATGCCGGAGCAGCAGATTTCAGGGACAAGACAGGATATGCACTTGCCCGGAATACGGACATCAACAAGCTCCCTGATGAAAACACATACCAGGAGTTGCGATGGCGCATGGATGTCATGACAGCGCTTACCCGCGAACGGGTTTCGATTGGCAAGGCAGCCAGCCCGAACGCTGTCACATTCTCCGTCACCGCCGGTGGGCAGATGGGATTCGAGTTTCCTGCCTACAACGATGTTGAGGCCTGGTCAAAATCCATGGGCACCACCTGTACCGACCTCTACACCACCGACTTCAACTTCGAACGTTTCAGCATGCAATATATGCGTGGCGCCCAGGGTAACGACCGGCCCGTCCTGTCCGTTCATGGCAACTTGAACTTTGCACACGAAAACCATGTCAACCTGGCCAGCCAACTCATGAACGGTGCCAATGGCCTGTGGTTTTTTACCTTTACCTATCACACGAGTGCAAGAGATCGCCTCGGTCCGATCGTTGACGGCTATGAAATGCTGCGGGATACCGGCCTAGGTGAACGCCTAGCCGCGGCCAGGTTGATGCCCTATGCCGCCGTACTGGCGGAAAGAGGCACTCTTTTTGATGGGATCAGGCGAGGTGAGTTTCGCGGACGTCGACCGTTTTACCACTGGCGCATGGAACAGCAAGCATCACTTCGAAATGTTCCGATGGACCTTGTCTTTGCATCCCACCTGGCGAAGGAATTACCCCGCTATCGCATACTCATCGTACCCAGTGGCAGGAACATGAGTCACGCCACCGCATCCGCCATTACCCGGTGGGTTCGCCATGGCGGGACCGTCATTATTGAAGGTGAAGCACTGCTCACACCTGCCATGGCCGCGCTATGCGGCGTGCAAGTCAGCGATCAAGGCCGACGACAAACACTTAGGGTCAAGCCAAACACTTCACTATTTCCTGATATCTTGCTGAGTATCAATACCCCGGTATTACCCATGCAGGTCAAAACTGCCAGGGTCCTGGCACATGACACCGAATCACCCAATACACTCGTGGCAACCCAACACAAGTTCGGACGTGGTCGAGCGGTTGCACTGCCACTTGTTGATGTGCCACACCAACTGCTGCGGCCGCTGGTCCTTGAACTCGGAGGACCGTTACCCGCCGAGGTTGACCCGGACTCGTTTGTCGACGTGCGGCTATCTGTACATACCGATGGCAAGCGGACGACCATTGGACTGTTTAACGAACACTTCAGCCAGACCAAAACGGTGACCGTCAGGCTTGGCAACCTGCCGCCAACAGGCAAACGGCTTGCCATTAACACCAGCACCGGCACTCACTCACGCGTTCTTGACCACATCACGGTTCAGCTAGGTCCCAAGGACTGGAATTTCATCCTACTTGATCCGGCAGGCTCTACAGCAGCTCCGATCGAACCGGGAAATCCAGTTTCAGCGGCCACCTATGCACCAGTTACAGGGTTCGATTTTCTCAAGCTCAAAAGAAAACAAACCGCCAATCCGATCACAAAAGATCCGGGTACTCTTGCGGTTGCAATCTTCCGTAGCGATCGCAATCACCAGCTGCCCTGTGATCATGGCGCCCAGGCCATCATGGGCAAACTGATCAAGCAGGAATAAGGTGTCGCCACGTTGGATTGATCAGATCACACCGGGTGCCCTGAAAGGGTTCGATGTGCTCATCATCCCCAACATGGCCGACCGCGCAGCCAACCTCGCTGCGGACTGGCAGCAACATGTCCGCCACTTCGTCGCAGACGGTGGCGGGGCACTGCTTATCCATCACAGTGCCGGACATCCCGCGCTGGGCGGCGCTCCATTTTCCAAAATTGGATCACTGGGAACATTCACTTCCGTTCGGGGCATGAAGGTCGTGGCTGATCATCCGATTACAACCGCCTCCGCCTCCGCCGTTGAGCAGGCGTTCGCCGAAAACCTGACCAACCCCGCCTTCATGGCCCAACTTGCCCGTACCAAGCTCATGACCGACACAAACTTCATATCGGGGTTCCCCGATTACATGCCCATCAAACCAGGCGGTGCCGGTATTACCGTTATTCGAAGCATGGTGGACAAGGGGGTGGGGGGGGATGCCACGTTGGTTGCCGGCACCGTTGGATTGGGGCGGACGGTGCTTGCGGGTATCAGTATTGGCGCTAAGTGTGTCAGGGTCGACGAACAATATATTACGACCGAACAACTGACACCCGAAGAAGAAGCAATTCTCATCAACAGTGTCTTCTGGCTGGGACAATAGACAAGCGAACCTGACGACCCAAACGGTGGACCTCTCCGAATCCTTTCGCCTTTTCTGAATTTCAAGTTGATTATGAACCCGGTCCGGCGAATCGTTGATACGCCCCTTGATCATTTACCGCTTGATGGCTGCCCATAGTTGCCAGGGTGCCGATTCATCGTTGTCGCAAATCAGTTGACCGTCCAGGCCCGCATCATCAAGAATATCCCGCCACTTGGCCATCTCGTAAAGACCGCAAAAATGGTGATCCTCCTCGACACGCAACTCGCCATGCTCATGAATAATGATGAGCATGGTCAGGACGTAAGATGTTTCGCTTGTTTGACGGACATGTGATACGTACGACACCTCGATATCCGACTGTACGCAGCAATCATATGCAACCTCGTGATCTTTGAACGTCTCACGAAAATAGGTCGGAGCGGCAATCAACAGGCCCCCGGGTTGTAAATGTTGGGCTGCGCTAGTAATCGCCGCCCGCAGGTCCTGCTCCGTGGCCATATAGTCCAACGAATCGTGAGCAAGAACCACATCGAATGAACGCGACAGATCCAGGTCACGAAAGTCAGCTTCGATATGAGTTACCGTTGAGTTGAGTTCCCTGGAGATCCCCAGCATCCTGGGCGACCTGTCAACGGCAACGGTTTGGAACTCACCGGCCAGGTGATAAAGCGTGTGACCCACACCGGCACCTAATTCCAAGAGACATCTTTTTTGACCTTCGAGGGCCTGGCCAATCTGCTCTTCGATAACACGCCGAATCATCTCCGCTTCAGGCCCACTGTCTTCAAGGGGGCTGATAATGGGCCAAATCCGCGCTAACTCGTCATAAAGTTTCGGTAGCTTGTTGGTCATGGCATTTCATCCATGGGCGACTGATCTGTGGGACAGGTATTCGCTGATATCTGATCTAAGGTCCCCCTGCAAGGCCTGACCAGGAGATACAAACTGAGCGTCGATAATCTCACGGTGATCAATTTTAATCGCAGGAGGCTCTTTGAAGAAGAACTCAAATATGGTGGATGTGTTTTTCAGGTACCGATCATCACTTTCAATTTTGCCTACAAGGTGCAGTTGATTGGGCTCGACGATGATCCCGACCTCCTCCCGCAGTTCACGCACGGCGGCCGTGCGCACATCTTCATTTCGCTTGATACCACCGCCGGGAAATGTCTGAAGGGGTTGGTAAGAATTTTTCACAAGCAATACCCTGTCCCGACACCAGACCGCGACCACGACGCCGGTTGACCTGGGGCGAACGATGAACCAGTAGCACAACGCCAACCGGTACGCACATCTAAACGCGATTCGCCAGATCCTATTCAACATATCATCCGATTCATAGGTAAGGCAACACCACCCTAATCGAACCGTTCAGTACCTACCGGGGTGATTTACCACGACGAACAACAATTTCAGGCGAACTACCAAACATCTCTTGCGCATTGCCGTTACGTACAGAAATTTCCAGGTACTCGGCACTGCCAAAGTAGGCCACCACCTGTCCCGGCTCCACATCACTGAACGTCGTTTGAATCAACCCGATGAACCGATCTTGCACAATAACCTCCGCGCTAGAACCAAGAGGTTGTGCCTGCCACTGGTCAAAGTCTTTCTGGTGAAGGTTGGTTATCAGGTTGCCGAAATGATCGCTGCGAAAAACACCTGGTTGCAGTTGGTCGCCGTCGAACCGAGGACGAGGAAGGTTGATCCGGACCAGGTCGGATACCCGTTCGCCCAGAGTTTTTATGGCAACGCCAGATGCCAAGTGGCCGGCAACCGGGGCAAAGATATCACGACCATGGAAAGTTGTACTGACCGGATGGCGATGGTATTCGCAATTGGTCAACGCAAATGCTGCATGTTCCGGTTCACGATCCAACACGGCACTCAATAATCCGTTATCCGGTGCGATCCAAAAGTCCAAGCCTGCTTCAATGGCTATCGGCCGACGTTGCGATCCGACACCTGGATCAACAACGGCCACATGAATTGTGCCCGGCGGGAAATACCCGGGTAACGATTTTAGGACAAGGGCCCCGTGACCAATATTGGCCGGCGGCACATCATGACAAATATCAATAATCCTAGCATCGGGACAGACCGATAGGATAACGCCTTTCATCAAACCCACGTATGGGTCGGTGTAGCCAAAGTCACTGGTCAGTGTGATGACAGGGTACAAGCTGGTTCAGTACTGTCGGCGTTGTCTTGCGGGTAGAATATTGAGTTGCTTTCGATACTTTGCCACGGTACGACGTGCAATATCAATCCCCTGCAACTTGAGCTTTCCGACCAACTGATCGTCGTTCAAGGGCTTGGACTTATCCTCTTCGTTGATAATCTCTTCAAGCTTGGCCTGCACGGCCGACCAGCTCATAGCATCGCCACTTTCGGTCTCTGTACCACCGGAGAAGAATTTGCGCAGTGGGAAGATGCCCTGTGGTGTCTGAAGATATTTCTCGTTCACCGCGCGGCTCACGGTGGCCACATGGATCCCCAACTGATCGGCAACAAGCGTCATAGGCAGTGGATGCAGTGCCTGGGGACCCTGATCGAAAAAATCGCGTTGAGCCTCTATGACCACCTTCGCTACGCGGAGTAATGTATTGCCGCGCTGCTCAAGGGCATCGATAAGCCATCGAGCAGACTGGATATGGTTGCCCACGAACTTTCGGGTCTTGGAGTCCACGGCTTTATCACGGTGCATCTTCTGATACTGCATGCTGACCTGCAGACTGGGATTGCGGTCACGAGCCAGTTGGGCAATATACAGATCGTTCTCCTCGTCGTAATCGACGATCACGTCAGGGGTAATCCGCTGGGCTGAGGTGAGGACCAGGTTTCGACCAGGATGAGGATCGAAGCGGCGCAGGTTTTTGAGCGCCATCTTGACATCCTCAATATCCAGGTTGGTCGCCTGGGCAATTCGAGGCAGACGATTCTGCTCAACGTCCTTTAGATACTGGTCAACGAGCAAACGCTCAACACTCAGTTGCGATGACCTGCCGTTGTTCCTTACCAGGGCATCGATCTGCAACAAGAGACACTCCCGCAAATCATGAGCACCGATACCGGTTGGCTCAAACGTGTCCTTCATTAATTCCGATGCTGTGTCCAGATCTTCATGATCAATATTTTCCGGGACCTGCTCGAGCAACGTCTGCCAGTCTGTTCGCAAGTAGCCGTCGTCATCAATGAATTCGATGAGAAATTCTCCGGCAACGCGAATGGCTTGTGGTGTGTCGACAAGGTGCCACTGTTCGAGGAGTTGCTCGGTCAGGCTCTGCGGACGGGCCGCAGTGTTGGCCATGGCGTCGAGCTTGATATCACGCTCACCCGAATCGGTCCGAGGACGGAAGGTCTCTCCGGTTTCATAGATGTTGGCCTCCCATGAATCACTGTACTCTTCGGTGATGTTGTTCAGACGCTCAAAATCATCTGTATGGGCGGTATCAACGGCATCATCATTGACCACCAGGTCACGTTCACCCTCCTGGTTGTCACGATCGATCTGACTCTGTTCCTCTTCCAACTGTTCGGTGTCGGGGCCTGCTTCACGCACTTCCAGGGTTGGATTGGATTCCAGTTCCTGGTCGATCTTCGCCTGTAAAGCCAGCGCCGACATCTGCAGGATCTCCATGGACTGGATCATGCGCGGCGCAAGCTTCATCTTTTGCTCAAGCCGCAGATATTGTCCGGTTTCAATCCTCATGATGTCTGTTTGCTTCTATTTTACCCGGCCCTCTGGCCGCATTATTGGTCCACCCAAGTGGGTCTTGCCACGCACAGTCCCATATCCCACATCGGCAATCAGTCAATGCAAGTTCATCCCATTTGCTGGCGTCCTTCAATGGCATCGGCCAGAACGGCCTTGGAAAGCATATCCAACTGCGACCCGGTGGGCATACCACGTGCCAGACGTGATATCTTGACCCCTGTTTTAGCAAGTTCCTGTAACAAATAAAGAGCTGTGCCGTCACCTTCCAAGGTAGGATTGGTCGCAAGGATCACCTCGTGCACAGACCCGGATTTGACCCGGGTCAGCAACGCATTGATGTTGAGTTCGCCGGGTCCCACGTCGTCAAGCGGGACAATAGCACCCATTAAAACGTGATATA
>CAUZIY010000106.1:0-10738 GCA_963579995.1 Phycisphaerae bacterium
TTGGTTCTTCAACCAACTTGGCCATACCATTGGACAAGTCCCCGGTTTTACCCTTATGCAACTTAAACCGCAGATACAGGACTACCTGGAAGGCAGCACCTTTGACACCACAGCCACCGACTGGCGGCTCGAAATTCGATCCGCACGTTAGTGGCTGGAAATGCTTAAAAGTAGATGTTTACGCCCGAACACATTCGCGACCTGCTTGATCGTGTGGCAAGCAGAGAATTAGACGTTTCAGAAGCATTGGATGCTTTGCGTGCAATGCCGTTTGAACAAACTCCCCACGCCACGATTGACCATCATCGCCAGCTGCGTGATGGCTTTGGCGAAGTGGTTTATTGTGAGAGCAAATCTGCCGAACAGGTGGCACAGATTATGGCGAAGCTCGCGGATCATGGGCCACGCGTACTAGCCACTCGCGCAACCGATGAACAGTTTCAAGCTGCCTGCGCACTGGTCCCGGATCTCCATTATGACGAATCCGCACGGGCGATCTGGCTGGACCGCAACCCGCGATCCTCAACTGAAGTGTATCCCGGGACGGTGGTTGTTGCAGCTGGAACCAGTGATCTACCGGTCGCCGCCGAGGCAACACTCACATTAAAGCTGATGGGACATCAACCCCAATGCATTATGGATGTAGGAGTGGCCGGTTTACATCGTCTTTTACACCACGTTGAAACCCTTCAGGCTGCAAACGTGATCGTGGCAATTGCAGGCATGGAGGGGGCCCTGCCCAGTGTGATCGGTGGAATGGTAAGCGCCCCTGTGGTTGCCGTACCAACCAGTGTGGGTTATGGCACGAGTTTTGGGGGAATCACTGCGTTACTTTCCATGTTAAATACCTGCGCTTCGGGGGTAACGGTGGTTAATATCGACAATGGATTTGGTGCCGGCTACTTTGCAGGAACTGTTAACCGCAAGATTGTCGAGGCCGGAAGATGTTAACAATTGGGCTGAATGCAGATCCAACTGAAATGGATGCTATCGTGATGCGTATCATGCAACACCGAACCGATAAAGTAAGACAACCTGCTAGTTGATCGTTTTGGACGGGAAGGTATAGCGATGAATCAAGTTGTCTCAACTAAGATCAAACACCTTGAACACTGGTTCAACCGTTTCAAGTCGATCCTGGTGGCCTACTCCGGCGGTGTCGATAGTGCATTGGTCATGGCAATGGCACACCGCCAGCTCCACGAGAAGGTATTAGCATGTATCGGCGTCTCTCCCAGTTACCCCCGTCGCGAAAAAGAGCAAGCCATAACCATGGCCAAGGAACTTGGTGTTCCCTACCGCCTGATCGAAACAAGTGAATACTCTAATCCCAATTACATGGCGAATCCCAGTAATCGCTGTTATTTCTGCAAAACCGAATTGTTTAACCAACTTAAACGGGTCGCAGATAAAGAGGGATGGCAAGTAATTGTTGATGGCACCAATGCCGATGACACCGGTGATGACCGGGCTGGCATGAAAGCCGCCCACGAACGCGGTGTCCGCTCTCCATTGCTTGAGGTGGATATCAGCAAGGAGCAGGTACGAGCTATTGCGCATCGGCTGAAAATCCCAGCATGGGACAAACCTGCAATGGCCTGTCTTTCATCCCGTGTCCCACACGGCGTACCCATCACTCCCACCCTGCTACGTCAGATTGAACTGGCTGAAGACAGCCTTGCCGAAAAGGGATTCAAACAGTTTCGAGTACGTCACCATGGTGATTTAGCCCGCATTGAAGTACCCCAGGAAGATTTCCTGCGTGCACACGACCTCCGATCAGACATCGTGGCAGGTTTGCGCAAAGTCGGCTATCGCCACGTCTGCCTGGACCTTGCTGGCTTTCGATCTACACCATTGACGGATCGTGATGTGGTCTCGGTTACCGTGAAGGGAAAGGCATGATTGGTTACCTTGACCTGCCATCTGGTCTATCGGGCGACATGATGCTGGGATGTCTTATCGACGCTGGATGGTCAATTAATCAACTTGATCATATGCTTTCGGCACTCGGGATTGCACAGGCAGGCTGCCAAGTCAGTTCCCGGCCGGTCATGAAGGGTCCTCTTCGCGCCACAAAGGTGGATGTCAAAACACCTCCTCAACATGTTCACCGGAATTTGGGTGACATTCATCAGATTATCAATAAGGCCGACCTTCCGGAGGTTGTCCAAAAACGTGCCATAGGTGTTTTCACCCGTCTGGCACATGCGGAAGCAAAAGTACATGGAACAAGCGTAGACCAGGTCCACTTCCATGAAGTCGGCGCACTGGATGCAATCATTGACATTGTCGGCAGCGTCCTTGGCTTGCACGCACTGAACATCGACCGCCTATACGCATCACCACCAATGTTAGGCGCCGGGTGGACCAAGAGTATGCACGGACCGATACCACTGCCCGCACCGGCGACACTGGAGTTGCTTGCTGCCGTATCAGCACCAACCAGAGCGGCTGGCGATACAGCAAGCGGAGAGTTGCTTACGCCGACTGGTGCCGCATTACTGGCAGAACTAACGACTTTTGAACAGCCTGCAATGCAACTGGGTCGAATTGCAACCGGGGCAGGATCGCGCGACACCGAAATGCCGAACATTGCACGTTTATGGCTTGGTGACATCTTTGAAAATGGACCCATGATTCAGATCGAGACCAATATCGACGACATGAACCCGCAGCACTACGCCTCGGTAAGCGATCGTTTATTGACCGCTGGTGCCCGTGATGTATGGCTCACGCCCGTGCAGATGAAGAAGGGTCGGCCGGCCATTGTTTTGAGTGTACTGGCAGCCCAGGAACACGAGCAAGTTCTGGTTGACCTGATAATGCGCCAGACAACTACCCTTGGCGTACGGGTTGTCCCAGTCCGTCGGCACGAAGCAGTACGTGAAGAATCTTCCGTCGAAACGCCCTACGGTTCAGTGCGAACCAAACTGAAATGGATCGATGGCCAAATTATTGCAGCAGGACCCGAATATGATGATTGCCTGGCGATAGCAGATAACCTTGGAATTGGTGTCCGGCAAGTCTATGAAGCGGCTTTAACAGCAGCCCACAAAAGATTTCAGTTGGCTTGACACAATTAAACCTTATGAACATTACACGAGACCGATCCCAAGTTCGATTGCTTTACGGTCGTAAAGATCTATGCATTTCAGTGCCCCGGACGGCAACCACACTCACCAGCAAATCCATCTCGACACTGAAAAATCCAAACTCGGCTATTCGCAAAGCCTTGAATGCCCCCATTGGCACTGCCCCGCTTGCGGAACTGGTTCGACGCAGACAGCCCAAACAGGTGGCAATCACGATCAGCGACATTACACGACCCGTGCCAAATGAACTCATTGTGACGCCACTACTGGATGTGCTTCATGCGACAGGAATCCGGGATGAACAGGTCGTCATCATTATCGGCACGGGCATGCACCGTCCAAGCACACCACAAGAGCGTAATGAAATGCTTGGCGTTGACCTGCTGGAACGGTGTGAAGTCATCGATCATTGTGGCGATGACCCTGATGGGCTTATACAAGTCAGTCAGGATCCGCCCGTCTCAATTAATCAACGATTCGCAGAGGCTGATTTCCGGATCGTCACCGGGCTCATTGAACCGCACTTCATGGCCGGATTTTCCGGCGGACGCAAAGGCGTGTGCCCAGCCCTGGCGGACTGTACAACCGTACGGCGATTTCACAGCTTTCCAGTCCTGGCTGATCCGAAAAGCACAACTGGCCTGCTGGATGGCAATCCCTGCCACACCGAGTCGCTTCGTGTGGCCCGATTGGTTGGCGTGGACTTTCTCATCAACGTGACGATTGACCGCGATCGGAAATTGGCCGGTGTTTATTGTGGCGATCTTGAAAAGGCGCACCTGGTTGGCGCTGAACAGGTTGGCATGTGGAATTCAGTTCAGATTGATCGGACTTACGATCTGATTGTCACCCACGGCGGTGGTTACCCACTGGACCAAACTTTCTACCAAAGCGTCAAGGGGATCGTGACGCCGCTACCTGCCATGCATGATCAGACAACCGTGCTCATCACCAGTCACTGTGGCGAAGGAATTGGATCACCGCCCTACACAAAGACCATGATGCAGTGGGGTCAAGATTGGCGTGGTTTTATTCAAGCAATATCCACCTCGCATCATGTAGTGAAGGATCAATGGCAATACCAAATGCACGCTCGAGTATTGGCCAAGATCGGGGTGGAACAACTTCGATTTGTGACTGATCAGATTGATACCAATACATTAAAGCAACTCGGCGTTAATCCAGTTCCAGGCGATAGCCCGGCCGAACAGCGTTGCCAGCAATTCATCGACAGATTTATTAATGAGCACCCATCGGCTTCCATTGTGGTTTTCCCGGAAGGACCCTACACCTATCCATTGTCCCCTGATTTTCTTCAGGGCACACCCGAAAGCAGTGTGGCGTGACGGCACCCAATCATAATCACAACATGGCACGCTTTGCTGAATTCCCTGGTTTGGGGCGGGTATGCCGATTGGGACTCGCCACGCGGGCAACACATCCCTGGACCTTCAATCCGTGAATGAAGCAATTCGTCGCGGCATCAATTACCTCAACTGGTGTGGGCATGATGATGGACTTAGCCAGGCGATCGCATCGATGAACAAGCAACGACGCCAAGGACTCTTTGTCGCCGTGCAACTGTCCGCCCGAGATCGCAGCGGTGCCGAACAAGAACTGACCGATTTCTGCGACAACTTAAAACCGATCACATCGACGTTGTCACGTACTACTACGTGGAACATGAAGACGAATGGGGGCGGACCCTGGCTCCCGATGGCGCGGCACAAGCCTTGCAACGGGCCAAATTGAATGGGCGTGTACGGTCCATCGGCCTAACCAGCCACCAGCATTATTTGGCTGCAACAATTGCACAAAGCGGTCAGCTTGACATGCTCATGGTCCGCCACGACGCAGCTCACCGGGGTGCAGGACAGGATGTGTTCCCAATCACCAAACAACGATGCATGCCAGTAGTCATCTTCACGGCCCAACGGTGGGGAGCATTGATGAAGACCACACCAGATAATCCGCCCAATCATCAACCACCAATGGGGACGGCATGGTGTCGCTTTGTCTTCTGCCACGAGCAGGTAACGGTGGCCATCATGGCGCCCAATGGATGTGATGAACTCGAACAGAACCTGCAGCTATTAGATGATTGGCATAGTTTGGACGCAGATGAGTTTCAGAAAATACGTGCTCACGGTGATCGTGTTCGCCGACACGCCGGTCACTTTGTGTGATTATTCTGCACCGCAGGCTATGCTTGAAAATCTCAATGCAATGGATGGCACCACCCGCCAAACGTTCTTATGGTCGGATCTACTCATTTACTCCACCACAATCGTCGCCTTATCAATCCTGAGTGGCTTGGATGTTGTGCCATCGCGACTGCCATACTCCTCAAGTTCCTTGACGGTATCCATTCCGGAAACCACCTCGCCAAAAATAGAGTGCTTGTCATCGAGCCAATCAGTGGGCATGAAAGTTAGAAAAAACTGGCTCCCATCCGTACCGGGCCCCGCGTTGGCCATACTCAACAGGCCCGCCCGGTCATGCCGAACAGAAGAATCAAACTCACCCTCATATTTGTACCCTGGACCACCGGTGCCTGTACCCAGCGGGCAACCACCCTGTGCCATGAAGTCGGAAATCACGCGATGAAAGCTGAGCCCGTCATAAAAGCCCAACTCCGTAAGATAGATGGTGCTCGTGACGTGCATGGGAGCCACATCGTGCATTAGCTTAATCCGGATCGGTCCGATGTTAGTTTCCATCACCCAATAGTAATTCTGGCCCTCGTCAAATGACACGGGGGTTGGCTTGGGCAAACCCAGGCGCCATCGTTGGGAGGTATGGTCGATATTGTTTGTTTCGATAAAGTTACGGATCTGTGTGAGGGCATCTGTGGACACGCTATTCCCTTCGGTTGGAGGTGATAATTGGAACCCCGTAACCTCGCCAGCTTGATTCATATTGGGATTCGGACGATCCGATTCACCGCAGTTTGGCAATACGATGACCAGGCCGACCACCATCGCACCCAGCAACCAACGCGGGAATCTCAACAAAAGTCCTCTGGCATACATCTGTTGTTTATGGATCCAGGCAACGCAAGGGGGAACACACACAGCAACACAACAGCTGCCGTTATAGCACAAATCAGATCTAATGTTCCCCTCAGGCACCTCTTGGCAAGCCGACAAAGTAGATCCGCTTTGGTCCACGACTACCATTTGAAATTAACAGCAGGATATTTTTCCAACCAAATTGGCGCCGCACCCAAATCTTGGCAGACTAGAGCAGCATGATGTGGCAAGAAATATGGAATGAAAGTCTATTTGAGATTGCTGACGGGCAGTCGATCAGCGGCAGCCAGATCATCCTGGCATGTGCGCTGCTCTTGTCAGGTGTTGTCCTTAGCCTGCTCATCTCCCGCCTGATCGAACACCGGCTTAACAAAACACGGATTGATCGAGGCCTTGCGCACACGGTCCAGAAGGTCCTGTTCTATGCCATGCTGGTGATTGTGACGCTTACCGTGTTGCATATGCTTAATATCCCAATCACCATGTTTGCCGTGGCAGGAGGCGCCCTGGCCATTGGTGTAGGTTTCGGTGCTCAGAATATTATCAACAATTTCATCAGTGGTTGGATACTCACCGCCGAACGTCCAGTACGAGTAGGCGATCTGGTAGAGGTGGGATCAAATCTTGGCCTTATCGAATCGATTGGCACACGTTGCACTCACATCAGGCGAACTGATGGGGTTGACATGATGGTCCCTAATAGTGTGATCCTTGAACACACCGTGGTTAATTGGACACTTATTGACCACGATATCCGAACATCTGTTCGTATTGGTGTGCAGTACGGGTCACCCACCGACCAAGTTGCCAAGTTATTGCGCCAAGCTGCAGATAGCCATGATCAAATTCTGGATTCGCCAGATCCAATAGTCATATTTGAGGATTTTGGGGATAACGCGCTTATTTTTGATGTGTTTTTCTGGTGTCATGTGGAATCCGAAATGGCGCTACGTCTGATACGCAGTGACTTGCGATTCCATATTGACAAGCAATTTTTTGATGCAGGAATTGTCATTGCCTTTCCACAACAGGACACACACTTGGATACACCCGCACCGCTTGATGTCCGATTGGTTTCAACTTCCAACACCGGTACGGGATCCATTCATCAACATGATTGACTGACACCATATCACGCCCTGCCCAATATATTTCCAACCTAACCTACAATCATAAACGCCCAGCAGTCCACATTATCCCACCATTTCCCCCTTTTTTGGTTGCATATATCCGCCCGTTTGTTATGTTGCCCCTAGTGATCGACAGGTATCCATGCTGTTGTGCGGCCACCTGCACAACAGCGCGGATCAAGAAGAGGAAGTGTGGTGATTGGCCTGCGGAATCGACCCTTGATCGATTAGAACCAGACACACCATGTGTGTTCATGCAGGGCCAAAATTCCACCGCGGACGCGCCGCCGTAATGGGCTAGCCTTTTTGTAGAAAAGGCGGCGGGTGACTGATCATGCCACTGTCAGGTCTGCAACGGACCTAACGGGAAGGCAGTCAACCCAGCAAAAGTCCTAAGCCGGAAGACCTGCCTGTTGAGACCGACGTGTGTCCTCGCGAAACGGGGCGCAGCCGGCTTGACTGTTCAATTCCTACAGAACAGCACCAGCCCAAGCTGCTTGATCCCTTTCGTCAGGACGAAATTATTCTTGTTCTGTGGAGAAACACTCTGCGCGAATCAGGGGATGGAGGCAAACGATGGGTAAGGCGAATCAAGTATGGGCAGGAACATTGGCGCTAAGTGCCACTCTGTCAGCGCTACATATCGCGGTTGCAGCCCCGGAGGTTCTTCTTGATGAAACATTTGGTGATGATCCAATTTTACAGTTGCGAGCTTTCGTAGTTGATGACCGGGTACCTGATTCACGGTTCAGCCATTCGGCCCAAGATGCTTCACTGACTACCTTCTATCACTCAGGACTACCAACCACAAAACTCCGGTGGCCTTTGCCGCGGACTCTCAATGAACATGACAGTTTTTCAATGATCATCAGCTATAAAATCCTAAACGACGTCCATTATGCGGCGGACAACACGGGTGGTTTGTCCCAGATTTCCTTTGGACTAGAAAACAGTATGACCACGGGATCCAATCGAACCGGAAGCCTCGATTCAGGATATGCCAGCGACACCTATGACCTGATCTCATTGGATTACTTCCCAACGAATCACCCTGACTTTGATACGGTCACCCTTACACCCACGGCAATTGCCAGCCAGGGATTGAATAGTCAGGATGCTTTCCATGGATTCTTTGCCCCGTTTGGATCCGAAAGTGTTATCACCGAACCACTTGAGGTTGGCATACTCGACTTGGATACAACATACACGGTCACAATGGATCATGATGGCTCGACCAGACAAGTAACCGTCACCCTATCCGATTCATCTGGGCCAGTTGTCATCAATCAACGCGGTCTAAGTGGCGCCACGGGGGGTGGCGACGGGGATATATTCACCATCCAGCATGATCTGCAAGCCGAATTATCAGTCGATACATTCTCACTTCTGTTATGGGCTGATGGCTTTGATACTCAATTCAGCAACGCAGGTGCACACTCACTAATTGCTAACGTTGCATTCAACCATATAAAGGTTGCCTTGGTGCCGGAACCGGCCAGTCTTGGACTTGCAATAGGCTTGGCAATAACCCTGCTTTGCAACAGAACGACCAGACAGCAAAACACGTGTGTGTAACTATATCACATGTGCTGATGGCTTTAGATTGGACCCTCCCGTGAAGTATCGAGCAAAGGCATTCACGCTGATCGAATTGATGGTTTCTGCCACAGTCATCACCCTACTCATAGGCCTGCTCCTTTCGGCAGTTGGCGCCGCTCAGCGTAACGGGCAACGAGCGGCCTGCCTCAGCAATCTGCACCAGGCGGGGCTCGCCACCTCCATGTATCTGGCTGAATACAAGGGGCAATTCTGGCGATACTTTTCAACCATCCCTGATGGACGATTATGGTGGTTTGGCTACGAACCGAACGGCCCCGGCCATGGAACCGGACGTTCGCTAGATACCAATCGTGGTGTTTTAAGTGCATACCTACAAGCCAGCGGCAATGAACTACAGTGCCCCACTTTCCCGTATGACGACCCGCAGTTTTATGCCAAGTTTAACCGTCGAGCAGCTAGCTATGGCTATAACCTCAAACTAGGCTCAGCAAGCCAGTCACGAGACCCCAGGCATCTCGATCATTTCATGGGCCGTGCCCATCGTGTGGTTGTCTTTGCCGATGCAATCCACTTCGACCATAACCCCGGCTTCAACGAAGGGCATTACATCACGGTCAACCCCAATGTACGCGTACGATCTGGCTATGCTCATTTTCGTCATGATCTGATGGCACATGTGCTGATGGTCGATGGCCATGTTGAATCGCAGACTCATCAAGGGCAATACCATCGCGAAGTAGCTGGCGGTCTGGCAGCAAACCTCAAGTCACCTGATGGTTCTGATGCGATCTACGGCAACTGATATCATCGTTAGCAATGTGCAGTCGCTATCAACTGTCCGTACCTAAAAAGGATTTACGAGATGGTTTTACCATTCGCGAATAGCTGGGGTACGATGAATTACCAGACTACCTGAATTATGAATTCTTTCCCTCAACAGCCAAGGGGCATCGCAATGTTCCAATTATTTTTGATGGCGGTAAACATCGTGCATTGGATTGGTTGGGTTGGGGTTTTACGTCACCTTTCCCCAAGGGCAGCAGAGTGGTTTTAATACACGCAGCGAAACGATCCTTCACCGCCGCATGTGGCAACCACACTTGAACCATCGCTGCATACTTCCACTGACCAGAGCCGTCGAGTGGCAACACCAATTCAAAAAGACCACGGGCGAAATCGCCAAGACGCCCCATGTCATTCAATTGGGCCATGGCGGCCTGGGGGCGATCGCCGAAATATATGATCCCAAACAACGATGCTGCTCAATGCTCACATGCAGGACTAACCTATGGTGGCAGAAAATACATAATGCCGATCCAGACAATCCTAGAATGATCTGTTTCCTACAAAATCAAGGGGAAATTAGATCCTGGCTAAATCCGAATCAGAACATTCGATATATCATGCCACTTCTGAGACCTGCCCCAACAGATTGGTTCGAATGCCAACCTCCGGGTTCCAGGCCCAGCGGGCAGTTGAATTTGTTCTCCATCTGAATTTATTCCGCATAACATCCATGCAGAAAAACTCGAAACAGCATTCCCAAAATCGATGGCTTAGTAATGATGGTCGATCAAAACGACCCAGTTCTCAACCCAAACCGGGACTGAGCATCCTTGTCATAACCACAGGGGCCATTGGCCTTCGCTTGTTGCCAGGAAGCAACAAGCAGATCATTGACCCGCCCCCAGCCAATATCCTGACCATTGCTCTCTGCCCGGTTCGTACAAATCACATGAGTGCATATGGTTGCACCACACCCTTCATGAAGTCGCTGCTTGGTGAATCTGTGGTGCTTGATGACTGGTCTAGCCCATGGATTGCCCAAACCTATAGTGGACCGATGAGAAAACATATCGATTTTGATGCACAGACTATTAAACGACTTCGAACATTGGGATATGTGTAATAATCGTGCGAC
>CAUZIY010000107.1:0-10724 GCA_963579995.1 Phycisphaerae bacterium
ACCTTCCCAACAGTGTCAACACCTTCATGAAACGCGGCGATCTTCTTCACCTGATCCGGCAGGCCGGATTCACGGATGTGACAGCAACCCCATTAACCGCAGGAATTGCCATGATCTATCACGGATTTCGTAAGTAATTCCACACAGGGATCCCGAACTTGGACAGGTCCTGGCCCAGGTATCGTTTCCCAGCATCGCCCACCTGCTGTTTTTCTGTGCCACCTGCAATAAATCATCACACCAGCAGCCGACCAACTGCAATTGTTATAAATGATGGAACTTTGCGTAGTACTTGTCCCGAAGCCGCCGAGGGCGTAAATTGATTTCCCAAACTGATTCACATGAAAGCTGAGAAGGCAACTGACAGGGATCAAATCAAATCGTGCAGTTCCACTGTAGGCGTTTCGATCCGGTCGCAATTCCATTTTGGCCGGGGAACCGCTTGTGACTAGAACAACACCCTAGGAGAATTTATGCCGTCGCAGCCACGTGCGCAAACGCCCGATACGACTGCAGCCACCAAAACAAGCCAAGCCCACTTAGTTCGCCGGTCAGTTCGCACGAGATTGCAGCAATCATTGAATCACTTGTGTGATCAATTTCTCCGGTCGATCCTGCTTGCCTTCCTTGGAGTGGTGCTAGGCGGCGGTGTCGGGTATGCCATTGCGCGTCCGGAATATCGCAGCGTCGCAGCAATTGAAATCAACCCCAGGGCACCCCAGAACAGCACCCAAACTCCACGACGTCATTTGAACAACAAAATCGAAACTCACATCGACCAGCAGGTCCAAACCTTACGAAACCAGGATCTCATTGCTAAAGCAGCCGCGTCGAATGAATGGATCTCAACGGGAGGGCGCCAGAACCATCAATCTATCACACATCTTTGCGAGAAAATGGAAATCTCTCGTCCGATACCTGGCGGCCACCACATTCAAATTTCCTTCCAGGACACCAACCCCAAAGTAGCGCAGGCAGCCGTCAACTCACTCATCACCGCCTACCTCAACCTACCCAATATAAAAGAACCCACATCACTGGACCAACAACAGGAACTCAATGAACTCCAGGCCGAGCTCCTATCATTGAACAGTCAAATCACTGCCATCACCAAAACTGCCGGACCTGTATCGCTCAATGAACAACATGTCGCCAAGTTAAACGAAGTCCGCACGATCGGATCCCAACTGACGAAAATCAAGATCGCCTTTGCCAACATGCAGGAACCAGAGGTGAAGGGTCCGACACCCCAAAACTTTCCTCAGGCCTCCCGACTGGCAACAGTTGACCCCCTCATAGTCCAGTGGGTTGCCCGGAAACAGGAAATAGAACACAAACTGACCATTCTTCGCCGGCGCATGGGACGCAATGCCCCGCCGATCCAATCTCACCTGAACGACATTGAATTTCTAAACGAACAAATCAAAACACGTCTAGGCAAAACGCCGGACATCACACATGGGACGCTATCGCTCGGCGAACTACGCCAGCGTCATCTGAAAATGAGCCTTATCTACCAACAGGCAAATACTGAACTGTCACTGCTTGCGCAAAATATCAAGGATGCGGAAGCACTTAAAGGCGCGACCACCGAGATCAAGAGTCGGATTAAAGTCATTGAAAAGCGATTAAATCACTGGGACCGAACCATCAGGAGTCAAATTGTCGTTCATCACGGTAATTTACCATCGGAACCCTACCTAGACCCACGCCCCATCGGGACCATGATCGGCAGCTTGAGTGGATTATCCCTTGGCATGCTCTCCGCGTGGATGATCGGACTGCTCAACCCGCGTGTGCTGCGGCCTCAATCTGCATATCTTGAGCCTGAGGCCGAACCACTTCTTGGAACCGTACCAATCATTGAAGGCAACAAAATCAAACATACCGACTCACAATTGACAGCACTGTCCATCCATGAGATCCGGGCACACATTCAAATTAGAGCAGAAGCCAAAAACCAGAAGGCATTTGCAATTACCAGTTCAAGCAACAGCGCAGGAAAAACCAGCCTTACGGTGGCCCTTGGTTCCGCATTAGCACTTTCCGGAACCAAAACACTGGTGGTTGACTGCGATTTGGCCGGCCGCGTTCTGTTGAACGGAACCAGCCAAGGACCTGACACATCCCAGACACCACCTAGGCAGAGCATGGATGAAGCCATGATCGAAATGGGATACCTTGACCAGACCCATACCGACATCTTACTTTTTACCGACGAGGTGAGACTCGGCCTAATTGCCATGCTCAAGGGTGCAGCGTTAACCGACTGCGTGGTTGACACCGTTGTAGACGGCCTCTCGATTCTCCCGGCTCTAGCGGGGGAACCACGTCACATCAGCAAAATGTCCGGCAAGTTTGTTCGGAGCCTGATTGACCAGGCCCGTGAACTATATGACATCATCCTGTTCGATACAGGGGTGATCCCCGGTAGCGTAGAAGCACTCTTGGTGACCAGTGAAGTTGATGGTGTCATCCTTGTCGCGAACCGCGGCCAACCCCGGAACCAATTCAACCGTACCATCTCACATCTTAAACGAGTTGGAGCCCAGATTACCGGCACGATATTCAATCGCACCGCAGCCGCCGATCTATGTGTACATCCAGCCAAGCAGCATCCACGCCCCCAACTTCCCACTCCACGTAATCAAAAACACACGCCACGCCAACCCACGAGGCTACTCTTACAGCATGCTGGAGCTGGGCTACTGGCTGCCGCGATTCATCAACAAGCTGACTCATATCTGCCGGCTCGCCCCCAACAGATGATGCCCATTGCCGATACAAGCCCCAATCAACCACTTCAAGCACAAGACCATGCTATCGCCCCTAACTTTCCCCGCTCTGAAGACAACAAGTTACCAGACAGCCTGGTCGGCCAGGCAGCGACAGAACACCTTGACCCTCATCACCACCATCACCCGCCAGTACCCGGAACACCCAGAACCATTGCCAATGATGATGAACTCGATCAAGCACTAGATGACTTGCTCCAGGAAGCAACCATGATGCAGCAGATCAAAGAGATGCCCATCGAGACGAGACGGAATCTTTGAACATGAAAATCATCAACCACAAGAGGTGCCTGATGTCGTGCCAGCAATCCCTTAAGCTCAGGATGCTTTTCGCCTTCACGCTTGCCATGCCGGCCTTTGCATCAAATGGGATGAACACCTTCGATGCCATCACGCAGGCAAGCCATGATGTCGAACTGGCATTTACCATTCCAGGTCGGATTTCCAGCGTACTGGTGAAACCCGGATCCACCGTTAAAGCGGGCCAAGTCCTTGTCGAGTTGGATCACGAAGCACACAAGCACCTGCTGGACATTTCAAAACTAAAGATCAACAGTAATACCGATGAGAAAATCGCAACTCAAAGACTATTGCTTGCCATACTCGAAGAGGAGGATGCGAACCAGCAATACACCAACCGTGCAACATCCGCCAACAAGCAAAAGAAAACCAAAACACAAATCCATCGCAAACTGGCAGAACTGGAACTGGCCCGCGTTAAGGAACATCGCCTCCGGGAAGAACAAAACCTTAAAAGGCTGTTAGCCCACCAGGCCCAGTATAAACTACGTGCAGAATATGATGGCACCATTGAAACCGTGACCGTCTCTGCTGGCACCCACATCAAACCCGGTAAACCGATTGTACGCTTGGTGAATTATCAAACGATCCAGATTCACGCCACGATACCCACAGAGAAAACCCACCAATTAAACATCGGAGACGCCGCATTGATCCAAGCCTCTGGCCAACATCAACCTATCCAAGGGCGGATCATTCACCTTTCGAAGATCATTGACCACGCTACTGACACCCGCCATGTCCATATCCAGATTGAGAACAACCACGGTTTACTTGTTGGCAGTCACGTAAGGCTATTACTTCCATCTCCCCACGACTCCACCGCATCAACAAAACCACAAGCTGGCTTGGCCTCCATAACATCCACTGCCAGCCAACGGGAAGAACTCCCTGCCACCAAAAATGACAGGCACCGGAAAGTGCAATAGCGCACAACGGGACAAACGACGTGTCACAAATCGCCAAGCGACCATTGCAATGCTGGCACGCAAGACCTGCAGCTGCAACCCCTCATGCCTTTGTAGTTTTAAAACCCCGGCCGCATGGCAATAAGGCCGCAAGATCCTTACCCTGAACAATCGGCAAGAAAAACCAACGTCCTTGCGAGCTCATAGAGAACAGCAACCAAGACCAGCCGCCACGGCATACAATGCCCATCGGGCACATGCGGATCCAAGACCAATGCCCCACCACGAACCGGAATCTCCCAACCCCTCCTCCATACCTCCCTCGGTATTCGACGTACGATCTTACGGTGCTGTCGGCGATGGCCATTCGCTTGACACCCAACCGATCCAGGCAACCATTGACACCTGCAGCCGCCAGGGCGGTGGCACCGTCATTTTCCCCGAAGGCGTATACCTGTGCGGCACGATCCTCCTACGAAGTCGCGTCACACTGCACCTGACCACCGGTGCCACATTGCTGGGCAGCAGTAACATCCAGCAATACATACCCCATACACCTGCAACCAGATCATTTATCAATGACCAGAATGACAAGAGCCTGATCTATGCCGAGAACGAATCACATATCGCAATCACCGGGCATGGCGTCATTGACGGCCAGGGATCTGAATTCAGCCATATCCCAATCCGCCAATACAAACAACGCCCATTTGTCTTGCGGTTCGCCCAGTGCAGGCACATCACCATCAGGAATGTAACATTCAAGGGCGGTGCCATGTGGACACAATGGTACCTTGCATGCCACGACATCAATATCAACGGCATTCATGTTCACAGTCGGATCAACAGTAATAATGACGGGCTCAACATTGATGGCTGTGATCACACACGAATCAACAACTGCCATATTGATTCCAAAGATGATTGCATTGTTTTCAAGAGCACATCGAATCACATGACCACAAATGCAGTCGTCTCAAACTGCACCCTTACAAGCGACACCAACGCACTGAAGTTCGGCACTGAATCCTATGGAGGATTCAAGAACATCACCGTCAACAACTGTATTATTCATCACACGAAAAAGAGCGGGATCGACCTGAGAATCATTGACGGCGGCATCATCGACGGCGTGACATTTTCCAACATCACAATGTCCAACGTCGGCGTCCCCATCCACATTTGCTTGGGCAATATCCCTCGCTACTTTCGCAGAAAAAGTAAAACCGCCCAACCTGGTTTTATCCGAAACATCCAACTAAACAACATTCATGCGACCAAAGCGGGACGGGCGGGCTGCGCCATTGTCGGGCTTCCTGGCCGCCCCATCGAAAACATTTCATTGAACCGGATCAACTTGGAATTTACTGGCGGTGGACAGGTCCATGATGACATACTCACAAATGTTCCAGAAGCCGGGCAGCAGTACACCTCGTACTGGGTCAATGGCACACCCCCCGCTTACGGTTTGCTTGTGCGTCATGTCAATGACCTGCAGGTGGACGACATTCAACTCCGTTACACCCGTAAAGAGGACCGCTGCCCCATGATCCTAAACCACATTCGCCGGGCGAACATCCGGCAAGTTTGGGCAGACCGGTCCACATCGGCTCGTGCCATGATATGGTTGAACCAAGCTGTGGAAACATCCATCCAGGACTGCCGCTGCAGCAAATCACCAAACCCTATTGTCCGTATAGATGGCGGTGAAAGTCATGCGATCCGAATTTCAACACAAGCATTAACACAAAACGGCGCGTTAATTAGCTTGGGAGACGATGTCCCAAGCAACGTCGTCAAAGAAATACCGCAGGAATCATGACCACCCGACAAACTGTCGGAATTACAAGTTAGTCCTCAATGAGATAAATTGCGAATCAATATGTCGCTGTACTGCAGCTGGCGACCTTTATTGCAAATACCGGCCAATCACTTTCAATGCAATGACCCAGCCGATATCGCGCCATACTGCACGGTTGCTCCGCGATTATCCGCTGATGTAACCAGGACTTCCCCGGGACTAAATTGGAAAGTTTTTTGAATTTGACCTGCCAATTCCGTCGCATGCTCCTCATTACCTACAACCGCATAAAGCGAAGGTCCCCAAGAGCTTTGGCCAACACCGCAAACACCGTGGCTGCGGATGAAATGCACAACCTGCTCAAGCAAGTGATCTGCATATACCCCTCCCTGGGCCTGCTTAAAGCATGAACCGGCAACCTGCTGCAGTTCATACAATGCCTGGCCAAAACCTTCGAGATCCTGCTCCAGCAACGCCGGCGTCAACGCCAGTAGAACCAGCCGGCACATTCGCGATGTAGCCTCATCACTAATAGACGACATCGAAGCGAATGCTTTTATTTCCCGATCACCAGTCAGACCAGCCAAATGATTGGGGCAGACTAAAACAATCCGCCAGTTGGATGGGAAGGATTTCTGCACCACAAGTGGAGACAAGCTTTTGGATTTAACCTTACCGCCCTCAACCAGAAATCCACCGGTAAAAAACCCATGGGTACCAATGGCGCTTCGGCGTCCACGGTCAACAAGGCCTGCCAACTCGCTTGGCCCACCATTGTCACAACCGATCATCTGAGATAATGCCTTTGCCACAGCGATGCCTAGTTGCGTGCCGGTCCCCAAACCAGTGTGGGGACGTGGTGCCCTTAACACACGTATATGCGCCCCTGTAACCGGTCGCCCACATCGAGCCGCAAACCGCCGCGCATATTCCACGGCGCGATCAGCTAGCGGACCTTCTGATGTAAAGGCGTCAGCCGATGTGACACGTAGCGCGATATCTGGCCTTTTAATCATCACGCCCACACCCCCATACTGACGTGATTGACCAGAACTATAGGCAAGCAGCCCAAAATGTAGCCGGCAAGGCGTGCGAACTTCAATCATCCTAATCTACCCATCACCTCATGTTATGCTTTAGACCTGACATAATGCCGCAACAGGTCCATCGCCTGGTGTTCACGGTCGCTACCGGTCTTATCAACAATCACCTGCAACCGCTCCATTTCAAGCAAGACGGTCTCTGAGCCGGTCAAATGCACCCGCGTGGCCAAAATGGCCGCCTCCAAGACCGCATGCCGAGCCCGATTAAACCCCATGAAATCCCGCAGCGTTCGGGCTGCAACGACACGAGCCTTAATGGTCGTCCGTTCCTGCTGATCACACAGATCAACAACCTGCAATTCATAATATCTGCAAGCATTGGTTAAGACCAACCCTTCAACCTGACTGGCCGGTTCCACTTGCACATCCACCATAGCTGTCATTTTCCCGATAGCTGCACGAGCCAGCAGCAATACATCATCGACCACATGAAACACCCCTTGCCCGGTGGCTTTAAGATTATAAAAGGTGGTTGATGTTACAAATGGACGCAGGATAAACTGCTGCATACCCGCATCCACAATCGGCCCCATTGGCGCAATATTGACACGCCCTAACGGCGATGCATCAGGTGACCCGGGGCACAACGAGGTCATAACACCTTCAAGAATCCACTGATTGCTTTCCAAGGCCATCTGTCAGCTCATTTACCCGAGGTGTTTTTACATCACCACGCCTACTTGTTCCATGCCGGCTGCAACCCAAACCGGTAAAGCGATACCGCTGATTTATTTTCCGCCGACTTTTCCCGGCGGCAAACAATGGGCCGCTGGGCAATTCATCATACCGCCCAGGTGAACAACTATTTTGATTTTCTGCTGCGACGCTCGTAATGGCCCACCTCGTCCCGGGTAAGAAACCCCCAATCCAACGCCTCATCCTGTATATAGTTTTTCCCCAACGTGATGGCCGTCATGGCCTTGGCCATTTCATAACCGAGATAAAAGGCATGAGACGGATCATTAATTTCCAATTCATCAAAAACCAGGAATGGGTCATCACCTGTCACGTGATGCTTCATGCTCATCGCATGAAGCTTACAACGCATCACATCGGCATAGATACGAATGTTTTTATCCGTAAGCTTGGCAGCCAATCCGGCAAACTCATCCTTATCATGGGAATGCAAACGCTTGTCGCGCAACATCACCAGCGCCTCCTTGATATCCTTCGGTAGGATCCTGTTCGTAACCGCAAAGTGCATCATGCGACGCGCCACGCTAATCTCCCGAACCGATGACTGCGCCCAGTTGATGACCTCCGTGGTCAACACACTGCGTATCTTGATCTCCTGGCAAAACCCAATGAGAAGTGCGTTGATTCCCGCAGAGTCCGCACCGGTCAACTCGGTTATATTTGCAATTCCCATCAGCATCGCAGCATCTGGAAACTTTTGCCTCACCTCCAGGTAGCGGGCCAAGGATGCAGAAAAACCAAATCCAATCGGCTCAATCACTGGATCAATGCGGAATTTCACCCCATCTTTATGGAGCCGACCAACCGTATGCTCAAGATTTACCAGGTACCGTGGATCGCGCGGATCATCGGGGATCACAACGACTTCCGCACCCCAATCTGAGGCAGTTTCACAATTTGAGGCATTTACACTCAATACCAACTCGGCACCGGCTGCGCATGCAATTCCCACTTCCACGGGGTGAAAACTATCGACCGATACTCGGTGACCACGGGCACATAATTCTTTGACAACGCCACCAATGCTGGACCATGCCGATCGATCGGCATGGGGATCACAGCCAACGTCAATGACATCAGCACCATCAGCAGACAGTTTCTGAGCCTGGTCAATAATCTGCTGGACAGGCAGGCGGGCCGCATCGTTAATTTCCGCGATAATCTCAATGTCATGCTGGCCATATTCAGCATCGTCAGTCACCCTGCCCCCCTCAAAGATCAACGGCAGATCACGCACATCATTCGGCCCGCGCTCGATCTGAACCCCCAAGGTTTTGGCCAACAGTCCAAATTCACCCCGACAATAACCAGGAACAATCACCCTATCGGGGGTATCATCCTCATCAAGACGCAGCTTGCCCATCATCCACTGCCCTGTCATAAGGGCCGCCACCTGAATGTTCAAAACATGTACATCACAACGCACACCGCACTGCCGAGACACCTGCTCGGCAACCCGGCGTACAGCTGGCTCTGCCAGCGTCCCGGTTACAAGAACCACACGCTCGCTCACGCCATCCGAATTACCTGATTGGCTTGGATCTAGACTCATTACGAATCAGCGAATCCACTTTTTCTTCATACCCTTTTCAAACCCATCCAGTGCCTGGCTGTCATCCGGAAGCCAGATCGCCGCCGCCTCAATTCGCTTGGCCAATTCGAAATCATTGTCCGTAATACCCTTTGCTGCATGCGTCATCAGCTTGACGTGCACT
Organism: Phycisphaerae bacterium; assembly: GCA_963579995.1. GTDB lineage: Bacteria > Planctomycetota > Phycisphaerae > Phycisphaerales > Phycisphaeraceae > UBA6626. Next base: position 9,319 of record CAUZIY010000107.1, read on the forward strand.
TCAGCCCAAGACACATTCAGGTCAGGATGGTGGAATGCAGCCTCTGCAATATACCCAATAGCATTTACGAGCATCAGTGTGTACGGCCACCCTCCGGTTTTGTATTGCCGCCTGATCCATCCATCTTTGAATTCCCAGGAGGGCAACTCACGGCCAAGGCGTTGAGCCACCTGTTGATCGTCGTAATTTGTAAACTCTCGGGCCATCTTGAACTCCTTATAATGGTGTAATCAATCCACATCATACCGCAGACCTGCAGTCGGTATTACGACTTGTTAGAATTCATTCATGACATTCCAAGTCAACAACACTGTCATCGAAGACACATTTGCCGAGGCCTTTCGAATGTGGGGTACGCGTCTTATCGTCACCGCATGCAATGAACACTGGGCACAAACGGCCGCCCATGAAGCCTGCAGTTATGGCACCTCCGTCATTGGATGTGATGCTGAAGCCGGAGTTGAATGCACCTATACGTGCGACCAGACTCCAGATGGCCGACCCGGCATAGCATTACTCATATTGGCATTTAATGCCAAAGCCGTCGCAAAAGCGGTGTTGAACCGTGTGGGGCAATGCCTGATGACCTGTCCCACCACCGCGGTATACGATGGACTACCTGACGCTAATGAAGCTGAAGATTCTGCGCGGGTGGACATGGGGAAATCACTTCGTTTCTTTGGTGACGGCTTCCAAAAGAGCAAGATGATTGGAAATCGCCGGTTTTGGCGAGTCCCCGTAATGGACGGCGAATTCGTTGTCGAGGAATCTGTCGGAGCCATCAAGGCCATCGGCGGGGGCAACTTCCTGATTTGTGGTAAAGATCAAAACATGACATTAGATGCCGCACAACGGGCAGTTGAAGCAATTAAACCCCTGGCCAACGTCATCACGCCATTTCCAGGTGGGGTTGTTCGCAGTGGCTCAAAGGTCGGCTCACGATATAAAACCATGTTTGCCTCCACCAATGATGCCTATTGCCCTACACTACGTGGTCGAACGGATACCAGGTTGCATACCGATGCCAACTGCGTTTACGAAATCGTCATTAATGGACTGGACACCCAATCCATCAGAAACGCAATGCGGGTTGGAATTGAAGCGGCATGTAGTGGCGCCAGCATTTGCACCATCAGTGCCGGAAACTATGGCGGTAAACTTGGGAAATTCCATTTCAAATTACACGATGTACTGCAAGGCACCACGGCGCAATGAGCCTAAATGAACAGGCGATGGCCGTGTGCAATGAAATGGCGAATGATGCCAAGGATTTAGGCTGCGCCGTCAGCCTAGTCGCCGATGCTCGCATCATTGATGCCGGCATTGATCAACTCGGCTCTATCCATGCAGGCATCAAATTGGCGCAGGCCTCCATGGCAAACCTTGGCTCCGTCCACGCCGTACCA
>CAUZIY010000108.1:0-10563 GCA_963579995.1 Phycisphaerae bacterium
TGAATTGCCACCGGGCGTCGGTCACGCTCGACTCGATCGCCATGACCGGTTGGCCCAGAAGAGTTACGAGCCCGATTGCCGCCATGACACGGCCCATTCCTGTTCTTTGGTAGATCATGTCGTTTGCCTCGTGGCCGTAATCAATGCGGCCGGTTGATCGCGGGACCGTCGCTTTACCTCAAATGCGAAGAGCGACCTCTGGTTCAATGTAAAACGCATCATGAACGGCTGATGCGCCACCGCATCGCCAAGTGTCCGCTCGGTTCCATTGCTCTGCCAGAAGACACTGTATTGCAAGTCGTCCTGTCGTACGAGTTTTGAGTGCTCGCCCTCGAATCCAGGCACCGGCCTGGACGCCGGCGTTGGGCATGCGTGCGTGCCCCTCGCGTTTGGTAAAGGTTTCAAGCACCCCAAACATGAACTCCCAGTTCGCGGTAGTTTTTTCGACAAGTCGAATATTGAAAGCCTGCACAAAGTCCAGACCCACCTCTTTGGGTAGATCAAATATGCAGGTTTGTGGATAGTTCAATTCTCGCTTTGTTATGCCGACCAAGCTCTCTCCGTAATTCATCCAACTTTTCCGCGATATGCTCATCATGTTCACGTAAAGCACGAACCACCGACCAAACGGGTTCAAAGGCCGACCCTTCAAGCATGGTTTCGGGAGATTCAGTGCTCGCAACATAGACCGGGATCACGATAGTTCCAACCTTCTGGGTCTTGGCACCTCGAACTTTTCGAATCGCACGCCCCACGGCCTGGGCGATATCAATAGCACTTCGTTTCGGGTCGATGAAAGCGACACCATCCAAGGTGGGAACATCGACGCCCTCTGCAAGGCACCTGGACAGAATCTGCATTCAAACTGGTGGGCAGAGGTTGACAGAACTTAGCCCAGATGCGGTTGAGCGCTGCCTGCGGTCCATGAAGGACAACGGCTTGTCGGCCAGGACGATCAATTTCTGTCGTCAGATCGCCGTAGCTTTCGTGAATTGGTGCGTGAAAACGGGCCGAATCGAGACCAATCCGCTAACAGTGATTCCCAAACTTGACGAGAGTCGGGACCGCAGGCGAGTCCGTCGCCCCTTGACTGACGACGAGCTTCGGCGGCTGCTGGCTGCAGCTGAGCCACGGGGACGCAAGTTGTGGTATTTGATGGCGGTGTTGGCGGGCCTGCGTAAATCGGAACTTGGCAGGCTACGATGGGCCGACATCGACCTGAACCAAGGATCAATCACGGTTCGCAACGGAAAGGCCAAGCGCATCGACATGATCCCGATTCACCCCCAACTCATAGAGGAATTGCAACGGCGGCGAGACGAAGCGATGTCTACACCGCAGACCAAGGTATTCCCACAGATTGTCACCGACGTAACAAGGCGTAAAGACTTCCTTCGAGCAGGTATCGCCCGTGAGCAAGTCGTCGTTGGTGATGACGGCAAGCCCGTCATGATTGGCAAAGGCGAGTGGTTAAGGCCCAAGACGCGGATCGTGACAGAGGATGCCGAAGGCCGGGTGATCGATCTACACGCCATGAGGACGACGCTAGGGACGATGCTGGCCCGTCAGGGGGCCAAGCCGCAGGTCGCTCGTGAGATCATGCGACACAGTGACTACCAGACCACACTAACCCATTACACGATGTTGGGGTTGAGTGATACGGCAGGCGCGATTAATGAAATACCAGACATTGGCACGCCCGAAACGATCAGCGCCACGGGCACCATGAGCTCCACCGCAGACCCCCAGCAGATTCCCCAGCAGTCAGAGCGCGAATCAGTGCAATTCCATGCGACAGCAAGCGACCAAGACACAACGGCCCATCAACAATCAGAAGACTCTAACCACTTGGAATCTGCGAGAGTTAGCGACGAAGTGCGAGCTGATGCGACGACATGCGAAAAAGCGGGTGATGGGATTCGAACCCACGACGTCCAGCTTGGGAAGCTGGCATTCTACCACTGAATTACACCCGCGAAGGTTACAAGAAGATTTTAACGTAGCGATAGCATAGTTGGCAATAACCTAACGGTGCAGTTCAACTACGGATTGCACTTCTTGCATGGACGATGGCCGGCATCCAAGGCGGCTTGGCGGCTGGCAAAACGCGTAATATTCGCCGCCACAATGCGGCTGGCCCAACGGCAGTCAGCATGGTGAAAGGGATCACGTCCTGCTGAAACGATGTAGATGGTGTCATTCACGTGGTTGGCAGGGGGTTGCAACTGGCTGGGCTGGGATTCCCCGGTGACAGCCTCGCGGCCAATGAACCAGCCGTAGACACCCGCAAACACGATCGCAAGAACTAAAAGTGTACGGTTGATCATCGGCAGACCTGATCCTCACTCCAGTGGCCAAAAAAATGATGCCGGATCTATCGAATTGGTTTAACCAATGCTGCTGGCACATGCCGATGTGATACATGCTGATAGAATAACCTGCAATCCGATCAACCAATTGATCCAAGGGGCCACCACAGGGCCGTTCATCTGAACCGCTGATCGCCATGGCAACTGGAACGCGTCACGCCGCAACTATACCCACATTGCCTCGCGGGGCCTGGAAATACCCGATCGCCAGGCTCGTAATCCCCACCGTACTTGCTGCATTGGTAATGTCCCAGTTCCTTGCAACTTATGAGGCACGTGGTATCGACTACTACCAGCAGTGGCTTGTGATCCACGCAAGGCAGACCCCGGGACTTACCAATATCTACAATCCCAATGATCGTAAGGCCATTGGCGAAAATGCTCGCATGATGGCCAGGCAAGCGGGAGCGCCCAGACGCCTGACTGAGGTCGTGAAGGTCAGTGACCAACTCTACGAAAACCACCTGTCCGCAACATCGACTCCTGCCATGCCGACGTGGCTGGGCAGCTTGTTCTCTGGAGATTTCGAACGAGATTTCAAGCGGTTCAGTCTCGCTTCATTAATCATTTACATCACAGGATTACTCCTGCTGGGTCAAGCATTGGGATTCACATGGCCTGCTGGCTTGCTGATAGTCGCATTGTTCACCGCTGTATTCGAGCCTTTCCGCTTTGATGTGATTGATGGCAATGTTAACCGGATTCAAGCCGGAATGATCGGAATCTATTTCTGGATGACCATACGTCACCAAAATCGCCTGCTGCAAATATTGCCCGGCATCTTGTGCGGTCTTCTTGTCATGTTCAAACCGAACCTCGTCATGGTTCCTGTGCTTGTGGCACTTGGCTGGACACTGCAAAGACGTTGGCTGACCTTGGGGTTGCAGGCGGGGGGATGCCTAATCGGTGTGCTTGTGAGTATCGCCATCCCGTGGTTCTATTGGGGCCAGTTGAAAACCTGGCCCGCCTGGTTTGCGCGAATCAGCCAGGTTCAGCAGGAACCATTTGCCATTGAAACCGGTAATATCAGTATCGCGAGAGTCATTTTTGAGCACGTGGGGCTCAATCTTTCCGCACCGATGACCATCGCACTGCTTATCATCGCAACAGTTGTCATGGCCATGGCTGTGATGAAACAGCGCAGTACTGCTCAAGACAACTCATCCACAGCCACGTTCAATATGGCCATTGTGGCTTATGCGATTGGCCTTGGTGGCGTGATCCCCATTCTCACACCCCAGGTTGCCTGGCCACACTACTTACTGCTTACGGTTCCGATGTTACTTGTGGTCATTAGCAATCATCCGGATCCAAATAACACGCAGCCCCAGGCACCACAGTGGGTACCACTAATCGGAATCCTAGGCATATTTGTCATGTGCACAGGGCGACGGCTGTTGTTGCTGGCGTCCCTGAATGACTATGAATATTTCTCCATTCTCATCGCATTCATGCTTGCCGGGCTTATCCTCGCGGCAAGTCGACAACTACTTCACAAGTTTAACTCCCCAGCAGCCGGAAAAAGCTAGAACAACCCCGCCGAGTTCCAAAGATCTCTCTCCGAGAACGTGCTAAGCTGTAGATTACGAACCGTCCCCATGCATTGGGATCTGGCCCTGCGGCATGAAATAACACCCGCAGAATGCTAGGATGGGCAACATTAATAGTGTCAAGGCGGCTGCCGTTTCCTGAAATACAAAGAGGCCCGGTTCCCGCCGTCCTCGCTTACAAAAATACCCGTGCGAACAGTAGAAAGGACCAGGATGGCCGATCCATTTCATACTTGCCAAACGCTTGAGACCCCACTCGGCAAGCGCAAGATTCACCGGCTCGACGCCCTGGGCGACCTGGGCTCCATCAAGCAGCTTCCGTATTGCATCAAGGTGCTTCTCGAAGCTGCGCTTCGGAACCTTGATGGCTTTGTTGTTACCGAAGAGGCCGTGAAGGCCTTGGTCAGCTACAACGCGGCGAACGTGGGTGAAACGGAAGTGCCGTTCAATCCAGGACGCGTTGTTCTGCAGGATTTTACCGGGGTTCCTGCAGTCGTTGACCTGGCGGCCATGCGGTCGGCAATCGTACGGATGACCGGGCGTGCTGAATCAGCCGAAAAGGTCAACCCACTGGTGGCCTGTGATTTGGTGATCGACCACTCCATTCAGGTCGATGCATACGCCAGCGGAGAAGCATTGACAATCAATGAGAAAAAGGAATTTGAACGTAACCAGGAACGCTATGAGTTTCTTAAGTGGGGACAGCAGGCGTTTGACAATTTCCGGGTGGTACCACCGGCAACAGGAATCGTACACCAGGTTAACCTTGAGTATCTTTCAACGGTCGTATGGGACCACAACGGGATCCTCTACCCGGACTCCTTGGTTGGTACCGATTCGCACACCACCATGATCAATGGCCTTGGTGTCGTTGGCTGGGGCGTTGGAGGTATTGAAGCCGAGGCTGTGATGCTCGGCCAGCCGATTTATATGCTCATTCCGGAGGTGGTTGGCGTTCGATTGACGGGATCTCTAAATCCGGGCGCAACGGCAACCGATCTGGTACTTCAACTCACACAGATGCTGCGTGCCCATGGTGTGGTCGGCAAGTTTGTCGAGTTTTTCGGTGACGGCCTGGGACAGATGCCACTGGCCAACCGGGCGACCATCGCAAATATGGCGCCTGAATATGGCGCCACCATCGGGTTTTTCCCGGTCGATGAACGGACCATTGAATATCTGCAACTCACCGGTCGTGATCCCGAATTAATCGAAACAGTGGAACTCTACTGCCGGGAACAGGGACTGTGGCGCAATGACCATAACGAAGTGGCATACAGCGATGTGCTTGAACTGAACGTCTCACAAGTACAACCGGCGATGGCAGGTCCCAAACGACCGCAGGATCGCATTGAATTAAATGCCATGCAGAGCCAGTGGCTCAGCGACCTAGATAAAACCTTTGGTTGTGCGCCAAAGCCCGATACGCAACAGGCCGCCACAGCAACCCTGAATCCACAAGTGGAGGGCATAGAAACAGAATACAACGGGAAAAACTTTTCGCTTCAACAAGGCGCCGTTGTCATTGCAGCAATCACTAGTTGCACAAACACATCGAATCCACAGGTCATGGTTGGCGCGGGTCTGCTGGCGCAAAAGGCGCGGGCACGCGGCCTGCAGAGCAAACCCTGGGTCAAAACATCGCTTGCGCCCGGATCGAAAGTTGTAACCGAATACCTCACGCGCGCTGCGCTGATGGATGACCTTGAAGCATTAGGATTTCACCTGGTGGGCTATGGATGTACGACATGTATCGGAAACTCCGGCCCGCTACCCAAACCCATTGCCAATGCGGTTCAAACCGGCGATCTTGTCGTCGCCGCGGTTCTTTCTGGAAACCGTAATTTCGAGGGGCGAGTCAACCCCCATGTAAAAGCCAACTACCTGGCCAGCCCACCGCTCGTGGTGGCCTACGCCATTGCCGGAACCGTTGACATTGACCTCACCAAGGATCCGATTGGGCAGGATCCATCGGGCAACAATGTCTACCTGAAGGATATCTGGCCCTCGCAACAAGAAGTCGAACAGGTCACATCGCAATCCATCAGCCAGGACCAGTTTGTGACCCAGTATGCCTCGGTCTTTGAAGGCTCGGACGATTGGAAGGCTATCAAGGCCACGACCGGCAATCTATACGAATGGAAACAAACCAGCACGTATGTCCAGGAGCCTCCGTTCTTCATGGATCTGCAACCACAACCCAACGCAATCACCGAAATCCGTGCAGCCCGCTGCCTGGCCAAGTTCGGGGACTCGGTCACCACGGACCATATCAGCCCGGCAGGTTCGATTGCCAAGGATTCGCCTGCCGGCCAATACCTGACGGACAATGGCGTATCACTGGCTTTGTTTAACAGCTACGGTTCGCGCCGTGGCAACGACCGCGTAATGACACGCGGCACGTTCGCCAACATCCGCGTCCGTAATCAACTGGCTCCAGGAACTGAAGGCGGATTCACAGCTTGCTTCGCCGATGAGGTAGGTAATGGTGCCGATAAAATTACGACAATCTATGATGCGGCAATGGCTTACCACAAAAGTAAGGTTCCATTAATTGTGCTTTCTGGAAAAGATTATGGAATGGGATCATCGCGAGATTGGGCGGCAAAAGGAACATTTCTGCTGGGGGTCAAGGCGGTCATCGCTGAGTCGTTCGAGCGGATCCATCGCTCGAACCTGGTCGGCATGGGTGTTTTGCCACTGTGTTACCGAGACAGACAAACTGCTGACTCACTTGGTCTTACCGGACACGAAATCTTTGATATCGCCGTTAATGACGCCGTTGAACCAAGACAAAACATTCAAGTGACCGCCACAAATCCAACCAATGGGGATAAAACCATTTTCGATACCCTGTGCAGGATCGATACCCCCGTTGAAGTTACGTACTATCGCAACGGTGGCATTCTGCACACGGTTCTTCGCAAAATGGCGGAGTCTTGACTTAATGCAGGATGCATGCCAGTCGCCCACCCGCAAAATGAACTCCGCTACGCTCCGTTACCCTGGGGGAACCCCCTTTCAAAATCGCTGCACAGACAGAATCTGCCTTTATCCGTCAGCCACCTCAAATAAGATTGAAGCCGCATCAACATCGTTCGGCCGCTATGACGCGCGACGTATGAGGGCAGGTTATAACCGCTGATATCGGCAAACTCCCACGGATGGAAAAGAAGATTGAGATAGCCGTCGTGTACCAATGTGTGCCAGGAAAAGAACTTGATAAGGGAAAATGGCGCGTTTTTAAAAGCCAACCAGAACAACGGGAACCGAACGTACGGGGACGCGGATACGGGGATCTGCAGCAACTCACCAACCCTGTGACCCGTACGTGGCCTAAGAAGATTGTTGTAACGCCCTGGCAACCAGATTGGATTCTCGCTGCTGGTGTATCTGTAACCGGCTTCTCGTATTGCAGCGCAATCGGTCACCGCGAACCTCGGCCGGCGGAACCCAACCACACGAGCACCGGTCACCTGTTCAAGAACCTGGCGCGACTTGGTCAGGTCCTGTAATTTGAATGAACTGTGGTGGTAGCCGTGAGATGCCACCTCATGCTTTCGAGCAACCTGCTTCATGAGATCCGGCTGGCTGAGTGCAAAGTGTGCAGTCGTAAAAAAAGTTGCGGTGATATGCAATTGGTCAAGCAGTTCCAGAACTGCCTGCAGTCCGTCTGCAGTCACAGAAATCTGCTCCTGGGCCTCTACGTCACGGCCGTATTCCTGGGGGATGTCAAATTCTTCGACATCAAAGGTCAAAAGAACGCGTTTAGTCATACCTGCCCCGCAGGCTATTGATCCTGATGTGTATCAGATCAAAGAACATCCGGATCGGTTCCCAATAGAGTTTTAGACTCGAGTGCTTATACGAATGAAATCGGCTCACGTGTACGGGAATCTGATCGATGCGCATCTGATATTTTCTCGCTAGGAAAATCAACTCGGCATCAAATGAAAAATTCATCAGATAAAGCTGATCAAAAAGACGTTGGGCCGCGTCGAAACGAAAGCCTTTAAGACCCGCCTGGGTATCATCGTACGATATCTGCAGAATAACCCTCGCAAGACGGTTGAATCCCCAACCCAGGATCCTTCGGGTCATGCTAATATTCCGCTGGCTGGTCTTGGCAAGGTTGCGAGATCCGATCACGACATCATGGGTCTTAAGAGCCTCGGCCAATGGCAATAAATGGTCCAGGGAATAGGCAAGATCGCCATCGGTAAAACACACATACTCACCCGTACAATGGGTCAGGGCGGACTTGATCGCTGATCCCTTGCCGGAATTAACGGACAAGCAAACCAGTTGTATCTGTCCGGAGTGGTGGTCGTTAATCAGATTGCCAAGCATATTGGCCGTCGAGTCGGTCGAACCGTCGTCGACAAACACAAAATGGTAATTTGGATGGCCTTCTGCGAACTCCAGAACGGCATTGAACACATGATCGAGTCGTTTGGACTCGTTATAGACAGGTAGAATGACCGTGATTGTTGCCATGGAAATGCTTTGATCGGATGCTGCCACCACAGGGCAATATATCAATCAATGGTTTGACCTGCTCGCCGCAGGCCTGCAGACTACGAATCATTTATGACCCTTTGGATCAGAATAGTGGGCTATTGATGAAACGCCGACTGAGTATCTGCCTGTTGTTCGTAGTGGTCGGGTCGATCACGTACGCAAACAGCCTTCATGGCCCGTTCATCTACGATGATCTGAAAGCCATCGAGCAGAACCGTACCATTCGGCAGCTCTGGCCGCCCCTGCAAGTCTTGAACCCACCAAAACAGCTGCCCGTTTCAGGGCGACCCATCGTCAATGTGTCCTTGGCGATCAATTACCAATTTGGCGGATTGGATGTCAGCGGATATCACGTTGTTAATATCACTATCCACATTTTATGCGCCCTGATGCTTTACGGAATCATCCGACGCACATTGCTGGGCGAAGCACTGAAAGATCGGTTCAAGCCATCGGCTGGCTGGCTGGCCTGCCTCTGCAGCCTGGTGTGGCTCGTTCATCCAATGCAATCTGAATGCGTGAACTACCTCATCCAGCGAACTGAATTGATCATGGCGTTGTTCTATCTGCTCACCCTGTATGCTGCAATTCGCGCAGAGCAAGGGGGAACCGGCTGGGTAATCGCTGCAGTAAGTTCCTGTGCATTGGGCATGGCAAGTAAGGAAGTGATGGTGACGGCACCGGTTATAGTCTTATTGTATGACTGGTCATTTCGTTCACAGCCGTTTAGACGGATATGGCGTTGCCGTTGGCCACTGTATACCGGGTTGGCCGCAACCTGGTTGATCCTAGCCACCATTATGGCCACGGGTCCCCGTTCGGACTCCATTGGCTTTGATCAAAACGTGACCGGCCTAGATTACGCTCTGAATCAGTGCGTGATGTTCATCGAGTACCTACACATCGCCATTTGGCCCCACCCCCTTGTACTTGATTACGGCGTGCCACAACCCAGATCATTTACGGCAATCATGCCCCATTTCATCGTGGTCATGGCACTGGCGATATTGACCACTGCATGTTTTATTCGGCGTCCCAAGCTTGGTTTCCTGGGAGTGTGGATCTTCGTGATTCTCAGTCCCACGTCGAGTTTTGTGCCAATCTCAACGGAAGTTGGCGCTGAACGGCGGATGTATCTACCGCTGGCAGCGGTAATCGTCCTTATTGTCATTTTCGTACAGTGGCTAATCAGACGGGTCCATCCAACCCAGCATGGCTCACGCGACAACAACCCGCCATCACAGCGATTTACCTATGGATTAACCATGGTGTTGCCCATCGTCGCAATCATCGGCCTCAGCAGCCTGACATTTCAGCGCAACCGGGATTATCAAAGTGAGATCACCATCTGGCAAACCGTGACGCAGGCTGCACCCCAAAATGTTAGGGGGCATTTCAACCTTGGGGTCTCTCTTGCCAATGCCCAGCGCCATGACGACGCCATACGAGCCTATCGCCAGGCAATCGCACTTAATCCAAATGAAGTTAAAGCGATCAATAACCTGGGGCATGTACTCCTAAGACAAGGCAAGGTGGAAGAGGCGACAACGCTCTTCCGACAGATCTTAAGCGTTAAGCCCGACAGTACCCCCGCCAACGTGAATCTTGCCAGGGCTCATCGGCGTACTGGTCAGTTGGATCAAGCCGTTCGGCATTACCAACGCGCGCTGGAGATTGAACCTGGACAGTCAACCACGATACGAGAGTTGGCGCAGGTCTTGTCAGCAACAGGACGGCATGACAAGGCGGTGGCCCAATATCGCCGGTTGGTCCAACTACATCCCAAACTTGGTCCGGTACATTATGAACTTGGCCTCACGCTACAAGCCAATGGTAATCTTGGTGAAGCAATAGAAAGTTTTCGCCTGGCTATTCAACTGGCGCCATCATCAGCGTCATCCCACAATGCCTTGGCATGGCTGTTGGCGACTCGTCCTGATTCGCCTCGCCACGATCCCCGCCAGGCCATTGAGTCCGCAAAACAAGCTGTGCGGCTGGCAATCGGCAATCCAGCCATTCTTGACACCCTTGCGGTCGCCCACGCCGCAGCAAGCGAATACGATCTTGCCATCACAAATGCTGAAAAAGCCTTAGCACTGACAATCGAGAACGGCAATACGACC
>CAUZIY010000109.1:0-10471 GCA_963579995.1 Phycisphaerae bacterium
CCAGTCGGCTAGAATCGGCAGTTGCGCTGAACAGTCCACCGTTCACCATGTCGGCAACAAAATTCGTGCCCAAGTGCTTGAGGTAGTTGCGCCCCTGGTTAAGTGCCTCGACCTTGTCCGTGTCGATATCAAAACCCAGGACCTTGAAGCCAGCATCGCAGAATGCCCTGGAAAGAGGCAGTCCAACGTAACCAAGCGCTTTAACTCCAATCAAAGCGGTTCGGTCATCAATCTTTTCGGCTAGTTGGCTCATCTGGTCTGGGCAGGTGTCCTGGGGTGATGACCAATCGGGCTATTTCAAATCACCAAGTGTACCCCTCAGGATCGAATGCTAACGATTCCCCGGTCAGCTCGCACGCGGTAATGCCCCATGGATGATCTAGAACCCCTGGGGCGAAACCTGGGGATCCTTGCTTGGGTAGCGTCACGGCCCTGGCGATACGCTGGAGCAATGGGTGGGGATCAATCAAGAAATCAATGTTTTAACAATCAATCGGGTGGAATCAGCCGCCCGGCTGCTGGGGCGAGATGTTGCGGTTGGGTGATATGTGAGGATTGCAAAAATCAGATCGATAATGGATGCCGCAGTCGTGGTATGCAATCAGGAGTTTTGGTTGGTTGCTTTGGATGGGATCCGCGCAACATATGGGAAATGCGAGAACCGCCGTCAGCGATCAGTGTTGATCGTCTCAGGCGGTTCCCGCGTACCCTCAAAAATAGCATCAGTCAGCGCGGACTGATATCAGCCAATTGCATCATTACCCGTTTCGCCGGTTCTGATCCGTATGCAATCATCCAGGCTGATCACGAAGATTTTTCCATCTCCGATCTGACCTGTTCTTGCGGCATCGCAGATTGCCTTAATGGTGGATTGCGCAAAATCATCGTTGACTGCAACCTCTACACGAACTTTCTTGAGCAGGTTGACTTCAACGACCGTTCCTCGGTAGTGCTCTTCGTAGCCGCCCTGCTTTCCGCATCCAACCGCGTTTGTTACGGACATTTTGGATACGTTCTTGTCAAACAGGGCCTGTTTTACATCGTTCAGCTTTTCTGGCTGGATATATGCAATGATGAGTTTCATGGATAAGGATCTCCGTTGAGTAATATTTTGCAACGCGTTATTGCGTCAAAAAGAACTGGAATCCACTGTAGGCTTCCTGGTTGTGTTCGCTAAGATCCAAGCCCTTGAGTTCTTCCTCTTCGCTTACGCGCAGGCCCATGACGGCCTTGATGATTGCAAACAGAACGAATGCAAAGATAAATGTGAATGCACCAATTGCGACAATGCCCATCAGCTGTTTCCCAATGGAATGGTCGGGGTTGGTACTAAAGAGGCCAACGGCAAGTGTTCCCCAGATGCCACAGGTCAGGTGTACGGAAATTGCTCCAACTGGGTCATCGATACGGATCTTGTCGAACATCATGACTGATAGAACAACGAGAATCCCCGCGATAATGCCGATCACGCACGTGCTTTCAATACTTACCGTGTCTGCACCGGCCGTAATGCCGACCAGTCCAGCCAATGCGCCATTGAGTGCCATCGACAAGTCGGGTTTCTTCGAAATCCACCAGGACGTGGCAATGGCACCCACGACGCCACAGGCGGCTGCGATACAGGTTGTGACCAGAACATAAGACGTGAGCCCAGCGTCTGCAGAAAGGACCGAGCCGCCGTTAAAGCCAAACCATCCCAGCCACAGTAGAAACACGCCAATGGTTGCCAAGGGCATGCTGTGTCCCATGATTGGCCGCGTTTCGCCCTTGACGTATTTCCCAATACGTGGACCGAGCAGGATCACGCCTGCCAAGGCGCCCCAGCCACCGACGGAGTGGACCAGCGTGGAACCGGCAAAATCGTAGAACCCCGCAGCGTCAAGCCAGCCAGCGCCCCACTTCCACATGCCTGTGATGGGATAGGAGATCCCAACAAAGAGGGTTACGAAGACAAGAAAGCTGCCAAGTTTAATTCTTTCGGCAACTGCTCCGGAAATAATAGTTGCTCCGGTTGCAGCAAACATGGCCTGGAATAGAAAGTCGGTCCAGTAGGTGTAGCCTTCACTGTAGGCCGAGGTAATGCCAGCCGCGTCGGTACTAATCCCCCAGCCGGCAAATCCAAAATAGCCGCCCGCTTCACCACCTGGGTACATCAGGTTAAAACCAACAATGGTGTAGGTCAGGATGCCAATTGCAACGATTGATATATTTTTAAATAAAATATTGGTCGTATTCTTGGCTCGCGTGAGTCCGGATTCAAGCGTTGCAAAGCCAAGGTGCATGATGAAAACCAGGAATGTGGCAACCATCATCCATACGTTGTTGACTGTGAACATTTCTACCGAGACGCCGGCAGCTTCCTCGGCGAAGACCGTTGAGGGTAAGCCGACGAATACGACCGCAACAGCCGCGGCGCACGCCAGGTATGGCAAGAGTAGTGAGAACTTGGAACGCTGTTTCATGGTGATTGGCTCCTTTGTTGATGCGTTGGAACTTCCACGTTCCGTGATACAAGACAGCCTTCGGGCTGGTCTTTCTAACATCCTCTAATGCAACGTAAATGCCACAAGTAGTCGAATGTCCCTTGGAAATTCATGTAAGTAACTGTTGCCAAATGTCCTAAATTAAAATAAAAATTTTTCATGTCCCACCAGAGGCGCCTTTTTGGTGGGCGGTGGCATCATAAATTGCCTAATAAACAGGCGGTATTGCGGGTGGTGTCGTTTTTGTAGGCATGTTTTGCTCCTTGGCTACGAAATTAGCATTTCGATCCTTCCAAGGCTGGCGGGATGATCTTTCTGGGGACCATGGAGAATGGGCCATGTAGAATGAAAGTTGTGATTTGGGTAGGCATAAACGGTGTTGGGGATTCAAACAGATCAGCTCTGATCTATCGCCATCCTGTTAATTGGGGCTGATTTTGGGGGTGAAGAATATAGGGCCATGCGGTTCACAGGGCCCCTGTGTGGAAGTGCAACACGTTCCATCGTAGCATGGCAAAAGCCGATAGAGTTTGATCCTGTATGGGGTTGGCTGGCCATGTCGGTCACCCACCTATTTCCGTGCAATAAGGTGGCTGGTGTTATGGGAACATTCTTGAATCGCATCGGGGCTGGTGGATCGATTGCTCTATTTTGCGTTGGGGGAATTTTCACCCATCAGCTTGGAGCAAATGGTCAGGTTGATGATGGCAGTGACCCGTTGTCACCGGCGCAAGTGGATATCCCGGCCTTGGTCGGTGAGGCAGATGTTTTTCCAGATGTAATCAACGACCCGGTGTGGCAGATTGAAACAAAAACTGGCCGATCATTACTCCGCCTGCCCCTCATAATTGAAACTGGATCGCAGAAGATTCAACTCACCCACACCTCCATCAAGATCCAGGGTGGCCGTTTTATCGCGTGGCAGATTCTTGAAGATACATCCCTGGACAAAGATCAACGGAACTTGCGTTCCAATCATCGCCGGTCATCGCGAACTCATCAGCCGGCCCCAGGTTACCCAGCTGGCTATAACGAACTTCAGCAACGAGCCGCAGGCGGTCCCGTTGCATCGAGAAGGTCGTCCGCAAGGCGGCCAAAATTGAACGAGAAATTTGACCAGACGGGGCCACGATTAGCTCGCAAGGTGACCATCGAGCCGAGCGGTACGATGGGGTGGTCTCTTGATCGGATTCCAGGCCTTCAGGTTGCACAGGTGCCTAATCTTTATGCACTGCGTCTGGACTCTGCCTTTTTGCGCCAGTACAACCCTGCCGTGCAATCCCGTGGCAGGGAAGGCGGCAACTCTCGCGGTGTCAAGCCGCCGCGATCTAGGCAGTTGGGAGGCGGTCGCGATCGCCAGGCCCAACGTGAAAATGCCGCCAAGCAACGGGTCGAGAAACAGAAGCAGGCTGCTGAGTATCGGCAGCTTCAAAAGCAGGTCCGCGGGTTGGAGGCCACTTTCAAACAGGAAAAACCGGTGCGTCTGTGGGCTATTTATGAAATCCCACAACGCCTTGGCCAACTGGTGATTAGCGGAACCAGTCAGCCGGAGTGGGTGATCAAAACGGCAGCACTCAAGGAAATGCGGCAGGTATCACAAATGGGATTCTCCCGGCCATCCAGAAAGGCTGATGCCAATCAAATGCCCAGCGAGGCTTTGGAGGTGGTGTCAAGCATGACCCATATGCTTAACATGGATTTACACGCCTACAGTCATCGAGCCATTGTGGCCACCGTAGGTCGCAGCGGGTTAATCTACCATGCCGAACTTGGCGACCCGGTATACCAAATTCTTGAAACTGCACTTATGGATGGAGATCAGTCTGCCCGTTTAAAGATGATCGATCTCCTGGCCCATTTGTCACCCCAGACAACTGCATCCGAACGGCTTTTACAGATTGCTGCTCATGATCGTGATCCGGCGATTCGTCTCGCAGCCTTCCGTGCTCGGATTGTCGATGCGGACGTTTCAGATCCGGCAAAGTTGGCAGAGTTAATTGAAGCGGCCAACCACCTGCTTGCAGACTCTCCGGCCATGGCCCCAAGTGAATTGTTGGAAACGTTGCTGGTTGCTGCACACAATGAGCCCAATGCAATGGGGCAACTGGTTCGGCGGATTCGTTTCGGTAGCCTCAAGGCCCAGCGCCTGGAAGAGGCAATTCGGTTTGTGATTCTCCATGCACCCAGTAACGATCTGGCAGCCGCGTGGCTTGATCAACAACTTTTGGGTTCTGCCAATGGCCAACTTATGCGCCAGACACTGCGTATTTTGGATGAAGCCTCGTCCGGTCCTCCTTCGCTGGTCCAGGGATACTTCAAGTCCGTGTTGACCCGCTTTTTGGGGCCATCAAAAAGTTTACCCAAAACCAAAGGGCCAATCGAGGTGAAGTTGGTTGACCCATTGACGGTCACGTCGTCATCACACAGTTTATTCCGTGTTCTCTACTCCGACTCCCCTACCATTTATAAGCATGCATGGCCTGCCTTGCGGCACTTTGTTTTCTCCGAACGCCAGGAATCAAGATTCCGAAGACAAGGTCGTCGCGGATCATCGGAAAATGACATTTCACTTGACCTGTATGCCCCGTTTATTGATGCGGCGCTTCACCATCAACAGACACCCCTCGAGGCGGTTAATTTTCTGAATCGCCAACCCGATTTGGAGCAAACAACCGTTGGACTGGTGCGTATCGCGGCGCAAGGCTCACAAGAGGCATCATTGTCAGCATGTCGTTTATTACTGGGTTCGGGCCGACCGATCGACATGGTTTTACCGGGCATGACGTATGAAGACCGCCTGGGTTTTGCCAAGGCAGTTTTTCGGGCGCACCGAAAGGCGGTGCCGATGGTCGTGCCCTTGATTGGTGAAAAGACCACGGAGGCCGGATTGTTGGCCTGGTTTGGATTCCAGATTGCAAATGGCACACTGCCGGATGCTGGACAATGGGCGGAGCCGGCTGGCGGTGAAGATCACTTGCTTGATCTTATCAAGTCGGACCAGGAGGGTATGCCACTTGCAGCGGTGGCGGCATTGGTTACGGCGGCTGGTGGATCAACCGAAGCAGTCGAAGAGGTACTGGCGATATTGCTAAAGAAAAAAGCGACCCGGACGGTGCTGCTTTCAACCTGGGAGGATCAACGTCGAGTGATCTATATCGGACGCCTGGGTGAAGTGGCTGGCCCGCATCGTATCGAGTTGCGCGTTGTACCCGGCAAGTCTAAGCGGCGTGGTCCAGACCCGTTCGCTGGACGGGTGGAAGGTGCCAATATGCCAGCCGCCCAAGCAGCGCTGGAAACATTTGTACTGGGTACAGTTGATTTACAGGTAAACAATGAGAAGGTCATATTCGGAACCTCAGCCATCGAAATGACCATCCCGGACGAAAAGCTTGCCCTTCGGTTTGCCAACCTTGAGGATCTCAAGCAACTTGCCGAAGACCAGGAGCAGGAACTTCCCATCGCCAAGGTCCGTGGTCATGTGGATTTGATGCCCCATGGCGATGGTGTCTGGCGTGGAAAAAAGGAACTGCGTGATGGCCGGGTGTTCGAGTTGATTCTTACGCCGGTTGGCAGCTAGACCCAGCGGGCCAGTAGCACGATCGCGACGATGATGATCCCGGTCAAGTAACTGACCCGATCGGTGATGGCGAATAGCAACGGGTCGTCATGGATGGCACGGCGTTCAGCGAAAAACCACATGCGCGTAATCCAGTAGAGCAGTACCGGGCAGATGGCCCAGAGGATCACTGGCGTATCGTACACCTGCTCAACTTCCGGGCTTTTGATGTAAAGACAAAACACGAGGACAGCGAGGTATCCGCTTGTTGCGCCTACAGTGCGGATCAGGTCAAGGTCGGCGGCTCGATAGCCACGGCCAGTCAGCATCCCTTCATTGTTTGTGCCGAATAAAGCCAGTTCATCATAGCGCTTGACGAATGCCAGGCTAAGAAAAAAGAACATGGCAAATCCCAGCAGCCATGAGGAGGGAAACACGTCGACCGCCACCCCCCCCGCCAGGATACGATGGGCGTATAGTCCGGCCAATACAATCACGTCAAGAACCAGTTTGCGTTTGAGGAACAGTGAGTAAGCACTGCTTAGCGCAACATAGGCCACCAGCATGAGTGCATATTCCATGCCGGTGTTGCCCATCAATGTAACCGCACCCACGATGCCGAGAACAAATAGAATGCCCGACATGCAAATTGCTGTTGGAATTTCCAGCTGGCCGGCGGCGATGGGTCGGAAGCGTTTTTTGGGATGCTTGCGATCGGCATCAATATCCAAAAGGTCATTGAGGACATAGACAGATGATGCGCACAGGCCAAAGGTGACAAATGCAATCATCAGCCGCCCCAGGTCCGACAGCAGTTCGGCAGAATCTACGTTCTTTCCCGCGGATGGAATCCGATTCGAGACAAACATCGGCACGATCAACAGCAGATTTTTGGCCCATTGCTTTAGACGCAACGAGCCAATTAAGGCGCCGAGTTGATTCTGGTTTGATTTAAATAATCTTAAAGGTGTTTTAATCATCTTGAGGCGACGTAATAGTTCCTGGTTTGAGGTGACGGCGCTTGCATCCTGCGCTGCCTCCCATACGGGTAGATCCTGGGTTGAGTTACCAATGTACTCGAATGGTCCATTGCCTAGTAACTGGCGAATGGCATTGACTTTTGAATGTTTTATGCAGTTCGTCTTTCCATCGCTGGCAATGACGTGGTCAAAAATGCCCAGGTGATCAGCAACAGCCTTGACCAGTTTGTATTCACTGCCGGAGGCAAGCACAAGGGTTCGTCCGTAGCGTCCCTGGTCCTGGGCATATTCAAGCACTTCCGATCGATAAGGCAGCATCTCCGGGGCTGGAGCGGCCTGTTGGGAAATTTCACGCTTAAACCGGGCTCTTCCGTGCAAGAGCCACAGCGGCCAACGGAATATATCAAGTGGTCTGCCTCGTATTGCCAGTAGTATTGATTCCCACAGCAGGTCAGATTTGATCAGTGTCCCGTCTAGGTCAATGCACAGTGGGTACGAAACGGCCTGCGGTGAGCGGGCGCACCGGTCATCCGGAGCGGAAAGCTCATCACAACCTGTCGTGTCGTTCTGCGATGGTGGCATATAGGGGAATCAAGCTATGATCGGTTAATGGCGTGTTCCGGCCGCCTCGGGAATTCTATCCCACGTGACGGCACGGGTCGACAAGCCGATGCGGAGCAAGGTTACGTTTGTGGCCAGGGTCATTGACAGAATTATGGTACGTATCTATTCCTGTTGTGGGTGCTTTTAATTCAGTTTGGGTTCTGGATAGGAACATCTGGGGCCGGGCGGTTATCGGGCCTGGTTGGCCTGGGATTCACTTCCTATCAACATTAGATCGACAGTGAATAGGGGTATAGTTAATCCATTACTAATGGAACGGTTGTGACAAGATCAATTGATCACACAAGGACGACATGCGGCATTCTGGTGGTGGTATTCCTGCTGCTGGCATGTGGCGTATTTATCTATCGCGGTCCTGTACGAGCCTTGGGGCGTGATAGTCCTGATCTGAAACGCATTTATGCCTCTACTCGGGGGTGGCTGTACCAGGTCAACCCCTACGCAATGGAGGCATTGAGTCCGGTATTGACCGATGGTGGCCTCGAACCACCCAAGGCAGAATCCAGTGACCGCCCATGGGTGTTGGTCTACCTTCCCACGACATTTACGTTTCTTTGGCCGATTGCGGCCCTGCCCTGGCCGGTGGCACGCATGGTTTGCCTGGTGGGAAACATCCTGCTTGTTCCGATGGTCATTTACTGTGTGGCAAAGGAGGCTGGTCTTAAGCGCAACGCTTTGACCACATGGCTGTTTGTTGGCGGCACCCTGGCGATGGCGCCGTTGCATGCAAATCTATCGATGGGCCAATTGGCCCTGCTCATCCTGTTCTTAGTAGCCGTTTCGCAACGTTGTATCAGCACCCAACACCCGGTCATTGCCGGCTGCTTGTTGGGTATCGCAACGGCAATCAAGCCGCAATTGGCGGGATTATTCTTGGCGTACCAGGTGTGTCGTGGCCAGTGGCGTTGTGGTGTTGCTGCATGCGCGGTGATTGCAGGGGCCGGGGTGATTGGTGTTGGGTGGATGGCTGTCAACGGTGTGACATGGTTGCCAATATTACAGGGCAATGTCGCGGCATTTGCTGCCGATCGAGCCAGTGCCGGACCCGAAGGGTCACTTGCATTTCACCTTATCAATCTCCATTACCTGTTCCACGCTTTTTCTGATAATGCCATGGTGGTTAATGTGAGCGTGTATATTGCAGCGGCATTGTTGGGTGGGATCCTTTTTTATTATCACCATCGATCCGGGCGACAGGAAAACGAACTTGTTGCGCTGGGGATGATCGGTCTGCTGTCTCTGTTGGTTGTTTATCACCGGATATATGATGCCCTGCTGCTGGTATTTGCACTGGCGGTTTGTGCTAGAGCAATCCGAGATGGTTGCAGGCCAGCATGCTGGATTATGGCCCTGTCCCTCGCCACGTTCTTTACGCCCGGCGGCGCACTGCTCAATGAGTTGAACCGGTCATATGGCATGCCGGCGTGGGTGACGGGGGGATGGTGGTGGCGGTGCCTGGTCATGCCCCATCAGATTTTGGGGCTCATCGTGATTGGTTTTTGTTTGATCGCAATCACGACGAGGTCAATTACCGATAAATAAGTAATCGCAGATTCGCCCTGATGGTCCGTCTTGGACCACTGGCTGGCGGATTGCGAGCTGCCTGGTTTTCATGAGCCACCGGACATGATGACGGAGTTGCCCTTTGGCATCACCCATAATGTGTAGCGACGACCCGATCAGGAGGTGAAACTTGTCTCCCCAAGACCGCTGGAAAGCCATGGAGCCAATCCTGGTTGCTGTGATTATCACGGTCGCTTTGGTGGCCGTTGGACGATGGCTATGGGGAATAGGTCCAACTTTGGCGGCCAATGATCCGAACATCGTCGGCCAATCTCAAGATCCACAAAAGCCGAACACGCAACGTGCCGGTGACACCAGGCTCCACCAGGCCAGCCGCCGTGCCGGTCTTGAACGTCTGAGTGATCGGCTGGGTGCCGAGATGGCGGTGGGAACAGGCATTATCGCTGGTCATGTTGAAGGGTTGGGTGGGGATTACATGCCGCGGCAGCACGCAGGCGAATTCGCGGGGTTAACCTTCCTTGCCAAGAGTGGGCAAAGTAAAGCAAACAGCCATGCTCACGGTACATCAAGAGTGATATACGGCCCCAAGGGGCTGGCGCCTGGTGTATCGCAGATTCACTGTTATAGCGCAGACCATTTTCTAGGCTCGGGCTACCTGAGATCAGGTACGGCGCATCCTCCAGTCCGCAGTGAAGCTCGCGTTTTTAATCACAGTTGGGTCTACCGGAATGTGATCAGTGTGGGCGATGTATTGCGTCGTGCTGATTACGTGATTGATACCCATGATGTGGTCATGGTCGTGGGTGTCGACAACGGGCGCGACTCCAAGGTGCCGGCCATTCTTAGTAGTGCATTTAACGTGATTGCCGTGGGCAATTGGACCGGCGACAGCAGCGGCGGCTACTCGGTTGTTGAGACGTCCGGTCGGTGTAAACCAGATATCGTGGCGCCGGGTAATCAAACCAGCTTCAGTACACCGGTGGTGTCAGCAATGGTTATCCGTGCACTACAACTTGCCGATACTCTTGATCCACAGCGGCAAGCACAGCGGGCCGAAGTGATCAAGGCGTCATTACTGGCCGGTGCAGTGAAGCCCGATGAATGGCGGTCACAGGAGGACAAACCGCTGGATCCCCATTTAGGAGCCGGCCGTATTGATGTCGATAATAGTTTTTCGATTCTGTCTTCCGAGTGTTGTGACGTGGGTCAAGCTACACCGCCGTCAATTCAACATGGTTGGAACTTTTCTTCGATCCGGCGCCATCAAATCGATAGTTATCCCTTCACAATACCGCGGTCATCCG
>CAUZIY010000110.1:0-10456 GCA_963579995.1 Phycisphaerae bacterium
AAGAGCCAGGTAAAGGCCGGTACATCACATTTGGCGGCGTTCATACCATCCACCCCGACGATGCAGGCAAACCTGCAAATGAATCACGAACCAGTCGAAACGTGGGCATGTACCGCGCCCAAGTCCTCGACCAGCGTCGTGCAGCCATGCACTGGCATATCCATCATGACGGTGCCCGGCACTGGCGGGCTTGGAAACAGTGTGGTAAGCCCATGCCAGCAGCCATCGCCCTTGGTGGCGAATCCGTATTGCCCTACAGCGCAACGGCACCACTACCACCGGGAATCAGTGAGCTATTACTTGCCGGCTTCCTCAACGACGGGGGTATTGAGATGGTCAAGTGCCAGACGATTGACCTGCATGTGCCTGCCAATAGCGAGATCGTGATTGAAGGTCTTGTATCGACTGAATGTGGTCCCATTGGCTACGACCCTCGCAAAGACGATGCCCATGACACATCAATATCACTTGGTCCTGGTGCTCATTATGAAGGTCCCTTTGGGGATCACACCGGGTTCTACTCACTACCGGACCGGTATCCGTTGTTTGAAGTCACGGCCATTACTCACCGCACCAACCCGATCTATCCCACAACAATTGTGGGCTTGCCCCCACAAGAAGACTATTACATGGGAAAGGCAACGGAACGCATCTTTCTGCCTCTTTTAAAAATGCTCATCCCCGACATCATTGATTACGACCTGCCGATGTTCGGAGCATTTCATAACTGTGCGTTCGTGAAGATTCGCAAGGAGTACCCTCTCCAAGCACGACGTGTCATGCACGCCATCTGGGGAGCCGGACAAATGGCTTGGACTAAATCCATTATTGTTGTTGATGAACACGTAAATGTACATGATCACGAAGAGGTTTTGTTCTATTGGTGCGCCAACTGTGATCCAAAACGAGATATTGAGCTTGTGAACGGACCACTTGATATTCTTGACCACGCCGCACCGCAACTAGGTGCTGGCGGCAAGATCGGTTATGACGCGACGGCGAAGATTCCTGGCGAGGAGGTAAACGGCCATAACATCCGTGAATGGCCTACGCTGATCCAGATGGACAAGGACACCAAGCAGCTTGTTGAAAAGCGGTGGAAAGAATATGGATTTACAAAATAAACCGAACGCGACAAACCGATCTCTTAACACCTATGAGGGAATCTACGTTGGCTGCATGGCTATCTTTGTTGCCTTCGTCGTTCTCACCAATGCAATCGGCTCCAAGATATTTGGTATCCCCGGTGACATTTACCTCCCGGTCAGCATCCTCTGGTATCCATTAACCTTTCTTATTACCGACATCGTCTCAGAAATGTATGGACCAAAGCGGGCGAAATTTCTTGTCATCATGGGATTTTCCATGAGCGTGGTATTTCTGGTCTTTTCGAACATTGGCATGATGTTACCGGCAGCCCCCTTCTATGAACTGGACGAAGAATACCAACGTATATTTGGGCCAGTATGGCGGTTGCTTTTCGGATCAATGGCAGCCTATCTGCTGGCTCAGTTCGTTGATGTAAATCTGTTTCACTTCTTCAAGCGAATCACTAAGGGCAAACATCTCTGGTTACGGAACAACGGGTCAACGATAATCTCTCAACTCGTTGATACCGTCACGGTGAGCATGATCTTTCTTTATAAAAACGAAGAAGTGTTTTCGGGTTCGTTTCTTGATCTGACTAAGATCATGGCAGCCACCTACACCTGCAAGATTGTTATTGCCGCCCTGGATACCCCCCTGTGCTATCTTGGCGTAGCCCTCGTCGAACGCGTCACTGGAATCAGGGGGAAAGATGTCACCTGATCCGTGTTGGTACCGATGACCCCGCCATCTACCACAATCTTTATTTTCCATCTCTTTTCCCCTTGGTGTCGAAAATGAACCTCGATTAAAAACAGAATAAAAGACAAAGAAGTTCAGGATCATGCTTTTGTTCGCCATTGATCGTCGATATGGTAGGAACCGAAAGGTATTACCCCCGCCGTGACAGTCAAACTGACTAAAATCTGCCAACAATTCAACCGCCCACGGCTGAATAATTTCGACGCTCACCTTCAGACCCAGTTTAATAAGATGCATGCGACTATTCGTCCAGGCGCCCAAATTGCAATTGCAGCCGGAAGCCGGGGCATTACAGATATTGCACGGGTTGTGAAGTCGACTGTTGACTTTCTAATCTCACAGCAGGCGTGCCCCTTTATTATTCCTGCGATGGGCAGCCATGGAGGTGCAACGGCTGAAGGGCAGATAAAGATCCTGGCAAGTCTTGGTATTACACAACAATCCATGGGAGCCCCAATCCGATCCTCAATGGAAACCATCGAACTGCCTTCAGTCGATGGGGTGGATCATATCTACATGGATCGCTACGCATATGAATCCGATGGCGTGATTATCGTCAACCGGATCAAGCCTCACACCGACTACCACGGTCCATTTGAAAGCGGTTTGGTCAAGATGACAGTCATTGGTTTGGGTAAACATCAGCAAGCATTGGAAATGCACCGATTGGGCGTCTATGGGCTCAAGGACATCGTCCCAAAAGTAGCCGAGGCTATTCTTCAGTCAGGCAAAGTGATAGCAGGAGTTGGAATTGTTGAAAACGCCTACCACGAAACAATGGCATTGAGCGTGATGCGAGGTGACCAGATCATGGCCCAAGAACACGCGTTGCTTGAGATGGCAACTGAAAATATGCCGCGATTGCCCGTCAATAAGATCGATGTCCTGATCATTGATCGGATGGGAAAGAACATCAGTGGTGTGTCAATGGATTCCAACATTATTGGGCGAATCCGGATCCGGGACGAACAGGATCCAGAAAATCCCCAGATCAAATCCATCGTTGTCTGTGACATCACAGAAGAATCGCATGGCAATGCAGTGGGCATGGGTCTGGCCGATGTAACCACCAAAAGGCTTTATGAGAAAATCGATTTTGATGCCACTTACGAAAATGCAAGAACCAGTACATTTCTAGAGCGAATCAAAGTCCCATATGTGGCTGATACTGACAGGACCGCTCTAGATGTAGCGCTACGGGCAAGTAACATCCAACCCAATGCCGCAAGAGTTATTCGAATTCGCGATACTCTGTGCCTTGATGAGGTCTATGTGTCGGATCCCATCCTGTCTGAATTAAGCGGTCAGAATGCCATAGAACTGATTGGTAAGGCAACTGAACCTTTCGATGATAAGCACGAGTTAGTCCCCTTTTGATCTGTAGAACGGCGGCGTGGCAATTCAACGAACCATTCTCCACGTTGACATGGATGCATTCTTTGCCGCGGTCGAGCAATTGGATCAACCATCGCTGCGGGGCAAACCCATCCTCGTTGGTTCCAACCGACCACGAAGCGTTGTGACGACGGCATCGTACGAGGCCAGACCTTTTGGCTGCCGCTCCGGCCAACCCATGACGGTTGCCAAACGGTTATGCCCAAAAGCGATCGTCGTCCCTGTTCGCGGCAAGCGATACCGGCACGTCTCTAAACAACTTTTTACCATACTCGATGAATTTACGCCGCTTGTCGAACCACTCAGTGTGGATGAGGCATTCCTAGACATGACCGGCTGCGAACATCTTTTTGGCACCACAGAGCAAGTGGCACGAAGAATCCAACATCGTATCTATCAACAACTTGGACTCACTGCTTCAATTGGGGTCGCACCCAATAAATTCCTATCCAAGATCGCATCAGAAATGGAAAAACCCAATGGGTTGACGACGATAGACCCTGGTGAAATTGATCGTGTTCTTAACCCCTTGACACTTGACAAGATCTGGGGCGTTGGACCTGCGACGGCGAGGCGATTAGCGACATTGGGGTTAAATATCATTGAAGATCTACGTCGCCTTCCACTGCGTCAGTTGGTCGACGAACTCGGCCAGGACGGCGAGCGATTCTATCGTCTAGCTCGCGGTCAAGATCAAAGACCTGTCGTGCCGGACAACCAGGCGAAGAGTATTGGAAACGAGAAGACTTTTGAATGTGATATACAGGAAAGTGAAAAGATACGATTTATTCTGCTGGAACAGATTGAACATGTAGCGCGGCGTCTGCGCCGACATCAACTATGTGCACGAACAATAACGGTCAAGATTCGTTTCGGAAATTTTGAAACGATCACGCGCTCACATACACTTCCGACCCCAACAAATATAAGTGATGAACTGTGGCATACCGCCCGCAGGCTATTTGATCATTGGGCAACCAATTCATATGCACCGGTTCGGCTCATCGGTGCCACGGCAGGCCAACTGGTACAAGCCCACCAGCAATTCAATCTTTTTACAGACGACATCCGAAGTCAGTCACTTGATCAAGTTAAGGATCAAATTAAAGATCGGTTCGGCACCAATGCGATACGAAGGGGTTTGAAATCCAAGCCATCAGCCAATACTGATTGATAACAGGCTGATGAATCTACTTGCATAAACATGATTTACTCTAAACGGGTGACAGCTCGTGCGCAAAAGCCTGCTCGACCACCTGCATCCCTTCTTCCAGTGCCTCTTGTTCGATCACCAGTGGAGGGCTGATCTTGACTGAGGCACCAGCAAACCCCACTGGACCGAATAACATGACACCGCACTGCACGCCGCGACCGATAACACGCCAAGCCAAATTGGCATCGGCTTCATTGGTGCCTGGCTTCACGCAATGCAAAGAAGTGACCAGCCCCTTGCCGTGCGAAGCAAGAATGACATCACTGAAGCGGCGTTGGATCCGTTGAGATGAATCCTGGAGAACCAAACCGATACGGGAAGCTCGTTCATGAAGATTTCCTGCCAGGATAAGCTTTAGACTAGCGAGTGCGGCTGCACAACAGACCGGGTTACCTGAATGTGTACTGGTCATAGAGCCGGGCGGGAATAAATCCATGATCTGTGAGCGGCCGATGACAGCACTGATCGGCAATGAACCGCTAATGCCCTTGCCACAAGCAATCAGGTCGGGCTGGATGCCATAATGTTCAAAGCCCCAAAAGGTTCCCGTGCGGCCAAAACCGGCTTGCACCTCATCCATGATTAGTAATGCCTTGTGGTCATCACACCACTGACGCAACTGCTGGATGTAAGACGCTGGAGCAAAGCTGGAATTACCCCCTTGGTAGGTCTCCGTCATTACACCACATACTTGGTGAGCTGATACACCTGCTTCACTTAAACTTCTTTCGAAAGCAGAAAATTCATTATCTTCAGGCCCGCAACGCACACCACCATCAGGGAATGGGACTTGGACAAAATGCGTATCATCGTATCCGATCCATTTCTTGAGATCAGGCACACCACCGGCAAGTTGAGCTCCAAGCGTGCGACCATGGAAACTATTGTCAAAACTGACAAACACGTTGGGGCTTTTGCCTACGGCCCTCCCATGTTCGCGTGATAATTTAACGCACATCTCCGTTGCCTCAGAACCAGTTGACAGCAACATAACTTTGTCGTCGTGCCGCGGCGCCACACCTTGGAGTGCTTCAACCAATTCTCTGCGCAACTCATGCGGGAAACAGTAACTGGTTAGTAATTGCCCCTTTGCCTGACTCACAATGGCATCTACCATTTCGGCCCTACCGTGCCCGGCATTGGCAATGAGTACCCCAGAGGAGAAGTCAATCCAACGATTGCCCCATGCATCCCAAACGGTTGCCCCTTCGGCTCGTTTCCATACGATTGGCGGTTGGCCCTCCATGCACTGTGGCTCAATATCCCTAAGTCTTTGTAGGGTTTCCACCGAATCTCGATGAGGTATCGCCGTCTTAATCGTGCGGTATTTTGTATCAACCAGTTCAACGTCGACCGGTTCAATTGGATAAGCGTCACTCATGTCCTTTTTTTTCCTCGTACAAAAACCAAGGTCCTGAAGTATAGAATCAGATCCCAGGTGCGGCCAATCGCGCTAATGGCCTGCGTCTAAATCACCTTCCGCGTCATCGCCCGCCGCATTTCGCGGTCCGTTTCACGTTTCTTGATCACCTGGCGTTTGTCGTAACTTCGTTTACCTGACGCAACCGCCACTTCCAACTTGGCATGTCCACGGACAAAATACATTGCAACCGGGATGAGGGTAATACCCTTCGATGTGGTACAGTCCGCCAGATGAGCAATCTGATGCTTATGAGCCAGTAGTTTTCTCCGCCGTTTGGGGTTGTGCTGATTGGGCCCAGCATGGGGGTAAAGGGCAATATCCACATCGTATAAATACAGACCGTTTGTTTCGACTCGAGCGTAGCCTTGCCCAAGCGAAACTTGGCCATTACGAACACTCTTAACCTCACTACCGGACAGCACAATTCCTACTTCAAGATTTTCGACAAAGTGGTAATCATGGTGTGCACGTCGGTTGGTGATACGTGGTGTGGAATTTGACGGTGGTTTCTTAGCCATGTCGTTCTATTCTCACTTTACACTCCGAATAAAGTCTATTCGGGATCATGCTTGAATACGATACCGGTACTGATTGTATAAAACAGAATCGCCACACTTAAATGGTCACTTGCCAATACAGAAGCTTGAAAAGACGCGGCCAATGATGTCATCCGGCGACATTTGTCCACCTAAACCTGCCAATTCATCCAACGCGAGTCGTATGGCCGAAGCGATGACTTCAGGACGATCAATACCATGGTGGTTCTCTTGAGCCCGTAATATCGCTCGCGCCTCACGTGTATGGCCAACGGCTACGGCAAGGGAATGTTCATGACGTGGCTGAAGGGCAAGAATCTGACCGGAAACACTGGCCACCCGATCGCCAAGCAATGATGCAAGCATTTTTTTAAGTTGGGGGACACCCTCTCGTGTCAGCGCACTGACACTCAGGTCGAACCCCTGCGCCACACCCATCTCCCGATCAGATTTCGTTCGAACTCGAATCATCTTGACATCCGAGGATTGTTCCAGCACAGGCGGCGTGGTTCCATCACTTAAGTGAAGGATGATATCTGCTTGCTGCATGGCTTCGCGAACGGACCGCTGAATCTGGTGATCCAATTCACTCTGGGGTAAATCCAGCCCAGCAAGATCCACCAATATCAACTCAATGACCTGACCTGTATCCGACTCGACGACAAGTTGTTCGGACAGCACGTCACGTGTGGTACCCGCAAGTTCGTCCGTCACGGCACGTTGACGCCCCAATAACGCATTGAATAACGTACTCTTTCCGACACTAGGCGCCCCAATCAAAACAACATAAGGCAAGGCATCTAGTTGCTGCCAAGAACGGCTCGACGACAGAATCCGTGAAAGGTCAGCCTCAACACCAGATAAGTTCTTGTCCAATGACAACCGGTCAATCACCACCACATCATCTTGATCCACAAAATCAATTCCTGCTTCAACCAATGCCAATTGTTGCGCAAGAACATCAACCAACTGCTTTGATTTTTTACCTAAATCACCCCTTCGCAGCATTGAGGCAGCAACAAGTTGACTATCGCTTATCGCCGCAATAGTTGCCGCAATACCCTCTGCCTGAATCAGATCGATCTTGCCAGCCAAAAAGGCGCGAAATGAAAACTCTCCTGGCTCAGCCAATCGAATCCCGGTCTTTGCAACTTGCTGAACACAACGGTTCAACAGTGTAGGATTGCCTGGACACTGGATTTCTGCCAGGTCTTGGCCTGTATAGCTACGCGGCCCCCGCCTATAGGTCACCAGCACGGGCAGGCTCAGGTGGGCCGTGTCGCACTCATCAGAAGTCGACACAAGCAACTGACAAGCTAACAGTTTGCCCGAGACAAGATCTTCGGCCGCCTGCTCGCTGTCTTCAAAAGGTTGAATAAGCCTTTTAAGCGCTGCCGAAGTCTGCGGACCACTAAGTCGCACTAATCCACGCATTGATCGTCCCGGTGGGGAACTGACCGAAACAATCGTGTCATCTGCCGCGTTCATTTTTGCTTACGGGACTTTCTCGTTTTGTATAAGGCTCCACCCTGACGCTGTTGTAGTTCTTTCTGCTTGACCTCGATCACCTTCTGCATGCGATCAACAAAACCGCCGGGCTTCACCGGTTTCTTGTCAAAAAGGGTACCAGCCTCCTCCTGTTCCTTAAGGTGTTTTCGTACTCGGTAACTTTCATAGATCCCCATGGCGGTCGACGACATGATGTAAAGTGTTAAGCCACTGGGGGCTGAAAACATAATGAACGGAAAGAGCAAGGTAATATAACCCATCATTTTCTGCTGGCGTCGTTGTTCTTCTGTTGCCGCAGGCGTCGCCATAAACTTCTGCTGAATAAAGAACACAACTCCCATCAGAAGAGGAATGATATTGATCGCCGAATAGTCGAACTGAATGAATAATAAGTTAAATGCACGTGGCTCATCAAATATGGGAATGAACCTGTCCGGCCCCGACAGATCGTTTAAAAAGGGCCATGCGCCACCACTGATTGCCTGAAAAACACCCCAGAAAGCAGGTTCATGCCGCAGATCAATTGCAAAGTAAAGCATGGCATACAACGCAACCCAGATCGGCATCTGAAGCAGCATTGGTAGACAACCAAGCATATTAAACATGTTGACGCCACGCTCTTTGTAGAGCTTCATTGTCTCCTGACCAACCTTGTTCTTGTCGCCCTTGTATTTCTTTTTGATCTTTTCAAGTTCCGGTTGCAATGCCTGCATCTGCTTGCCAACCTTCATCATGTTGATCTGAGCCTTCTTGGTGATTGGGTGCAATAAGAGACGGACACAGCAAACCATGACGATAATCGCAAGTCCCCAATCAAAGACAACCCAGGTTCTTAAAAACTTGAGAAATGTTAAAAGTCCGTGCGCCAACCACTGAAAGGTGCAAGCCATGCACGGTCCACCAAAGCTATAGACAATCGTCTTCTCCAGTTCCAAACTCTTGTACGGCTGTTGGCTAAATAGAGAACTATCCCGCGGACCGGTAAACAGACCCAAGTTCAATTCATGATGCTGACCGGGCGCTACGGTAAAAGGCTTGCTGGTCAGCGTAAATACCATTTTTCGTTGATCAATTTTACGCTGCTGGCCTTTATTACCAATAACCAACATGCCTAGGTCGTCGTAGGATGCGTCGAGTGCAGGAATTACATCTGCCCCAACAGGCAAGGGATGAACCACGGAGGCAAAATATCGATTCAGTGATGCAAACCACACCAACTCAACATTTGATTCAAGTTTTGGACTTGGCCAGAACGGCCGCGGCCCCCTACCAGCCTTGAATTCCTCGAACTCATCAAGCACGGTATCTCGCCTGAGTTTGGGATTGGTGATATAAACCCACTGCCTGGTCTTATCGAGCGTGTCACGTGTATGGTCAAAATAGCCCGCAACCAACGTCCGAATGTCTCCCATATAAGCTGATTTTGCCGCCGGCGTATCGCCTTGAGCGAGTTGGTGCCAGGTAATTGTTAGCGGTGTATTTGCGTGGTTGAAAAAACGCTGTTTGATGTGAAGGTCATAGCTTTCCGGCTCTAGAATGAACTCGCGATGGATCTCCAATACGGGGTCGTTGTTTTCATCAAGGATATTAAGCTGGTAGATGGCGTACTGCCGCAGGTTGCCATCAGACGTTTCAATCAATTGCCATTGCGCTGCACTTAGTGGAATATTTTGCTCGTTTATGTTCAGGGACAAAGCACTAAAGGGATGCACAACGTATCCATCAGCTTCTGCTGTCTTTGCGATAATGTAAGGCGCATCACTGGTAGGTTCCATACGATAGTCGCGCAGAAAGATCCCACGAATACCAGGTGTATAACCCGACAAGTCAACCCGCAGTAAATAATTGGAATCTGTATCGGCTGAACCAATAGAAATTGGCTTGGATCCGGCATTGGCTTCTATGGTTAACCGACCCGGACGATGTTGGTCAGTGTCTACTTCAACCTGGACCGGCATCTGGGGTTGTGCCAGCACCGTGGATTCCGTGCCTGATGATCCTTGCCCCCCAACAACCGCTGGTTCTTCAATTGGCTTTTCGACTTGTGGTAACCCACTGCCACCTGACTCTGTACCCGGGGCCATGGTTGGCACTTCAGATGACTTCTGCGCAGGCTGAAAGACGGCCATTGCAAAGAGCAAGCCTATGACGATCGCCAAAATCGTAAACACCATTCTCAACTGCAGAACCCCTTATCACCTTGGAAGGCGGGGGCAGTATAGAACCGATGTGTGGAAAATGCGAAATGGCTATAATCAGCGAGGAGTTGGTCACATCGGTGGCTGATGGTTCTGTTAACCCAAACCAATAAGACGTGTGGTATCGTTAAATAGGGTGAAAAGAAATACTGATGCGATCAGTACCAAGCCTACGAAAAAAGCCGCTGTCTGCACCTTCGCGCTAACTGGCGAACCTTTGATCTTCTCAATAATCAGAAAGATAATGTGGCCCCCATCGGTGATGGGAATGGGCAGGAAATTAATAACCGCAAGATTCACACTAATTAGACCGAGAACAAACGCCCAGTAGGGC
>CAUZIY010000111.1:0-10409 GCA_963579995.1 Phycisphaerae bacterium
CTAAACATGCTGTCATTTTGGATCTCAGTGCCGGTTAGCATATTGATTATCGCCAGTTTCTGGGTGCCTGCCGGTTCGGCTGGAGGAGGGTGGACGATGTATCCACCGTTGTCCGGTGGAAAAGGTGGCGTCATGTCATCCACCATTGGAACCCACTTGTGGGTTATTGGTGTTGGAATGGTTGGCTTCGTGTCCATTGTGGGTGCGTTAAATTATATCACGACCATCATCAATATGCGGGCACCTGGCATGTCGATGTTTCGTCTGCCGCTGACTGTGTGGGCATTGTTCATTACCGCCATCCTGCAGGTATTTGCAACACCAGTATTGACCGCGACGATGATCCTCCTGTTTTTTGATCGCGTACTGGGGACAATGTTTTTCGCCCCGATTGTCGAGCAGCTTGTCGATGGTGTGCCGGTGATGAAAGCAGTTGGTGGGCAGCCGCTTCTATTTCAGCACTTGTTCTGGTTTTATTCCCATCCAGCGGTGTACATCATGATTCTGCCAGCGATGGGCGTCGTCAGTGATGTGATTTCCGCCTATGCCCGCAAGCCAATATTTGGCTATCGCCCCATGGTTTACGCGATCTGCGCAATTGCCATACTTGGCTTTATCGTTTGGGGTCACCATATGTTTCAGTCGGGCATGAATCCCGTGTTGGGTACGACGTTTATGTTTTCGACCATCCTGATCGCGGTCCCGTCTGCCATTAAAACCTTTAACTGGCTTGGTACGCTCTGGGGTGGTGACATCCGGTTTACACCGGCAATGTTACACGCACTAGGATTTGTGAGTATGTTTGTGATTGGCGGTCTGTCCGGCATTTTCATGGCTGCGGCACCGGTCGATATATATATTCACGACACATACTTTATCGTTGCTCATATCCACTATGTTTTATTCGGTGGATCAATCTTCGGCATCTTTGCCGGGATTTATCATTGGTTTCCCAAGATTTTTGGCCGCGAGATGAATATACGCTGGGGGTATGTTCACTTTTGGCTCACATTCATTGCCTTCAACGGCACCTTTTTCATCATGCACGTGCTGGGTGTCGGTGGGCACCCACGCCGTTACGCCTCGATTATGGAATACCCTACACTCCAACACTTGCAGCCCATGAACGTCATCATGACGCTATGGGCAATGTCGTTGGGGATGGCTCAAATTCCTTTTTTCTACAACTTTTTTGTCAGTATGCCGCGTAAGTTGGCGCGGGGGATTGTGGCGGCATTTCTCGTTGTCTTGGTCGGATCAACGGTGATCGGAGTGAGTTACTGGACCGGCCCTGCTTGGGAGGTGGCCGATGGTCGCGCAATAGCGGCCGATGCGGGGGCTAGAAACTGGTTGGGCTACATTGCATTATTTGCGGGTCTAATTGCATTGTTGGTGATGTGGCTGCGTTGCCTTCCGAGGATTAGTAAGGTCTTTTCGGTACTCATTATGGTGCCATTAATGCTGTACTTCCTGAGCGTGATTCAAAGTGCGCGAGCTGGCACGCTTGTGGCCGTCAATTTGCAAGTCCTTCATGACCTGATGGTGGCCACCGGACATGGCATCATTGCCGGTGTCATGATTGTGGTTGTCGTGTTTGCGATTTGGGCCATTGGCGGAGCATTGGGTGTGCCCGCTCTGTTGCAACGTGTGCTGTATCTCGTGTTCCTGCCAGCGTTCTTAGCGCCATTTATTTTGAAGGATGACATCTATCTTCTTCTTGGGATGGCGGGTTTGATGGAGCATCGTTGGGTTATTTTGTTTCTTGCTGCGATCCCAGGATTGCTTTACCTGATACTCCGACGTCCTCGTGATGAGTTTGGCACCAAAGCCGAGATCAACCCGCATGACCTTAACTCGCTTGAATGGGTCGCTCAGTCGCCTCCAATACATACCAACTTCGATGAGATTCCCACCGTGTATCGTGGCCCTTATGAATACAGTTCGCCGGCGGTGGAAGAAGATTTTCTCCCCCAGAACAGGGTTTTGCCACAAGGTGTGGTCGAGCCCATGGGGCATTGAGTGCCTGGCGTAGGCAGGATACAGATGCCGATGGTGAAAACACCTGACAAATCGGTCATGCGTTACTCAAGTTGTGGCTTCAATGTCATTCGGTTCCTGGGCAAAAAATGTCCTGAAAGTGGATCGCATGTGAGCAGGAATAATGCAACTGCGCAGCATTACTCGAAATGGTTGCACCGCTACGCGGTTCTTCTTGTCATTGCGACATTCTCACTCGTGATTTTGGGTGGAACTGTTACAAGCAAGGGGGCTGGTTTGGCGGTTCCGGATTGGCCCACGAGCTATGGCCATGGCATGTTTGAACTGCCGTGGATGATGTGGGTGGGAAATATCTTTTGGGAGCATTTACACCGTTTGGCTGGCGCGACTGTTGGAATATTGTGCATCGTAATGGCGGCTTGGCTGTGGGTTAGCCAGCAACATCGACCATGGTTGCGTTGGAGTGGTGTAGGATTATTAGGCTTGGTTATTTTGCAGGGTGTGATGGGCGGGCTGCGTGTTACAGAACTATCAATTGCGCTAGCGATTATGCATGGCGTGATGGGTCAGCTCTTTTTGTGTTTAACGGTGTTTATTGCCGCTGCCACCAGTGCATACTGGACCTTGGGGGATCAGCAAGCTATTGGGAGAGATGGGTTGGATCGGTTGCGAGTTTACCGTTATCTGGGGCGATTTTCCGCATTCTTTTTTGTCGTTCTGCTCATCCAGTTGATTCTTGGTGCAGCGATGCGGCATTCAGAAGCGGGGCTGGCAATTTTTGATTTCCCATCTGCATACGGTCAATTGGTGCCTCCTTTCAGTCAATCAGGGATTGCCGAGGCGACAGAGAAAATACTTGACGAGGGGGACACTTGGTTGACGGCATACTTTACGCCAATGCAAGTGGCAGTTCATTTTTCGCATCGGGTTTGGGCAATCGTAGTGCTTGCTGTAGGCGGTTGGTTTATTGTTCGATTGTCACGGCATGCCGTTGGCCAACCGTTGCTGTTACGGCCTGCAGCTGCTATTACTTTGATGTTAATCATGCAGGCTGCTTTGGGCGCTGCGGTGATTTGGTCCGGTCGTCACAGCGAGGTGGCAACCGCTCACCAGGCACTTGGTGCTGCGATTCTGGCAACGTCCTCGCTTTTGTTGGTCCGATTAATGCGGCTCAACCTGAGGTCTGTAATACCATCGAATCAAGGGGAAAAGGTTGTTGATTTGCAAACTTCCACCAGTTCATCGTCATTGAAAGTAGTAGGTGCATGACGCAACTGACCGGGCCATCCGAGCAATCTTGGTCGTTACGGACAACAAGTCCAGCAACTTGGTGTGCCAAGGTTGCACCCTACGCCAAGCTGACCAAACCGCGATTAACCACCATGGTGGTCATAACCACTCTTGTCGGGTTTGCAATGGGTGCCGAGCAGTGGTCCTGGCTTGCATTGGCAGCGACTTTAATCGGCACCGCTTTGTCCTGTATTGGCGCTGGTGTATTCAACCAGATCCACGAGCGACGTGTGGACGCGGTAATGCACCGCACGATGAATCGTCCACTACCTGCAGGGCAAATATCAGTAACTCATGCGGGGGTATTTGCGTTTTCATGCTGTTTTCTGGGTGTGGTTCTGCTGGCGTGCTTAACTACGTTTCTTGTCGCGATAATTACGTTAGCCATCATCATTCTCTACGTTTTCGTCTACACACCGCTCAAGCGAAAGAGTAGTTTGTCGACGGTAGTTGGTGCAGTACCAGGCGCACTGCCTCCGGTTGTTGGCTACGTCGCGGCTACGGGGCGACTTGGTGCCGAGGCTTGGCTTCTTTTTGTCATCATGTTCGTATGGCAGTTACCGCATTTCCTGGCCATCGCTTGGATCTATCGAGAAGATTATGCGCGGGCTAATCTACCCGTGTTGAC
Organism: Phycisphaerae bacterium; assembly: GCA_963579995.1. Lineage (GTDB taxonomy): Bacteria > Planctomycetota > Phycisphaerae > Phycisphaerales > Phycisphaeraceae > UBA6626. The sequence continues at coordinate 3,917 of CAUZIY010000111.1, forward strand.
CGTGCTCGACCCCGAAGGTTCGACCGTTTTCCGTCAGATTCTTCTAGGTACCATCGTGTTACTGCCGTTGACCGCTGCTCCTACACTGTTGGGGATCTCTGGTACCCTCTATTTGTTCGGCGGATTGTCTGCTGCCGCCATGTTCTTGGCCTTTGCCATTTGTGTGGCTGTGACACGCACACAGTTACATGCACGAAGATTGTTTTTTGCATCGCTTGTTTATTTACCCATTGTTCTTGGATTGATGCTTGTAGATAAGGTTTAACCATGACCCATGCTTCAGTAAACGCGAACCATTCGCCCGATCATGGTCACGATGAGTCCGGGCCACTTATGGCTCACGGCTCAATTTTGCAGACGCAGATTACCAACGGCAAGATTTGCATGTGGCTGTTCCTTGGTTCAGAGATCATGTTTTTCACTGGTTTGATCGGCGCCTACATTGTGCTGCGATTTGGGCAGGGGCCAGGCAATTGGCCATCACCAGATAAGACACTCAATGTTCCGCTGACAGCGATCAACACATTTTTTTTGATATGTTCCTCGGTTACGCTGGTATGGGCGTTACAGTCCTTTCAGCGTGAGCAGCCAGCGAAGGGTAACTTGGGGTTGCTGGCAACAACCCTCATTGGCGCACTATTTGTGGGTGTTCAGGCATATGAATACATCGAACTTCTTGGTGTGGGTATGGCGCCAGACACGAATCTGTTTGGCAGTTGCTTTTATGTCATGACTGGCTTTCATGGTTTTCACGTATTGGTCGGTGTGCTTTCACTCGCGTGGCTGACGGTAATGGGTTTTCTTGGAAAGTTTGGCCCGACCTATTCGCAGTACGCTCCAATTGAACTGACGGGTCTCTACTGGCACTTTGTAGATTTAGTTTGGATTATTCTATTTGCAATTGTGTACTTAATGTAAGGTCGCTTGTATTGAGCGACAGTCACTATTTTCAGTGCACCTGGGAATGACGATGGCACATAAGAACAACCACTCGGTCAATTTGCTTACCTGCTTTCTGCTATTGTTGGTTTTTACAGCGGCAGAAATAGCGCTTTATGAAGTCTGGCGACAGACGGGATTTGTCCCCAAATTGGTGCTGGTGTTTCTTATCTTCGTGTTCACCATCCCCAAAGCTGCCATCGTGATGATCTATTTCATGCATCTCAAATTCGAAAAGCCGCTGCTTGTCATGCTCGCGCTGGCACCATTTGTAACCGTTGCCATCTTGGTTCTTGTTACCCTTACGGATTCTCAGACGTTAGCGCCTCGGATTTATACCCGCGCTTCCGATCTTTCAACTTTCAAAACCATTCATCACCACGGTGACGAAGAAGAACATCCCAGTGGCTCACACGACAATGCGCATGGGGGGCATGATGAGTCTGAAGTGGATGCCGAGATAGAATGATGTCTTTTGCGGCGTCTGTGCCTCCGGAAATTCCTCTGGATTCACTCAATTCTAGTGCATCCGCGTCCGGTTCACCGCGAATTAATTCGCCGGCTGCGGTCAGTGTTCGTGGTTTGACCCATGCCTATCCGCCGCCTCGTCGGCGGCGAAAGTCCAGGGCTGATGAGGTGTCAGGTCCTGAGACTACTGCGTTATTACATGCTTTGGTGGATGTGGATTTTGAGATTCAACGTGGCGAGATCTTTGGACTACTCGGTCCAAATGGCAGCGGTAAGACAACATTATTTCGGGTATTGGCGACCTTGTTGCGACCCAGCCAAGGGTCAGTTTCAATTTTCGGATACGATCTCGCTACGCAAGCTCAACTCGTCCGGCAGCAGCTGGGCATCGTGTTTCAGATGCCCAGCTTAGACATAAAACTTTCGGCCGAAGAGAACCTGGCGTGCCAGGGGCATCTGTATGGACTGTCGGGTCGCAATCTGCGCCGCAGGATTTCCTCATTACTGATGGAGTTCGAATTGGATGATCGGTGCAGTGAGTACATCGAGCGGTTCAGTGGTGGAATGCGTCGGCGTGTCGAATTGGCCAAAGCTCTATTGCACCAACCCCGCCTACTTTTACTCGATGAGCCGGCGACCGGATTGGACCCCGGTGCACGCTTGGATCTTATTGATCAATTGCAACGGATGCAACGTAAGCTGGGTGTCACGGTCGCGTTGACGACGCACCACCTCGAGGATGCAGATCGGTGCGATCGGTTGGCGATTATGTGTAAAGGGAAATTGGTTGCCGTCGATACGCCGGCGGGCCTCAAGGCACGTGTGGGTGGCAATATAATCACTGTTCAACCAGCCCAACCCTCACGATCAGATGAGATTTGCAAGGTGATTACAGATCAATTCGGACCCTGGTCAGCTGCGAGTGCACCCACGGTACACCATGGAAAAATATACATTCATCGAGATGATGGGCCTGCATTCGTTGCATCGCTCGGGACGCTATTGTCTCAAGATGTAGCGGTGATCAGTGTCGGCAAGCCAACTCTCGAGGACGTGTTTCTTCATTTGACCGGTCACACTTTATGGAATTAGGTGGTTGTGACCAGCCGATCATCGTGCTATTGGGCGGAGTTATGAAGCGTGTCATCTGGACCGTCGGTGAAAAACAGAAGGCAATGATTGGCGGTTGCTACCCGGCACGGAGCACCAATGTGTTCAGTGACCCAATAGGTGGTCAATCTGGATCGGTAGAGGTGCTTCATCAAGCAAAGGGTGACGTTGATAAAGAGAACCAGAATGTTCAGGGCTAAGAAGTTATTCAGTCGAAGTTGTAATGGAAATGTGTGATGTATAGATCCTATTAGGGAGATTGATCTTGCAATGCATATTCTAGGGTTTGACTGTTACGGTCATGATTCAGCAGCAGCCATCATGCGAGACGGCAAGTTGCTGGGGCTGGTTGAAGAAGAGCGATTTCTGCGCCAGAAGCATGTCGCAAGTTTCCCCGTTCATTCCATTCGTTGGTGTTGTGATCAGGCCGGTATCAAGCCGGCGGAACTAGACCATATTGTCTACTACTGGGACCCTCGTGCTGCACGTCTGGCACGGGCTTGGTTCCTGTTGCGGCACCTGCCGAAAAGTATTGGCTTGATTAGAAGTCGTGGCGACAAAGAAGTCTCTATGCTGCGGGTGCGAAAGACGCTTACCGAACAACTACAACTGAATGGGAGGACAGTAATTCATTTTGCGCCACATCACTTGTGTCATGCAGCCAGTGCCTTTTTGACTAGTGCATTCGACAAGGCCGCAATCTTGAGCATTGATGCTGCAGGTGAATGGGACTGCACCTGGCTGGGATACGGTGAGGGGATTGATATGAAGTGCCTCCGGCGTGAGCACTTTCCCAACTCATTGGGGTTGGTATACGGCGCGGTGACAGAGTTTCTGGGATATCGGTTTGCTTCTGGAGAAGGCAAGGTGATGGGCTTGGCACCTTATGGTGATCCGGGTCGGTTCATTCAACAGTTTCGGGATGTGATTAAGACTACGCCCGATGGTCGGTATGACGTTGACATGTCCTATTTCAATTACCAATATCGTGGTCGTCCGAACTGGTTTAGCAAAAAGTTCTTTGACACGTTCGGGCCATCACGTAAGCCTGAAAGTGAACTGACAGCTCATTACAAAGATGTGTCGGCAGCTTTGCAGATGCGTACGGAAGAAGTGGGCTTGCATATGGCCAAGTGGCTGCGACAGCAGACCGGGTTTAACAGGGTGTGCCTTGCGGGGGGGGTGTGTTTGAACTCTGTCATGAATGGGCGCATTTTGCGTGAAGGTGTGTTTGATGAAGTCGTTGTTCAGCCTGCTGCAAATGATGCGGGTACTGCGTTAGGTGGCTGTTTCTGGCTTTGGAATACAGTGATGCGCAAGCCACGTAAATACATCTTTGAGCATGCTTATTTGGGGCCGGTATGGAGCGATGAGCAATACGAAAGTGCGATCCGTCAGACGATTAAGTCTCCCCACCAAGTGGGGATAGAGAAGGTGGAAGACGCACCTTCCCTCGCCGCCTCGATGCTTGCTGATGGAAAGATCATCGGATGGTTTCAGGGTCGAATGGAAATGGGACCTCGAGCATTGGGTAACCGCTCGATTCTCGCCGATCCACGCGTGGGGAAGATGAAAGATTTACTTAATGAGCGGGTGAAGTTCCGTGAAAGTTTTCGTCCGTTTGCCCCCAGTATTCTGGAAGAGAAGATTGGACAGTGGTTCGACTGCGGTTATCCGTCTCCCTATATGATTTTGGTCTACGACGTATTGTTAGAAAAACGCAAGCATATTGCAGCGGTAACCCATGTAGATGGTACGGGGCGTGTGCATAGTGTGAACCGTAAACACAACCCAAGGTATTACGGATTATTAACCGAATTTGAAAGGTTAACGGGCGTGCCCATTGTGCTTAATACGAGCTTCAACATCAGGGGGCAGCCGATGGTTAACAAGCCAGAACAAGCTATCGAATGTTTTGTCAATACGGGCATTGATGTTCTATTCCTTGGTGACTACGTGCTTTCAAAGCAGGTGGCTTCTACGGCCAAGGACTGCAGCTAATCAAAAGTATGGATCTGTAAGATGCGTGTAATGCTTTGCACGGATTGTCTGGTGATCGATCTACCTCGTATCGATCTCCGAGCTGGCAAACCATGTCATAAGAACATTCCGCAGGCCATTGGGGTCCAGAAAACCGCAGATTTGACAGGATTATGGAAGAATAGACTAGTTCGGCGGTTTAAGGATGCCAGCCCTGCGGGTTGCAGGCCTTTCCCGGGTTGGGTTAGAATTTTCTCGTGATCGTTCTTGTCAAACGGCTTGTACGGCAAGCGTTTGCCGGGTTTGCGCCAATTTTGTGGTAGTCTGGTCATCCCGGGGAGGTGCTTGGACGGAAATCCTGTGGATACGGCTGAGAGTATAGTGGTCATGGATTTGCATCAGCAGTGTAGTCTTTTTTTCTGCAACGCTGTTGCTTCATATATGGAAAGGGAATCACGTCAGCAGATCGGACAGATTTACCGGGCGGTTTGGAGTAAGCTTAGCCATAATCAATTGGCCTGGTGATATATTGGGCCATAGTCCGATCACTGACGCTTCCCGTTTCCGGGGATGGCATATGATGGGTAGTCATGTTGACGCATGGCAGACAACTCGATTGGGAATTTGATCCGACGGAAGTTTTGCAGCGGTGGCCGGCACAACGCCGTGTTGTCATGTTGCATTCAGGTCGTTATGACGCACGATGGTCGCATCGGTCGATTATTGCCGAGCCGGTAGGGTATTATCGTTTTGAGCAGGGGACCGATGGCGGTATCAGTCGCTGGGTTGGGCCTGGCCAGACTTGGTCATCAGGGCAATGGTGCAACAGGCCGTTAGTCGATCTGAGAACACTTTTGAATCATGGATCAGGTCTTTGGATTGGTTATCTGTCGTATGATTTAGGTCGGTGGATTGAGAAGCTTCCATGCGTGGCAGACGAGGATCATCGTTGGCCTATCATTGAATTAGCCTACTGCCCGGGCTACCTGGTTTATGATGCGGCAAGTCATTCCTGGCAGGCACACGGCACTTATGCGTTACAGGGCGTGCCTGAAATCACATCGAACGAGCCGGTATGTGGCAGATTTAATTCTGCGGACCCAGTCAGTGTTTTTAGTCGGGGTGAATATGAGGCAGCGGTGGAACAAGTCCTCGATTTCATCGAGGCAGGTGATGTGTTCCAGGTGAATTTGGCGCAACGCTTTCGGGCCCCGTTTGAGGGCACTTACCCTTGGGCGCCGCGTGCACTGTACCAGCGTCTATCCACCGTGTCCCCGGCGTGGTACGGCGGTTACCTGGAACTAGGTGAACAACGTGTCATCGCATCGGTATCTCCTGAAATGTTTCTTTCGGTTGATGGGGACGGTGTAGTGACCACCCGACCGATCAAGGGGACCCGTCCAGCTTCAGTAAGTGTGCAGGCCCTTGAACAGAGTGAAAAGGATACTGCGGAACTCAATATGATTGTCGACCTCATGCGGAATGATTTGGGCCGCGTTTGTGACTATGGTTCGATCAAGATCACAGATGCACGGACCATTGAATCACATCCCACCATTCATCACGGGGTTGCGACCATTACTGGAAAGCTTCATCACCGTAAAGACGTGGTAAATCTGCTTCGCGCTGCAATGCCGGGTGGATCAGTGACGGGTGCTCCAAAAGTGCGGGCAATGGAAATTATCGAAGAGATTGAGCCGGTCCGTCGCGGTCCATATTGCGGATGCATTGGATTCTTGTCACCACAAATGTCCTGTCTAAACATTGCCATCCGTACGATGATGATTGACACAGCCGAGAGTCACGTGGACTTTTCTGTTGGCGGCGGGATTGTTGCTGATTCAACACCGGCGGGTGAATACGAAGAGACACTCGATAAAGCACAAGCCTTGCTAGCAGCGCTGGGTATGGGGCGGTCGGCAGTGGAGTCAGGAACGGTTTTGGCAGTCTGAAAATATGGGGTTAGAAACCTGAATGTGAAAAGTGTCACATCACA
>CAUZIY010000112.1:0-10370 GCA_963579995.1 Phycisphaerae bacterium
CCAAGCAGTTCAAAAAGGTGGCGTCAGCAAGGCAGCTTTATCATTGGAATGCGTCACTGTCGGATAGCTACCGTTGACCAGGTCTTTTTCCAGTAATGATGGGTGTGATGGTGTCAACTGAAGAAAAAGACAATTTTGAAGAAAGTTACACGATCAGCCCCCAGATGATCCAGTACATTCAACAGGCTGCACAGCGTGGGGTATATGACATTCGGGGAATGGGTGCCAAGCGTGCGGTACCGAATTTTGATGACCTTGTATTTCTCACCGCGTCAATGTCACGCTATCCCCTTGAAGGTTATCGCGAGAAATGCCAGACCAGGACGATCCTGGGCGGCCAGCATGCCAAGCAGCCGATTGAACTGGATATTCCAATCACCATTGCGGGCATGAGTTTTGGCGCATTGTCTGCCAATGCAAAAGAGGCCATCGGTCGAGCGGCCACGGCAATGGGGACATCGACCACCACTGGTGACGGCGGGATGACTCCGGAGGAACGCCAGTCATCAAAAACACTGGTCTACCAATGCCTACCTTCCCGTTACGGCTTTAATCCTGATGATCTTCGCCGGGCAGATGCGATTGAAGTGGTCGTCGGCCAGGGTGCCAAGCCCGGTGGCGGGGGCATGCTGCTGGGCTTGAAGATCAATGATCGGGTTGCCGCCATGCGGGACCTGCCGGCAGGAATTGATCAACGTTCGGCGTGCCGACATCCGGATTGGACCGGGCCGGATGATCTTGCCATCAAGATTGAACAGTTCCGTGAACTAACGGACTGGCGTATCCCTGTATTTGTGAAGATTGGTGCCTCGCGCACCATCAACGATGTAAAACTTGCGGTTAAGGCCGGTGCGGACGTGATTGTGCTCGACGGGATGCAGGGTGGTACCGGAGCCACCCAGCAGGTGTTTATTGAACATGCGGGTATTCCCACCCTGCCGGCTTTACGGCAGGCGGTCGAGGCCCTGGAGGACATCAATGCGGTGGGGAAGGTCCAATTGGTTATTTCGGGTGGGATTCGCACCGGTGCTGATGTCGCCAAGGCATTGGCAATGGGTGCTGATGCGGTATCAATCGGGCAGAGTGTTCTTCTGGCACTGGGTTGCAATGCATCAACTCCTGCCGATGGTAAAAAGCAATCGCTGGATGTATCAGAAGACTACAAGCAGTTGGGAACGCAGGCTGGATCCTGCCATCATTGCCATACTGGCCTGTGTCCAGTTGGGGTGACCACGCAGGATGCTGGGTTACAGTCTCGGCTGGAGGTCGAGGAAGGTGCCCGCCGAGTCGGGAATTACCTGGAAGTGTTGACCATGGAACTGACCACCTTGGCCCGGGCGTGTGGTAAGTCAAATGTCCATCACCTCGAACGCGAGGACCTGGTGGCGTTGACCGTGGAGGCGGCGGCGATGGCTAAGCTGCCACTGGCCGGGACCGACTGGATTCCCGGGTGCGATCGTCCATAATAGCAGTTGTATAACCGGTTGAAGCGGTGCAGGTTTGGGCTGGTGGTGTGCAGGGCGGCCGCAGGCCAACGGTTTCAACCTGCCGCAGCAGGTAATCGCATTGAATTAAACTATTCATCCATGTTGCTGAGTCGGAACAAGAAATGACGGATCGTGCACAAATTCAGGAGCAGATTAAGCAGGACGGCATCGAGTTCATCCTGGTTGAATTCGTTGACATGCATGGTGTGGCGAAGGTCAAGATGGTGCCTGCGGCATGCCTGGATGATGTGATTGATGTTGGTGCCGGTTTCGCCGGTGCTGCAGTTTGGGGATTGGGGCAGGGGCCGCATTCCCATGACATGCTGGCCCGCATCGATCTTGACAGCTATACGCCCCTGCCATGGTTGGATAACACGGCGCGATTTGCGGCTGATTTGTATGTTGATGACGAGCCCTATCCTTACTGTGCACGGGTAAACATGAAGCGTGTTCTCTCTGACTTGCATCAATCTGGTTATATATTCAACGTAGGAATGGAGCCGGAACATTTCCTGGTTACTCGTCAAGCGGATGGTTCAATTGAGCCTTGGGATCCGGATCGTGTCGATTCCCTGGCCAAGCCGTGTTATGACTTTCGGTCAATGGCGCCTGCAATGGCATACCTGCAGGAACTGACCCAGGCGTTGAATAGTCTTGGGTGGGGGGTATATCAAACAGACCATGAAGATGCCAACGGCCAATTTGAGGTAAACTTTGATTATGCCGACGCCTTAACAACCGCTGACCGCATCATTTTCTTCAAGATGGCCACTTCGCAAATCGCCAAGAATTACGGCGCCATCGCGACCCACATGCCCAAGCCCTTCAGTGATCGCACGGGCAGTGGTCTTCATGTGCATTACCACCTGGCCGATGTCCAAAAGGGTGACACTATATTTTCAGATCAATCCGATGCGCGAGGTCTGGGTTGTTCGCAATTGGCCTATCACTTTATCGGTGGTGTGATTCATCATGCTCGGGCACTTTGTGCGGTGACCAGCCCTACGGTGAATTGCTATAAACGATTGCAACTGGGCGAAGGCCTCTATTCAAGTCGCTCGGGTTTTACCTGGACGCCTGCGTTCATTACATACGGTGATAACAACCGGACGCAAATGATCCGTACTGCCGGCCCGGGCCATTTTGAAGACCGCACGGTATCCGCTGGGTGTAATCCTTATCTCGCCTTGGCTGCATATGTCGCGGCAGGGATGGACGGCATTGCGCAGAAGATGAATCCGGGCGAGCCCAACCTCGGGAACATGTATGAGCGGTCATTTGCAGAGGTGACAGGTTCTGGGATCAGGATCTTGCCCCAGTCCCTGCAGGAATCACTTGAGGAACTGCGTGGCGATAATGTGATCAAGGCGGCCTTGGGGCCGATCGCAGATGAGTTTATTGATATCAAAACCAAGGAGTGGCAGACCTGTGAGCAGCAGATTACCCCGTGGGAACTCAATCAGTATCTCACATTCTTTTAATATGAATTGCCTTTTTATCTACACTTTTCTTGGCGCTATCCCAACTTCACCAAAGCGGTATCCCCATCGGGTGCTTGCACGCAGTCACATCTAGGGTAATACGGTCTGGCTCCGGATCGGTCGTGGCGGGTGTGTTGCCCGTGATCGGCCTGCTTTTGTTTGTGATGTCGGATGCGGCCTCTACCAGTATAAGTCGAGTGGTCTGAGTACTTCGAATGCCATACCGCCTTTTGAAATTTGCACTTGCCAAGGAATATCCCGAGCCGCGGATGTTTCATTCGCCAGACGTGCTGAAAGATGAATACGACGTGGTGGTCATTGGTGGCGGCGGTCATGGACTTGCTGCAGCGTACTACCTGGCCATGAATCATGGTATTACCAACGTTGCTGTATTGGAGAAAAGTTATATCGGGAGCGGTGGAACGGGGCGGAATACGGCCATTATCCGTTCCAACTACCTCACCCCGGAAGGCTGTCGTTTCTACAACACCAGTATTGAACTGTTCAAGGATTTGTCACGAACACTTGACCTGAATCTGTTTTATTCCCAACGCGGTCATTTCACCCTGGCCCATTCACCCGCATCCTTGAATACTCAGCGATGGCGTGCAGAGGTTAACAAGCAGGTGGGGGTCGACAGCAGGATTGTGGATCCTGCTTTTATCGGGGATCGATTACCGCAACTGGACTTGGCATGTGGCGGGCATCTGCCACCGGTATATGGAGCTCTTTATCATCCGCCGGGCGCGATTGCAAGGCATGACGCAGTGGCCTGGGCTTATGCACGTGGTGCGGCTCGCAAGGGTGTGGATATTCACCAGCAAACGTGTGTAACGGATATTGAGGTTCGAGATGATCAGGTGGCTGGAGTCCATACGGATAAGGGGTTTATCAAAACGCGCAAGATCTTGTCCGCAGTTGCCGGCTGGACTACCAGTGTCACCCCGATGGTCGGATTGCGTACGCCGCTGGTGATCCATCCTTTGCAGGCTATGGTGACCGAACCGCTTAAGCCATGGCTGGATCACATTGTGGTGTCCGCCACGCTGCACCTTTATGTCAGTCAATCATCTCGGGGTGAATTGGTGGCCGGCGGATCATTGGATCCCTATGAGCTTATTTCAACTCGGTCCACGCTTGGTTTTTCCGAGCAGCTTGCCGGTCGCTTGATTGATCTGTTCCCCTGTGTGTCACAGATTAATGTATTGCGACAATGGGCGGGGTTGTGTGATATGACACCGGACTTTTCCCCGATCATGGGAAAAACACCCATCAAGGGGTTTTATCTTGATGCCGGTTGGGGTACATGGGGCTTCAAGGCCACGCCGGTTTCCGGTATGACGATGGCTTATACCATTGCGCATGATGTAGACCATGCGTTGATCAAACCATTCAACCTTGACCGTTATGCACAATTCAGACTTGTTGGTGAAAAGGGCGCCGCCGCAGTGGGGCACTGATAGCGAGATGCAAACATGAAGATCATTTATTGCCCCGTTAACGGTCCACGTCCCTTGCAGGAATTTCGCTTTGGCGGAGAGGTGCGGTTGATGCCGGACCCAGATGGTTCAAGCGATGAGCAATGGGCTGACTATGTATTTAATCGCAGTGGTGAACCAGGCATCAAGCGCGAGTGGTGGTACCACATTGCCAGCGGGACCTGGTTTGTGGCAGAACGCAATACGGTGACCGACGAGTTTATTCGTACCTATCTTTATGAAGATCAACCTGATGATGGATAGACGCCTACCTCCTCAACCCAACGAGTTGATTGACCGTGATCAGCCAGTCACCTTTCGGTTTGAAGGCCATGTCTTGACTGGATATTGTGGCGACACGTTATCCAGTGCGTTGTATGCAAATGGTGTGCGGATGATGGGCCGTAGTTTTAAATATCATCGCCCGCGTTCGATCTACAGCATGGCCGGACATGACGCCAACGTCATTGTCGAGGATGTGGGCGGCCATCGCACAAATCTGCGGGGTGACGGGCTTCTTATCGAGCCGGGGTTGGATGTGTTGGCTGTCAATACATCGGGGTCCCTGGCCCGTGACCGGATGCAGATAACTGAGCGTTTTGGTGCCATGATGCCGGTTGGTTTTTATTACAAGGCCTTTCATACCCCAAGATCATTGTTCCCAATATACGAACGGATGATGAGAAAGGCTGCGGGTTTGGGGCGAATCAATCCAAATGGCGTAGCATTGAACACGCCGAAAGAATATGACTTTTGTGAACTCCTAGTTATTGGTGCCGGTCCGGCGGGGCTGTGCGCCGCAGTTGGTGCTGCCGAGCAGGGCGTGGACGTGTTGTTGGTCGATGATCAACCTCGGCCAGGTGGTAGTTTCAACTGGCAGTTGATGCATGGCGATGCTGTTCAGCACATGCGTAAACTGCTTGCAGATATCCGTCGCCATCAGAATATTACAGTCCGACTTGGAACCCAGGCGGCAGGTTGTTATTCGGATTCCTGGGTTGCACTGGTGGATGACCAGCGTTTGACCAAGCTTCGTGCGCAGGCAGTTGTTTTTGCCACCGGTTGTTATGAACAGCCTGCGGTATTCGCCAACAACGATCTTCCGGGCATCATGCTGGCGTCTGCAGCGCAGCGCTTGATCCACCTTTATGCAATCAAGCCCTTTGATCGTGCGGTGGTATTGACCGCCAATGATGATGGCTATCGTTCAGCCTTGGACCTGTCTGGTGCGGGGGTTGAAGTGGCTGCAGTCCTGGACTTGAGATCCAATCCACAGCCTACGAAATTGTCCACCCGGTTGGTGGATTCAGGTGTGAAGCTGCTGTTGGGGCATTCGATCTATGAAGCTGAACCAACCAGGGGTAAGCAAGGGGTCCAGCGGGTCGTGGCCTGTCCTGTTGATTCAGAGGGACATGGCGACCTATCGTGCGCGACGGTTTTCGAGTGTGATGGTGTGGCGGTCAGTGTGGGTTGGACGCCGGCGTCCGGGTTGGTCAGTCAGGCAGGGGGTAGTTTTCGGTATGCCTCCGAAAATGAACAGTTGGTTCCTGATTCGCTGCCTGGCAACTGCTTTACCGCCGGCCGGATCAACGGGGTATTTGACCTGCCCGATCAACTGGCGGATGGGACTCGTGCTGGGAAAATGGCGGCCGCGTATCTGGGGAAGTTTAGTGGTGAGCTTGGAAAGCCTGTTGATCACAATGGCCCGGCTTTTAGTCATCCTTATCCGATCGTGGTCAACGGTAGAAAAAAAAGCTTTGTTGATCTGGATGAAGACCTGCACCTCAAGGACTTCGTCAATGCCCACCAGGAGGGTTACGACAGCATCGAGTTGCTCAAGCGCTACACCACGGTTGGCATGGGGCCCAGTCAGGGAAAACTGGCAAACATGAATGCTGTCCGGATTCTGGCCAAACTCAATGGCCGGTCAATTGCGCAGACCGGGACAACAACATCCAGACCCTTTCACCAGCCGGTTGCGTTAAGCCACCTTGCCGGTCGGCGATTCACGCCGGTTCGCCGCACGCCGCTTCATGCCTGGCACGAGGAGACCGGGGCGGTATGGATGCATGCCGGGGATTGGTTGCGGCCGGATTATTATCGAATCAATGGTCAGGATCGTGATGGTTGTATTCTGGGCGAAGCTGAAAATGTACGACAGAACGTGGGCATGATTGACGTCAGTACCCTGGGCAAGGTCCATGTGTGGGGGTCGGAGGCCGCGGCATTTCTTGAGCGGATTTATACAGGACGTTATGCCCGTCAAGCCAAGGGTCGGCTGCGGTATGTACTTGCTTGTGATGAAACCGGCGTGATTATTGAGGATGGTGTGGCGGCCCGGCTTGCCGACCAACATTTTTACGTGACCACGACGTCTTCGGGGGCCGACGCGTTTTACCAGGAAATGCAGCGGTGGCAAATCCTTTGGGGAATGAATATTGTATTGAGTAATGTGACCGGCCAGATGGTGGCAATGAATATTGCCGGACCCCGCGCTCGGCAGGTTCTTGCAGACCTGACGGATATTGATGTCAGTGCCGATGCATTCGGATACCTCGGCGTTTTCCATGGGACGGTTGCCGAGGTGTCGGCGATTGTGATGCGGGTTGGTTTCGTGGGGGAATTGGGTTATGAAATTCACGTTCCGGCGAGCCAAGGGCTTTACCTGTGGCAAAAGATCATGCAGGCTGGTGGGCGTCATGGGATCAGGCCTTTTGGTATGGAGGCCCAGCGATTGCTGCGGCTTGAAAAGGGGCACCTGATCGTGTCGCAGGATACCGATGCATTAACCACGCCATATGAAGCAAATTGTTCATGGGCGATTGGACGCGACAAGTCGTTTTATGTTGGTCAGCGCAGCCTGCAGGTCCTGCAGAATCAATCGCAGGAACGGGTGCTCACCGGTCTCCGTTTTGATGATGGGTTTGTCGGGTCATTGCCGAAGGAATCGCATCTGATTTTTGATGGCCCGCAGATTGTCGGGCGGGTGACAAGTATTGCGCCGCGAACAACGCTTGGTTATCCGATTGCACTGGCTTTTGTCCGTCCGGAATCAAATATTGCAGGCGAACCGGTGATGATTCGATTGGATGACGGCTCGATGATAAAAGCGACTGTAACGACACCGTCATTTTATGACAGCGAAAACTCCAGGCAGGAATGACATGACGCTTGTAGATCGAGTTCACAGTCCAGTTCATGATGCCTTGGTGGCATTGGGTGCCCATTGGGCTCCGCTGGGTCAGGGGCATGTCGCCTTGCGCTTTGATTCGCTTGAAAATGAGCGGGCAGCGAGTGATGATTTGTCACTTTGTGATGTGAGTGTCCTTCCGAAATTAGGGCTAAAGGGGGTCAGTGCTGATCAATGGCTGCTTGATCGAGGAGTCGAGGTGCCGATTGCCAAGTTCAGTACATCGGTTTTGGATGATGGCGGGTTTTGTGTCAACCTGTCCGGGCATGAGTATTTTCTGGAAAGTGGGCTGAAGGGCTCCGTGGTCATGTCGCTGTCAATTGATCTGCCGCTCGCGCAGAATGGTGTCTACCGGGTAGAGCGGCAGGATGCTGCGTTTGTGTTAAGCGGAATGCGAGCCGGCAAGGTCCTTGCGCAAGTTTGTGCACTTGACTTTGGGAAGATGGCATCGGGTGATGTGGTGTTGACTGGGGTGGCGGGTGTTTCATGCATTATCTTGCGGCAAGGCAAATCAGCCTGTGGCCATCCCTGTTTTCGGCTTTGGTGTAACTCAAGCTACGCCTGTTATTTGTGGGGAATTCTTGTCCAGGTTACTACGGATCTGGATGGGTGTGTGGTGGGTGCTGCTGCTCATTATCCGCAACTGGCCGAGAAAATGATCGGTGATTCCTAGTTCTCAAGAGGTGTATTGCGCCGTTCAAATCTGTATTTTGATTCAGGTTAAAGGTGGTTGGTTGCCTTGGTCAACTTGTAGAGCTCATGGGAACAAGAAGGTAGAGTTTGTAACTGGTTGGAGATTTGGCTTGTCGGGTGATCCTCACAATCTTCTGGTTATTCTTTCTGACCAGCATAATCGCGACACGCTTGGTTGTTACGGGCATCCTGTTGTCCGCACACCAAATCTTGATGCATTGGCTCGCCGTGGTACGCGTTTTTCCTCGGCTTATTGCAATTGTCCAATCAGCGTGCCGTCGCGGGCGTCTTTTGCTACGGGGCAATTCGTCCACCGGATCGGCGCATGGGATAATGCATTTCCCTACCACGGTCAGGTTCCAAGTTGGGCGCATCACCTGACATCCCACGGTCATGAAGTCGTGTCCATTGGTAAGTTGCACCACCGTCGGGATGATGACCGCGATGGGTTCAGTGAAAAGCTAATTCCGCTTAACGTGGTCGATGGGATTGGTGATTTGCTTGGTGCGATTCGTGATGACCCACCGCGACGGCCCGGTCGCCGTGACGGTGTGACCCAGGCCGGTCCAGGTCAATCAACATATCTTGAATATGACGTTCGCATTGCAGATCAGGCAAGTATGTGGCTACAACGGGCTGCCGGTGCCCGGCATGACAAGCCGTGGGTTCTTTTTGTCTCGTTTGTTTGTCCGCACCCACCGTTTATTGCGCCGCCCGATCTTTTCGAATCGTATCTTGCCTGTGATTTTGAGCTGCCGGTTCAAAATTCTCCTGGTGAGCGTCCCAAGCATCCTGCCCTTGAGACATTGCGGCACATCATGGATTACATCGAACCATTTACCCCCGAACAAATCCGCCGGGTGACCGCCGCCTATTACGGGACTTGTACACATTTGGATCAACAGGTAGGCAAAGTGCTTGACAGATTAGAGCAAACGGGGCTTGCCGACTCAACGCGTGTGCTTTATGCAACAGACCATGGTGAGAGCATGGGCCGGCGGGGCTTGTGGGGGAAATTTACCCTTTATGAGGAATCAGCAGCAGTGCCGTTTCTCATTGCCGGGCCGGATGTTCCCGAGGGGCATGTATCCAACGAGCCGGTCACGCTGGTGGATTGCTTTCCGACGATCTGTGATTCTGTCGGCATGCCTGTGACATCGCAGGATTATGATCTTTGCGGCCAAAGCTTATGGCCGGTTCTTGAAGGTCAAAATCTTGGGCGGTGCGCCTTTAGTGAATATCATGCCGTGGGGTTTGCTGACGCGAGCTTCATGGTCCGTAACGATGAATACAAGTTGATCCAATGGGTTAACGCACCTGCACAGTTGTTCAATCTTGTCCATGATCCAAATGAACTCCATGACCTGTCCGAAGATCCGAACCACGCCAGTGCTATGGAGGTGATGCAGGGCGAACTGCGTTCGATTCTTGATCCGCAGGCGGTGGATGCCCAGGCCAAGAGTGATCAGCGGCGGCTGATTGCCCAGTATGGGGGGCGGCAAGCTGTTCTTGCGCGTGGTACATTTGCCAATTCACCTGTTCCAGGTGAAACGCCAAAATTTCTTGCAACGGATGATATCTCTTGATGCTTGGGTTTGAAGTGTCCGGCCACAGGCGGTCTGGCCGGGACGCGTCAGGGTCTGGTTATTACTGTTGGAGTGTTTGTGAGGCGTTTTTATTTCTTGATTTCGCCTATATCAGGGTAATAATTTAGGAGTTGCGGACCATTCAATATGGTTGGCAATTGTTTACGCATTGCTTGGGCGGATACCCCGCCTGGAGTTCAATAATGATCAGGTCAACCGTATTGGTGCTAGCCGTGCTAGTGCTTATGGGATGGTTTTGCATACCGGTGTCTGGTGCCATTGATATTGTGTTCGATTATTCTTTGGATACGGCAACTAGTAACTTTTTTGATCCAGGTACATCAGGCGGCCTGGCCGCCCGTGCCCGTTTGGAAGACGCAGCTGGATTTTACGAGAGTCGGTTTCTCGACGAATTGGGCGCGATCGATCCGGGTCCGAGCGGCTTTGGATTTGAT
>CAUZIY010000113.1:0-10213 GCA_963579995.1 Phycisphaerae bacterium
GCAAGGATCTGATCGCACGACATGTACTGATCACCCCGAGCCCCGACCAGGTTGGCCGTTTAAGACTTGGGCAAACAGTTCGCTGTACCGCCCGAATCACACCGGAACCCCAGATGCGTGTCCTGCCCGCACATCTCGTATCCCAAAAGAACCGGCATTACTTTGTACAAATCTCTCCAACCGGAAATAAGCAGCAGATCGAAGGGATACGAGTTGGACAGTCTTTCGTCGTCACCGATGGCTTGCCTGCCGACGCCGCCGTGATGGCCATGATTAACAAGGAGGATAAGACGCATGCCGCCACCCATCACTTCACCGGCGAAGTGGTTGCCGGCAAACGCGTTAATGTAGGTTTATCCGACCACTGGGGTGTCATCGATTACTTGGCTGAAGATGGCAGCCATGTCGAAAAGGACCAGTTAATTATTTCGATCACCAATCCAAGTCTCGATGCCAAACGCAACGAACTGGCCGAAGAGAAGATCAAAGCTCGCCAGAATTACCTACTTGCCATGGAAACCCGCCGTGTCAAGACGATTGAGGCAAAGATAGAACATGAAAGGAACATTTTCGAAGAACGTCGCCGAAGAATTCACCTGCACCAACTGATGGCGCAGGACCCGGTTGAACTCGAACGAAGCCGACTGGCTTTCAAACAAACAAGCCTTGAAGCCGCATTGCACCACGATCGATCGGAAAGGCTTTCATCCATCCCATCAACACCTTCGCGGGATCTAAAAGCCGCAAAGGCCAATCAACAGATAGCTGAATATACCGAGCTCAAGACACACCTCGACCACGTCGAAGCATTGTGGCAACTCGACTGGCTTGAACTAAATAATGCTCGACATGAATGGATGGACGCGGTCGAAGCATTGTCGTTGCGTGACCAGGCCCTTCAAATCATTCGCAAGGAGGAACAGGTCGCACGACTCGCTGCTGATGTCAATCTGCGGCGGGCCCTGGAAGGAACCGACTGGGAACGCGAATTTGATGCGGCAAAGGATATCCGCGCCCCCGTAGCTGGACGACTGTTCTATCTGTCAAGTTGGAATGACCATGCTCGATCTCGAACCAAAATATCAAAAGGCATCTCCGTCTGGCGTGGCCTACCTTTAGCCCAAATCCTGGACATGAGCGAACTGGGGATGAAGGCGGAAATACCACAGGAATATTACAGTCAGTTGAGCCTAGGCGCCCCAGCGGTTCTCGGATTTCGACAGTATCCAGGCGTCACGGTGAATGGGAGGATTGATGAACTTGGACGATCCTTTTTTGTCCCAAAAGAAAAGAGCCATGCCGACCATGAGCCACAAACGCTGAATCTACAACGCGTCTTTTCAATCACGGTACGATTCTCTCCTCCAAAAGAGTTGGCTGATGAATTTGTTCCAGGAACCAAGGGGTTTATTGCGTTTCCATGACCAGAATCCTTGCCATATCAAGCATGATCATCGTATTGGCTGTTGTCATATTCGCACTGTGGCCCACACAAGATATCAATGTCCATCTTGAGGTCGTTGCGGTTCAACACGGTCACGTGACCCACACCCTGCGCGAAACTGGACAGATCGCCACACGGGATCCAATGTTCGTAAAAACACCAATTGACGGGCGGATCGAATGGCTCGTCGAAGACGGCAAGTGGGTTGAGGTTGATGAACGTCTTTTCGTGATTAACGAGGACGAGGCCATGCTTCAAGTCACGGAAGACCGCACGAATCTTCTTAATACACAACAGGAACTATCCCTGGCACGCTTGCGTCACGACCATGCTCGGAATGAAGAGGATCAAAAGATTCGCGTGGCAAAACACCGCGCCGAGTTCGAGCGTATTCGATATCGCATCCTTTTCGAAACGCCCAAGACAGGACGACGACTACTTGAAATTCACGAACAGCTCTTACCGCTTGAACAACAAACCACCAAGGTACGGCTGCAATATGAACAAGTGCAGGCGACTTACCAAAAGGCCCTGGACGAGTATCTTGAGCATCTTGATCGGGTTCAAGAACAACGGGATGCAATCCTGCAAAAGCAGATGCAGATCGATGAATTGTCAATTCGCGCAGAAGCTGACGTGGACGAAACCAAGCCCGAACAGGTGCTAGACAGGAACCAAGCAGAAACAGGACTCGCAAAGGAACGGAACACTGTCCGACAACTCCGCGATGAGTTGTCACCACTGGAGTCGCGACTGCTTGAGGCTACGGCCCAGCGTGATGCTGCCCGTATTCCCAGAGATAAGTCGCTCAACGAACTTGAGGAACGAGAAGCAGCAGAGAAGGAGCTTTATATCGAACTTGAGATCGAGAAACGCGGCGTTGAATTGGCCAAACTGAGACTTGATCAAAAAATGCTGCACTTAACCCTGCAGGAAGCCGAACACAAATATACCGATGGCCAAAATGCATTTAAAACAGGCGCCGTCAGCCGGACACACATGGAGGAACTTGAAGGTGACGTTTTCCGGGCCCGAAAGGAACTGGAGATCCTCGACCAGCAGATTCGCATAGCCGCCCGACCCACACCACAAGAAGTCCTTACTGAAGCACGCCTTCGAACTGAACAAGCAGAAGCCACGGCAAAACAAGCGGACGAAGCACGTCGTCGCCGCCTTGCAATCGCCGAACAGGAAATCGTGGTCCTCCAATCCCAGGTCGACCAGTTGGCTTACCAGATTGGCAAAATATCCAGAGATTTCCCATCGGTCATCGAGTTGAATATTAATTTCCTAAATCGTGAGCTTGAACTCCTCAGCAATAACGAGAGCCACCGTCGCGAGGAAATCAAAAGGGAACTGGCCAAGTTAGAAGACCAATACAAGCAGCTTCTCGCCAACCCTCCCAACGTTGGATTGAGCCCGTCATCTGGCACTGTTGAGTTAGGCAAGCGGTGGAGCCGGAAATTATTCGTCGGCGATGAGGTGGCTGCACAGACAGTGGTCATCCGTGTCAACCCCCCCTCGGATCTAGAAATTCGAGGGACGGTGAACGAAGCAAATGTCCGCCATGTACACCAGGGAATGCCATCGCGTGTACTGGTGCCGGCATTGGACAATCTTGAACTAGGTGGCCATGTTTCCCTCGTTGCCGGCGTGGGCAAGGATAAATATGCACATCTCAGCAACTGGGAGGACCCGATCTTTGCCGGTGTCACCGAGTTCGAGGTACGTGTTTCACTTGACCAGGTTCCACAAGAAATCCGGCCCGGGATGACGGTGATTATTGAAATCACAATCGACCACCGCAAAGACGTGAACTACCTGCCGCGAGCAGCGGTAACACTCAACAATGGATCAGCAAGTGTGCTGACCATGTCAGATAACTCGCCGACTGAAAAAAACATTACAGGCCAGCTCTTCGGCGATGACCTGTACATCATAGAATCAGGGCTTGAGGCCGATGACACCGTGTTCATCCAGCGCCCAGCAGCAGGTCGTTAACCTGTACTTGCCATCATCAGGATGTCCCAATCGAATTCGCTTGAATCCTTGAATCAGACTTCTACACCAAGGCCATGACCCAGCCCATCATTGAAATCAAGCACCTCAGTCGCATTTTTCAGATGGGACAATACCAGGTTGACGCCTTACAAGACATCAACCTGACCATCCATGCTGGAGATTTCGTGGCGATCAAGGGGCCATCAGGTAGTGGAAAATCCACATTAATGTATCTGATTGGATGCCTAGACACTCCCAGCAGTGGCGAATATCGTCTTTGCGGCCGGGAGATTTCACAACTTGATGATCAAGAGATCAGCCGGCTTCGAAACCGCCAGATTGGCTTTGTCTTCCAACAGTTCTGCCTGCTCAGTGAATTAGACGTCCTCGAAAACACCGCGTTAGGAATGACCTACGCCGGCACCAAGCAATCTTGGCGCCGATCGCAAGCTCAAGAACTTGCCGACCAAGTGGGACTTGGCAACCGAATTAACCACCGGCCATCACAACTATCCGGCGGACAACAACAACGTGTTGCCATCGCCCGCGCCATGGTTGGTCAACCTCAAATCATCCTCGCCGATGAACCAACCGGAAATCTCGACACGCACACCAGCGATGAGATCATGGAACGCTTGCACAAACTTAACGCCTCGGGGAAAACCGTCATCCTTGTCACCCATGACCACAAGGTAGCCGAACATGCCGGGCGCATTATCACCTTGGTTGATGGGCGGGTGGTTAGCGACAAACGTACCGTCCGTGAATCGACATTACACGACGACGCGGGCATAGAACCTGAGACAAGACACAATGTGACAGGCAACCTACGCAATGATGATTTGATCAAGATGGCATTACGTGAAGGGCTCCTGGCCCACAAGCTGCGCAGCATGCTCACGATGCTGGGTATTATCTTCGGCATCGCCGCCGTGATCGCCATGACCGCCATTACTGAAGGCGGCAAACAACACCAGCTTGAACAGTTGCGTCAGATTGGCATGAACAATATCCAGGTACGCGACCTTGATCTCCGAGCTGCAAGCCTATTGCGGCAGCGTCGCATCAATCCGCGGGGCGTCACACTGGATGACATGCAGTATCTGCGCCAACATATCAACGGCGTTGGTGCTGTCGCCGCATGGAAGGTATTAACAGCTGAGATCCGATACGGCAGCACCGTTGTCGGTGATGTCGATGTTGTTGGCGTCCACGGCGAATTCGAGTCTGTTGTCAACTATCACGTCGTGCAAGGCCGCTTTGTTGACAGCACAGACGAACAGCGTTTTACACGTGTTTGTGCCATCGGGCCAGAAATCGCGGATGAACTCAACTTGGGTGTTGAGCCAGTGGGCAAGGCCATCATCATTGGCGATCAGCCTTTCGTAGTGGTCGGTATAATGCAGAATAAACTTTTCACTGATTCGCAGATCGCGGACATCAGCATTGCGAACCGCAATCGTCAGATTTTTGTACCCCACCGTGTCCTGCGATTCTTCTTTCGAAAAGATGAGTACGCCAGCGAATTGGATGCCATCAGCCTCCGCATGCAAAGTGATGATGAACTGGTGGGACAATCCAAGCTCATCAACCATATCGTGTCCAAATTGCACTTGGGTGCTGAAGACTTCGGCATCTTTGTACCACTTGAAAAGCTCATGCAGGCCCAACAAACAGGGTCTTCAATGTCATTATCGTGGTCATCGCGGGAATATCCCTGATCGTCGGAGGAATTGGCATCATGAATATCATGCTGGCCAACGTGACTGAGCGAACACGTGAAATAGGAATCAGGCGTGCCATGGGTGCATCACGCCGACATGTGCTGCATCAATTCCTTGTTGAATCGCTACTGATTGCCCTGTTTGGCGGATTCCTGGGATTACTGACAGGTATCGGTAGCGGATTACTGGTCCAACAGATCTTCGGACTTCGTGTAGCATTTGGATGGCCGATCATGGCCATGGCCACCTTTGTATCGATGGCCGTGGGTATTGTCTTTGGCATTTACCCTGCGTGGCTTGCGGCAAACAAGAACCCCGTCGAAGCATTACGCAACTAGCAATTGTCAATTAACACTTCAACCGGCACGGGCAAAAGAGACGTGCACTCAAGCACTTTTCCGCGTCGATCACACCCCTCAATCCATGTCGATGAAGATTGACATCAACCAGGTGATTGGTAATGGAACTGGAACTTGGGGATTCTGGTCCGCCTTTTCAGGCATCGCTGCGGGCAGCAACCTTAATACATTGGGTTGGTCAATAGCCGCTGCCGTCGAAGAAATAGGGGTACTTGCTTCCATAACTTTCTGCCTTGTTCTTCAACGGCTCCACGTGACCATCGATGAACAGGAAGTTGTCCACCCCCTTGGCCTTGTTGTTCCACTTTGCGTCGGCGTTACCGGTTCGATCGTGACGCACGGTCCGGCGGTTGCGGTCAGATGTAAAGCCAAGTTTCACAAGCCAAGGGTCAACCCACCAGTCGGCAACGGGTGGATCACGATAATAGTCAAATGCCAAGATGCTCGTCATCGGCTCCTTGATTGAGGAGATCGGACGCCACTGGGCGGCACGATACTTTTGTGGCTGCCATGCATCCCAGTCAAAACACGTGGAGATCCCCTTGGGCATGGCGTATGAGGTGCCCCCAGACTGGAGTGTCAGTTCATCCTCGGCGCAGGCATAGCCTGATATTTTCTTGTACCACCAATTGGTTCTGCTTGGCGGGTCGACACCTGTTGTTCGACCTTCCTCGTAATCGGTGGAGTCATGAATATTACCCAGGTAGTCAATAATCATCCCAGGCCAGGCATAGTGATAAACATTGAAGTATCTTCGTTTATATAGATGGCCGTTTGGCATGCCCCCCCTTTGACCACCCGAAGCCCATGCCCAACCTGGTGGCAGCACGTCATTATTGTCGGCGCAATATGAGTAGATCGCGATGCCAATCTGCTTGAGATTGTTGGCACACAAGATGGTGTTGGCGGCCTTCTTCGCCCGTTCCAAGCTCGGAAGCAACATTGCAATGAGCAGCGAGATGATGGATATGACCACCAGTAATTCAATCAGGGTAAAGCCGCGTTTGAC
Source organism: Phycisphaerae bacterium (assembly GCA_963579995.1). Classification (GTDB taxonomy): domain Bacteria; phylum Planctomycetota; class Phycisphaerae; order Phycisphaerales; family Phycisphaeraceae; genus UBA6626. Next base: position 6,538 of record CAUZIY010000113.1, read on the forward strand.
AAGCGGCGCATGTGAAACCCTCGTGCGTGGCATAAAGATTATCCCATGGGATGCCATCTGCATGTCCAAGCAATGGACGAGTCAATTATAGCCATCCAGAACCCAAGAGTATAACCTTGAAGCATGGTCTTGAAATACATCCGGCAGTGACGAACACTGTCCCTGCAACAAACAACAACTTCAACAAAGTGTTACGAAACAAGCCATGATTGACTTTCATCCCCGACGTCAGCCGCAGCTTGTCTGGTGTATATCGACCAGTTGGTTTTATGCACGTGGCATCTGGAGTAAACAGGCCCTTGTATCCGGCATAACCTGATCTACAATTGCGTCGAACAGGAGCGTGTATTCGACCATGTCCCAGGAAATAAGCTCTAAACTCGCCATTCAAAGCTGGTGCTTCCGCGGCTTTGAGGAAATTGACGCCATGCTCGAAAGGTTACTGGCCTGTAACGTTTCAAATCTGGAACTCTGCGGATTTCACTGCAAACCGGAACGTGGCCAAGCAACCTCAACGATCAAGAGAATTATGGGCGCAGGGGTCAATATCACTGCATATGGCGTGCACAAATTCACGGCCGACGAAACAAACGGGCGGGCGGCATTCGATATCACACGACAAGCGGGCTTTGAAACCATTTCAGCTGACCTCGCCGATGGCGGCCTACCGGTAGTGGAAGCGCTTTGTCAGGAGTACGGGGTCAAGCTCGCCATCCACAACCACGGTCGCCGACATGCACTCGGTAGTGTCGCTGCGTTGGATACACTCTTTGCCGCAACCGGTCCGGAAATTGGCTTGTGTCTTGACACGGCATGGATGCTGGATAGCGGGGAAGACCCACTGCAAGTCGCTGAGCGATTCAAGGAACGGCTCTATGGCATACACATCAAGGACTTCGTATTCGACCGTGACGGCAAACCACGTGACGTGGTTGTTGGCACCGGCAACCTCGATCTACAGGGACTCATGCATTATCTCAAGTCAATTGATTACCAAGGATTCGTGACATTGGAGTACGAAGGCGACATGGACAACCCCGTCCCGGCACTAAGTGAATGCGTTGAGGCAATCAAAGCCTGCAGCTGATTTACGTCCACCCACCACATGATGTATCCAGAAGAGCGACTTGTGTTTTCGCCCCGGGACGTGGGTGAGTCAGGCCCGATAAACCACGTCGCCAACCATTCAATCTAGACGATCACACTCTTCGAACCCTCTTGTCGATGCACGACAAAACTTGACCAACTCCAAGCATAACGGATCGTCACCCAGTGTCTTTTCGATCATGTCAATGGCCGTGGATTTCGGTAGCCTGCGACGATACAGGATGGTATACGCCTCAGTCAGAGGCCGGATGTGCTCGCGTAGACCTGCACGGCGAAGACCGACGACATTCAATGACGCCACCCCCTCAAGTTGATAGCACATAAAGAAAGGGGGCAAATCCTTGTTGATCGCCCGAATACCGGCAAGCATCGACAAACGCCCCATGCGGCAGAACTGGTGTACACCTGCGTTGCCGCCAAGTATGACGTTATCTTCCAACGTAACGTGGCCAGCCAACAATGCGCCATTGGCAAGCACGCAATCATTTGCCACCACACCGTCATGGGCCACATGACTGTTCGCCATAAACAAATTACCACTGCCAATCGTCGTCGGCTGGGAACCCGTCGCCCGATGAACCGTCACCGATTCACGAAATGTATTGCGATCACCGATGCTGGTACCCGCCCCCTCCTTTTCAATATCAAACCCCAAGTCCTGAGGCTCGAGGCCAATACAGCAAAATGGATAAAAGGTATTGCCGTGACCCACCTCCAGCGGGCCCCGGAGATAAATGTTGCCCACCAACCGGCAGCCACCACCAAGCTTTACGCGGCCTTCAATCACACAACCGGGACCGACTTGCACATCGCTCGCCAGTTCGGCCCGATGATCAATATGGCTACTGGGATGGATATTGGGCATACCGTTGGGCACAGAATATCAAAACCAATCGTTATCATAGCCAGATGAGCCAGATGAGCCAGACCACACTAACAAGGTTTACCCCGGTATTGCCTTTGAATTTTCATCTTCAGAACCAGATGGCGGCAATCATAACGGCGAACCAACCCATTCATTACCCGGGCTAGCGATGAACACAATTACCCATTCAACCCTGATGACCTTGGGGATCATCTGGGCAGCAGGCTGGACTGCACTGACGGTGATGGCGTGGTCACTACGCACAAGACAATTACGAAAACAGGCTGGGTGGGGTGTGATCCTTATGATCATCGCCATCGCCTTTGGACTTCGTCTCATGGCAATCACCGCAGATGGTCCCACGCTCAGCGATGATCTATGGCGATACGTACATGATGGCTACACGCTGGCCAGCGGTGACAGTCCCTATCAACTGGCACCGGATGAACACGAGAAAACCACCATGCCGTGGGCGAAATACATCAACCACCGTCACCTTGTGACGATCTACCAGCCCACGAGCCAATGGTTCTTTGCCGGGCTATGGCTAGCTGGCGACAAGTTGCAACAGGTTGCCGGCACGTCAACCACCTGGACCCATGCGATGGTCTTTCGCCTTGGGTTCGTGCTGTTCGATCTGTTGATCATCAGCCTGCTGATAGTGGTCCTAAAGGGTCACGGTCGCAGTGTCTGGTGGACCACGCTCTATGCATGGCACCCAATGCCCATCCTGGAAATAGGCTCATCAGGCCACCAGGATGTAATTGGCATGATGTGGCTCTTGCTCTGCATGGTCCTCTTGAATAAAGACACGCACACCTCATGCGAACAAAACGCGTGTCATTCAAAATGGATCTGGTCGAGCATGATACGCGTTGGCATCTCGGGCGCGGCTTTTGCCCTTGCTTGTGGCGTTAAACCAATCGTTGCCCCGCTCATGCTACCGCTGGCATGGCAGCTACGCCGCCGGCCTCTGTCAATGATTTGTGCTGCGACCACAGCAACCATCTCATTAGCCATCCTTTACCTACCGTTTGGACTCATGGAAGGTGGCCTTGGCCGGTTGCTAGAAACGGTACAGATCTTCACACATCACTGGCGGTTCAATGGTTCACTGCACAGCGTCGCTGAAATGCTGAGCGGATCAAAAACAGTCGCAGACATCACCGCCGGCCTGCTGCTTGTAGGTCTACTGGCCTTATGGCTGCGATACGGCCTGGATACCTGGCGGATTGCAGGGTTTTATTTCTTATGGACCATCCTACTGAGCAGCACTGCACATCCATGGTACCTGTTATGGGCGCTGGTATTCATACCCATTATTTTCCAACCGGCAACATGGATCCTAAGCCTGACCATTGGCTGGTCATACGTGGCCCTTTTGGACCGTGAAACATATTTGGTCCCCACCTGGATTCGCCTGGCCCAATACCTACCGGTCTATATCGCGATCTGCTGGTCCCTGATGACACGGTCATCGCAAAGTCGACTACAGGTTGAATCAACCGGACGCACATCTGGACCAGATAAGAACAGGCCACTTTCCCGCATGAACAAGTTAAATTGACCACACCACTAATTTTCAGCCATTCATCAAATACCGGGGCCCAGAGATAAAAGTTTCCCACATGAACGACGTTCATATGGTGCGGAACCAGGCCGCGAAATATAAATTTCCTTTGTACTTTTCCATAGGAAAAGACT
>CAUZIY010000114.1:0-10210 GCA_963579995.1 Phycisphaerae bacterium
CACGCGACGGGCTCGGTTTGCGAGAACAACGTTTAGCCGGCGGGTTGAGTGCTGATGACGGCACGCAAAGTGGTGAGCATGCAGGGACTTTGGTTCGACCACAAAGTGTTCTTGATGTAGATCGGGATGCGGCCAATCAAAACACACGCTTTGAAGGCCATTTGTCAAAGCCACCAAGCACCTACGGGGATCTGCTGTGGACGCCATCGCGCGAGTTGGGATCCTATTTATTTGACGATAATCACGAAGCAACCGTTGATGTTGATGCGCCAACGCTTGAACAGCGTGTTGCACGGATCGAAGCGAGGATGTTCAGTCCACTCGGTTCGCGATCTGTTGCGCCCGGTGAAGATGTGTATATGGATTTGCTTGCCGAGATAAAACGCCAGCAGCAAATCGCGTCTGGCGCCATCATTGCGGGGGAAGTGGTTCCAGGTGTCGTAGATGAAGGAGGTGGGCAGGATGTCGTCCCGCCGACGATGTCAATGCCGACATTGCCTTTGGAGGAGCAAATAGGTGACATGGGCTTGATGGCTAATGAACCGTCCATGAACCAAGGAGGCATTGTGGAGGAGGAGATCTCAACCCCGATACGGCTTGCTAGTCCCACGTTGCAACAACTGGCCAAGGCAAGAGCGCAGCGGTTGAAAATTGCTCGTATCACTTTGGGTTTGGATGACAACGGTGGTACGGCTGTTGGTGACGATGAAAGTAATCCTTTCAGCGTGAAGGTCAACCAACGTTTTGAGGAAATTACAGGTTTGGATCGGCTCAAGCCTGCGTCAGTTGATGTCGTCGGGAAAACACCGGCGGAGGACAGTTCTGCTGTGGCGCCGTTTCCACTTGAGGGATTTCGATCACTTGCGTCGCTCCAGCGGCTTCTGAAAACATTGAACTATGATCTACCCAACTTGAAAACCATCGCAGGCCAGCGTGCATCACGGATTAATCGGCTGCTACGAGAGGCCGAAGCGGATCTGGCGGCCGATCGCTATTTTGATGCCGATGATAAGTATCGCATGATTCTTGCTGGCGTACCGAGCCATCCGATGGCTCGCGTGGGTATTATTCATTCGCAACTTGGCGCTGGTCTGATCCGTTCGGCTGCTGTCCATTTGCGGAATCTGCTTGAAGATCATCCAGAGATGATAGCGCTTCGTTACGAGGCCAGGCTATTACCCCGGGTGCGGCGGCTTGAATGGGTTCGCCGTCAAATCGATAAGATGCTTGAGATGACCAAGAGCGGTGACGCCGCTTTGATGTTGGCATATCTCGGGTACCAAATAGGTCAGCGGGATCTGATTGAGTATGGCCTGGATATCGCCCAAGCTGACGCCCGATACGACCCCATGGTCAATCTGCTCCGTTATATCTGGCTGGAGGATTCAGGACCAGTAGATCCAGAAGCAGGTAAAGATAAATTGAGCCAGCCCGTCAATCAGATCGGTGAGGCGAGCGAAAATACATCGTCGCTCGATGTTTCTAAGTGACGGGCGGACCAGGTACGGATGGCCGATTACCGAAAAGCGGCCAGAACGCCAACCCATCTGATGATGTTCCACTCAGCGAATATCGTCGATCCGACCGCCAGTTGTCGGACCTGTTGGATCATAGTTATTTTGGTGCATTGCGGGATACACTGCACCGATTAAGTGGGTTCCGTTTATCACTGACCGACAGCAACGGTCAGGCAATTCCAAGTTCCAACTGCGACTCCAGCAGTCTTCGGGATCAGGGTCTGGAAATCTTGCATGAAGATTCGGGGCAATGGGGCGTTTCGATTATTGTTGAAGGTCGTGCCATTGGTCGGGTCACGATTAAGGATCAGCGAGAGGGGTTGCGAGCGGATCAGGTTTCGGCAGTTGACACTGATGCTGACGACACGGCCCGGCAATTGCTTGCGCTATGGGCGACTCATTTGACGAACTTGTGTAATCAAGCTGCTCAGATGGAGCACCGTGTGGATGAGTTAAGCATCCTTTATGGGTTGAGCACACTTCTATCGGCTCACCGAGATTTGCGAGAAGTGCTTGATGCCGCAGCGAAAAGTGCTGCAGAAGTGATGGCTGTTAAAGCTGCCAGCATTCGTCTTCTTGACGAACAGCGTCGTGAGTTATTCCCCAAGGCGGTATTTAATCTATCAAGCCAGTATCTTGACAAGGGTCCGATTGTTGTTGAGGAAAGTGAGCTTTACCGCCGGACCTTGGCTGGAGAAGTTGTTTACGTGCAGGATATGGCCAAGGATCCCCGGGTGATGTACCCCGAAGATGCACATCGCGAGGGGTTGGTTTCGATTTTGTCGGCGCCCATGATTTATGAAAATAAGCCTGTGGGTGTCATTCGAGTTTACACTGGTGAGCCTCGAAGTTTTACCCAGTTTGAGATTGTCATGCTCAGGGCGGTGGCGCAGCTGTTGGCGACAGCAATTGAAAATGCTCGTCTGAATGATGAGAAACTCGAAACCGAGAAGATGCAACAGCAGATTCAGATGGCTGCAGATGTGCAAAAGCGCATGATGCCAGCCGAGGCTCCCCGTATTGGAGGTGTCGATATTGCCTCGCGGTGTATTCCCTGCTTTGAGCTTGGCGGAGATTTTTATGACTTTATACAACTTGGATCACAGTTGGGTGTGGCAATAGGAGACGTGGTGGGTAAGGGAATCGCGGCAAGCCTGTTGATGGCGTCTGTTCGCGCAGCCTTACACGCCCATGCGGAAGTGATTTATGACATCGATCGGATTATTTCTCGTGTCAATGCAACCATGGTGCGCCAGACATTAGACAATGAGTTTGTCACGATGTTTTACGGTGTAATCGACCCCGTTTCGCGGCGACTGACATACTGTAATGCAGGGCATGAATATCCCCTTCTGCTGCGAGACGGAGAGATCCACAAGCTTGCGACGGGGGGAATGATTGTTGGTGTTGACGAGTCAGCCTCCTATGACATGGGAATATTTGATTTGCAATCTGGCGACTTGCTGGTGATCTATACCGATGGTCTTTGCGATGCGTTGGATTTTCGTAACCAGAGGTTCGGTCGTGAACGGATTATTGCAGCGATGCATGATCGTTTGAATGCATCGGCGCATGATGCGCTTAACCATATTCTTTGGCAGATGCGACGCTATGTTGGCCTTAATCGCAGCGTGGATGATACAACACTAGTCGTGATTAAAGTGGATTGATTGCGGGCGCTACATTGCCACGGTAGGCATGCTGGATCTTGTGAAATCATTGATGATCGGATGTTTACTGGGGAGTGATGTTGGGCTAGGGGCGGTGCCCCATTTCCTGGCATCAGGATGTTAGGTCTTCATGCCAAATCACTGAGGTGGGTCGCTCTATCAAGTTGTGGGCATAAATCAGATATCTGGATGGGCCCACCGCTGGCAAATGATTTGTTGGCTGCCACGCCAATGAGAATTGATGCGGCGCCCTGCTCATGGCCTGCGTCTCGACGCAGGGCGTCTGGTGCAGCATTGGGCAGGAAAATATGATCTTGCATTAGAGGATCAGCACCACCGTGGCTGCCTTCGGCTTTGGGAATTGGGATGTCGTAGGGGTCATCAAATAGCGGCAGCACCGTCAGGCTTGTTTCCCATTTTAAATCCTCCCCGCCTTTCTTCTCACTCGTGCCGCCAATGATATGTGCCTCGTGTGCTTCTTGGTATTCAACTCGACCCTTGGTGCCATTGATAGATAGGTGATAGCCTTCACGCGGGAGGTATGCGTTTAGTGAATAGTTTAAAACGGTGCCGGTTCGATACCGCACCAGAACACTCATGGTGTCTTCGATTGTGATGTTTTCACCGAATACGTTTCGGTCACGGATGTAACCATCATGTTGTTCGGCCTCTAGATACATTCGACGCATTCGGTCGGTAGTCGACAGATCGTATGCAAATGGATCGTCCTTGGTGTCATTGCCCGTGTATCGATCGTACTTTACCTCAATCCCACGTTTCTCTGCGTTGCGGCGTCCATAGAAGGCCAGTTTCCCCATTCCAAAGACTGTTTCCGGCACGGCGTTGATCAGCCAATTCACAAGGTCAAAATGGTGTGTCGACTTGTGGACCATGAGGCCTCCGGACTGATCTTTCTCGCGATGCCACCGCCGAAAGTAATCGGCTCCATGTTGTGTATTGAGCAGATATTCCAAATGAACATGAATAATATCGCCAATTACACCGTCGCGTAGAGCCTTGTATAAGGTGGAAGGTCCCGGGGCCCAGCGATAGTTGAACGCGACCCGTAGGTTCTTGCCCGTGCGCTCGATGGCATCAAAAATCACGCGGCATTTTTCGTCATCAATTGTCATGGGTTTTTCTGTGATTGCATCACACCCCAGATCCATGGCACGCGCAATATACTCGTGATGAACGCGGTCGATGGTTGTGACGATGACAACATCAGCCTTGGTTTCTGTCACCATCTTGTCAAAATCACAGATGTCGTACGTCGGTACGGCGTGATAGTTGTGCTCCTTGACCAGCACATCGTTGTAGTAGTCCAATCGGGCCGGGTTTGGATCACACATCGCAACAAGTTCTGCGGAGTCTTTGTATCGATCTGCCAGGCAATAGAGATACATCCGTGCCCGGTTTCCGGCCCCGATAAGGGCATAGCGTTTTCGGTTGTTGTCATTCATAACCAACTGCCATTAAGTTCTTTGGGGTTGTCCGCGTTTAGATTAAGCCGACTATCTTAGTGAGAATCCAAGCGGCAAGCGAGTAGGGTCATCCATGAATATTCATAATTGCTATGCTATGCCCCTTGACTAGATGATGTCAGATGTAATGAGGGAGTTCTTTGATGGGTGTGGTTACAAAGCTATTTGATCTGACCGGCAAGGTTGCCTGGGTTACCGGTGGCGCGGGTGGAATCGGCCGCGCCATTGCTGATGCGCTGACCGCCCATGGGGCTCGCGTCATGATTGCATCCCGTAATTTTGAAAATGTCGAGCAGGCAGCCAAGGAGATGAACCAGCAGTATGAGGGTGACCAGCATAATGTGAAAGTTGCCGCCGTAGGCCTGGACGTGTGTCACGACAGCAGTGTCCAGCGTGCTGTGCGTAAAGTGATTGACGTCTTTGGCCGACTGGACATTCTCGTTAATGCAGCTGGAACCACCATCCGGAAGCCGACCATTGACTTGACCTCTGAGGAATTTGCCCACATGTACGATTTGCATGTGGCCGGATCATTGCGTTGTTCACAGGAAGCTTGTCATCTGTTCCGGGAGCAACACAGCGGCTGCATTGTCAATTTGGCATCGGTCAGCTCCTATGCCGACTTGATTGAAGTCGCAGCCTATGCTTCAGCAAAGAGTGCGATCTTGGGCCTTACCCGCAGCCTGGCAAACGAGTGGGCCAAGTACGGTATCCGTACCAATGCCATTGCACCTGGCTTCGTTCCAACGGACTTGAACCGGAGCCTGATTGAAAATACCGACCGTGGCCGTCGGATCATAGAACGTACGCCGGCCGGTCGATTCGCCACCGGAGACGAAATTGCAGGCGCTGCCGTGTTTCTCGCCAGTCCCGGGGCATCGTTTGTCAATGGACATACACTTGTCGTTGACGGCGGTTTCCTGACGTGTGGCGTGGGTGATACCGATGCACAGTGGGAGAACGATTGATATCCGGATTCAGGTGCAGGTTCCCGTTGTGAGAGGACTAAGCGTGATGGCGGAAGAGATTTTATTTGGGGTTGCAGGATTTACAGATAACAAGAGGCGGCATCACCGAGTTGTTGGGTGAGCAGATCTGCAATATCAACGGCTAAACCACTGACGACACCATTGTCACTTCGTGTGCCTTGTACCAGGCTTTTCTCGGCAGCTTCAAGGACAACGCTGGTATAAAAACCAAGTTCAAACATGTTCTTAAGTTCATTGTGTTCGTTCTCTGCCAATTCATTGTTGCGGAACTTCAGGATCTTCTGGTATAGGCGTCCTGGGCGGCTCATTCCATAGCCGGTGACCGTTCCATCGGCTTCAAAGTTTCGGAAAAGAGGGTTGCGCTCAACAATACCCTCGCCAGCCAGCTCATGATATCCAGGGACATCCAGCCCTAGGTCAATCATTCCATCGGTGCAGATAAGACGTGAGGATTGAACCGTCAGGGAATGAGCGCTGTTGGGCAGGTGCCATCCAGTCACAATATGGGCGACACCGCGGTTTTCAAATTCAATTTCCACATCACACAGGTCATATCCGTTGACTGCAATTGGCTTCAATGTCGGCAGTTTCTGGCTCCAAGCCGTAGCCCGCACACGCACGGGTTTTAGATTGACAATACGAATGAACGCGTCTGCCATATGTACGGTTAAAAATGAGATCGGTGAGTTTTTTTCAGCGAAATCAGGTGAAGCAAAGAAACGGGGTTCATGGTTCGGATCGGCAACCATCAACTTGTCGACCATGTACCAGACTGCCAATTGAAATTGACCATACTGGCCACTCTGGTAACGGGCCTGGCATTCCTTGATTCTCGGGTCATCACGTTTGTGAAAGTCGACGCCAATCAAGCGATCATTTCGCTTCATGGCTTCAATCATGTTATGAGCGCCGGTAATGGTGTCTGCTAAAGGTTTGGGGACGAGGACATCCAGTCCCGCATTGAGAGCGAATACGGTTGGCTGTTCATGGAGACTGTCGGGTGTATTAACCTGTACAGCGTCCAAGTCCAATGATTTGATCATTTGCTCGTAATCGGTGAAACGGCGATCCTTGGGAATATCATATTGGTCGCAGAACTCATTTCGCATCTGATCATTTGGGTCCGCGGCGCCCTCTATGGACAGTAGATGAGAGTATTCACTGGAGAAGTAAAGATACTGATAGATTTCGCGTACCACGCTGCCAGTACCAATCACGCCGATTCGAAGCTTGTCCATGGTCAGTTCCTATACAGCTACGGTTGATATGGTCCGAAAACCAACCTTCAATCAATCGTGCCGGTCTGTTTGAGAATGTAATAGGCCAGAAATTCGCTGAATTTAACCATCTCTGTAATTTCAATGTGCTCCTGGTCCGAGTGGGCAAAATTCAGTGAACCGGGTCCAGTCGTCAGGACAGTCATTTGCGGATATTCCCCGGCAAAAATCCGTGAATCACAAGATACGTCCCAGCCGCGGATTGGCTCATCCTTCCAGATCTCCGCGGTGCGAGCTGCATCAATGGCATTGCGCATTTCCGGTGAGTCAGCCTCGCCGGCAAAAGCGGCATTGTGTAGTTTTTCATAGGTTACGAGGAACATTTCCGGGGCCGATTCTTTACTCCCCATCAACCTTAAATATTCACCAGCACCACGATGAACTGCGTTCACCAGCCGGTCCTGGACGTCCTTCATTTCATGCGTTGGTAAAAATCCTTGGCCACCTTCCAGCGTCAGGACGCCCGGCTGATCCCAGCCATGTAGCCTAAAGGTTACTGGGCCCCCGGCAAACCGTTCAATTGTGTCCCGGCTCCGGATTAAAGCACGGACCATGGTCATCATTTTGGTGATGGCACCATCGTTTTCAAAGATTGAACCCATATGACCAGTGGATCCGTGAACAGTTACTGTGAAACCGCTTACATTTTCCTCGATATCGTAATGGCGGTTTACTTTCGGCTTTCCGGTCGCCGGGTCAGTTACCTTGGTTTTATCCTTGTAGATTCCAATATATTCATCGAGGGCAAACTGTAGAACATCTTCAATCGTCCGATTTGCCTTTGCGGGATGAACGGTGTTCGCATCAAGGAAAGTAATATCAAAGGCGACCTCACCATTAATGCGTGAAGGATGTTCACCGTTGTTGCAGATGATCCCGTGGCAGGTCTGGACCGGCCGATGTGGAAATAGTGGGTGGTCCGATTCGGCCCTTAAGGATCGTCCTTCCTTTTCGAGTTGTTCAATGATATAGGCGGCGGCCTCAAACAGGTTAAGTTGGCCATTGGCCTGTTCAGCTTCAACTTTGTACCAGACGCAACCTCGGTTTCCTGGGTATATCTTGCTCTCACAGATTTCCAGAACCATTAATGAGTCGTACCGCTTTTTGAGATCGCGATCGATTGCCGCTGATAATGAACCATTGCCGCCCATCTCCTCTTCGATGACACACATGGCAGTCAGGTGCTTGTTGAGGGTTTTCCCCGTGTCTTGAAGGTATTGGCCGATGAGTTTGATGGCGCCAAATAAAGCGACAATATTGCCTTTATCATCGCAGGCCCCACGGCCATAGACCCGGTCATCTTCAATTCGCGGTCCAAAAAAGGGTGCAACGACGTCGATATGGCCGTTGATGGCCAGGTTCATGCCGGTATTCCGCTGATCGGTGCCGTCGACCATGTAAATCAGGTTGGCTCGTCCGTCATAAGTTTGCTGGACGGTTAATCCCTGTGGGGCCTGTGGGGATTGGGTGTAATAGAGTTGGCTGAAATAGGGGTGGTGGGCGATCTTGCAGTCAATTGGTGCACGCTTGGTGGCTGAACCAGCGAGCCCATAATTCTCAAGGTGTTGTTCGAGGATATCGAAGACATCAGATTCGGCCTGTCGTAATGCCGGCACATCGTGCCGAATGGACGTGTCATGGCGGCAAATGTCCATTAGGAGGTCGATTAGGTATTGGCGGAAATTATTGGAAGCCGCCACCTCGGTGAGTTTTGGAATATTCATTGTCTTCTGACCTTTAAACTCCAGGAAATTGACTATTGTGGACGTTGCAAAACCAGCAAGTCAGCTGCGGGGATCAGATTCCGGTTTCGAAACGACCCGGAGAGCCTAAGTTAGCAGTCGTTAATCCTCGTTACAAGCATTGGTGGTCGCCGTCTTTGCAGCGGAAGATTCAGCTAGTACATTGGCTTTATGAAGTTACTTGAAGCCATGACCCAAACGCCATCTATTGCCGGTCGTGAAGATCGGTTGCGCAATCTGATTCTCAAGCATGCCGGGGGTCTTTTTGACCAAACGCGTGTAGATTCGCTCGGTTCTCTTATCTGCCATCGTAAACCCCGGAACCCAAGGATTCATAGGAAAAAACCCAAACGAATTATGATTGCAGCGCATATGGATCAGATTGGTTTTATGGTCCACCATATCGACCCCAAGGGTTTTTTGCGTGTTCAATCGGTCGGTGGCTTTGACCCGCGCAACCTCTTTTCGCGCCTGGTGACGGTTTGCACTGACGTGCAAAATGCCAAGGGTGACCTGCCGGGGGTCATGAATCCTGGCGGCAAACCGGTGCATATCGCCAGCGAAGAAGATCGTAAACGGGTTCCGGAGATCAGTGACCTCATCATTGACCTGGGGTTGGAGGCCAAGCAGGTCACCCCAAAAGTGCACATCGGCGACATGGTGGTGATCCGCGCGCCATTCATGGAGGTTGGCAAAACGATCGTTGGTCAGTGTCTGGATAATCGGGTGGCTTGTTGGTTGGTAATTCGCGCGTTAGAACATGTTCAACAACACGACTGCGAAATTTATGTTGTGTTTACGGCGCAGGAAGAAGTTGGTTGTCGTGGTGCTGGGCCGGCAGCCGATTCAATTCAGCCGGATATTGCCATTGCACTCGATACAACGCTTTGCGTTGATACGCCTGGTGTTGATGAAACGCAAAGCGTTACACTGCAAGGCAGCGGTGCGGCGCTGATGGTGATGGACGGTCGGACGATTGCTGATTTGGGATTAATCGAGGAATTTGAGAAGATTGCGAAATCAAAGAAGATCAAAGCCCAACGCACCATCCTTGCACGAGGTGGTACGGACGCTTCGACAATCCAGAGCAAAGGTCCGGGTTATCGTGTGATGTCGCTGGTTTGTCCCACTCGTTACATTCATACGGTCACGGAGATGATCCATCTCGATGATCTGTACGCCACCCGCGATTTACTGGCCGCGTATCTCTCAACGACGAGTTGAATTCAATCGGCTGGGGCCTTTTGCCTTTTAGTTATTGCAACCACAGGAACCGGAAGGTATTCAACGGCCTTCACGTCTGGAGTATTCGTGTATTGGGGCGCGGCATCAGGCTCGTTAAACCAGGAAATCATTGAATAATCGCTGCAGGGAGAACAGGTCGAAAACATTGTAAGCCGATGAAATCTGGCGGATTAAAGTTGCGTAAATATCGATGCAAGGGGAAGGTAATGTGATGTCAACTCAGTTTTGTCCTGTGGCGATTGAAATTTTGTGCCAAGGCAGACTTGAGACTCATGTCATCAGATCG
>CAUZIY010000115.1:0-10185 GCA_963579995.1 Phycisphaerae bacterium
GTCATGGCGTCACTTGGCTTCTCAATGACCATGATCAGACCCTGGTCACGTTGCTGATCACTGCAGATGGGACATAAATCCGACTCACTCAGGTTGAAACACTGCGTGCAGTGCAGGACGTTTTTCTTCATGTCGTCAATCGCACGGGTCAGTTCCGTCGCATCTTCAACTGGCTGTTTTAACATGTAGAAGGCGATTCGCTCTGCAGATCTCTTGCCAATCCCGGGAAGCTTGGCAAACTGCTCAACGAGACGATCAAAAGCGGGAGTTGTCTTACCCATTGCCATCATCATTATTGTACTACGCTGAAAATGCAGGGTCTTGATTTTTTCACTTGTAAGCCGTTATGATTTATTGATGAACGACGATGACGAAGTTTGCCTGTGCTTTCACGTTTCCAAACGCAAGATTGTCAACTTCTGCAAGCGGGAAAAGCCCTCGGTGGCAAGCCTGATCAGCGATTGCCTATCTGCAGGTACCGGTTGCCAGTGGTGCGTGCCATTTTTAAAAAAGCTGCATGAACAGGCCGTGGCGGGAGTTGAAGAGCCCGATTTGCCGATCAGCCCTGAGCACTACGCCAAGCGGCGGACCAAGTATCGACAGACAGGTCAGCGCGACGGTGAATAATGTCGTCCAAGAGGCCGGGGGTCGACAATGGGCGCATCGAGTTGCCAATGAACCGGGGACAACGCAATCAGCATAACGGCCGTGATTTTTTCATCACTGTACCGGGACAGATGTGAATAGTGGGTTTCAACTGCGCCGTTTCGATCCGGCTACGCACGTTGTCGAGGACGTTCATGAAATTGATATAGCTGTCGTACGGTGATTCATACGGGTTGAAATACTTGTGGACATCACCGTCGGCGAAATATTTGGTGCACATGTAGTAAAAATGATCGCTGGTTGTCAGCTTGCGCCAGTCAGCCAGGATGTTTTCGTCATGCAACTGCTTGATTGGACGTTCAAGCTTGAATACCTCATGCAGTGCATTGGATTGCATTGCATTTCCCAACCAGGCGGACAGATCCCGCTCCGTATCAGCCCAGCTGATCATATTGGGCACGTCATATTCACCAACACTGTCGAAGGCATCAAAACATTCAGAGGGCGTCTTGAAGTCATTGACCCCGGTCGCAAGAATCTGCCCGGGAAAAGCGTCCAGAAAGTCGAAAATACCCGTATCCTCCCACTGGTGCTCTCCAAACGTCTCGTAATCCATAAAAAGATTGCAGACATAGCCGTCGCCATTGATCTGGTGAACCCACTTGGCGAACTTCTCCGCAGTGAGCGGCCATTCCTCCCAACCCTTGTTCGAAAAACGGAATGCAATGTCATCACTGAGTCGGTAGTTCTTCAGGAGCAAACCCAGCGACGGGCAACCCGGCGGGGTATAGATATAGTTGGGTGAACGATATTCGAGAATATGGTCGGCACCCTCGGCAAGAACCCCACGATAGCAATTCATCCCCGCAATGAATGAAGCGAGGTCATTGTTGTAGATCAATTCAGTGTTTCGAAATACACGCGGCGTTTGACCGAACAGATCGTTCATCAGTTGGCTATGCAATCCCACCTGTTCACGAAACTCTTCCCGGCTGTAAAGAAAAGTTAGGCTGTGGTAGTAGGTTTCACCGAGAAATTCAACGCAGCCTGTTGCCGCAAGTTTCTCCAGCAATCCAATCATTTCAGGACAGTGATGCTTGCACTGCTCGACCACGCAACCAGTCAATGAGTAAGCCACCCGGAAGCGGCCTTCATAACGCTGGATCAAGTCATAAATAAGCTTTGTGGCCGGCAAATAGCACTTGCTGGCTACTTTGGCCAAGATCTGGGAGTTGTGGTAGTCATCAAAATAGTTGGGCTCAGAATCAAAGACACTGTAGCGGCGCAACCGATTCGGCTGGTGGACCTGAAAGTAGAAACAGACTGATGCCATGAGAATACCATACCCCGAACTGGCCGGGGCAGATAACCAGCCGACGACGGCCCTGGCCCACGCGGGTCAGCTACCATTGTCGGTGTAATTGGCGCCACTGCAATCACGGAGGTCGGATTCTTACCGCAATAATGCATGATGAGCTATACTTCCGCCTTCCATCGGTGTAGTTTTGCACCGCCAAAGGGTTCGCCAGATGCCATCAAGCAGCGAAATTCGCCGACAATTCATTGATTACTTCGTGGATCGCCATGCGCACCGGTTCGTTCCATCCTCGCCGGTTGTACCCCACGAAGATCCATCGCTTCTTTTTACCAATGCGGGAATGGTGCAGTTCAAGGAAATCTTTCTTGGGCACGATAACCAGCAAGACTGCCAGCGAGCGGCCAATACCCAAAAGTGTATTCGGGCCGGTGGCAAGCACAACGATTTGGAAGATGTGGGCAAGGACACCTATCACCACACTTTTTTCGAGATGCTGGGCAACTGGTCATTTGGTGACTATTTCAAAGCAGAAGCCATTGAATGGGCCTGGGATCTACTGACCAACGTGTGGGGATTACCCAAAGACCGACTCTACGTCACCGTCTTTGCCGGCGATGGCGACGATAACGTCCCTGCTGATGATGAGTCGGCAGATTTATGGAAGAAGGTCACCGACATTGATGCGTCACACATCTCGCGATGGGGCAAGAAGGATAATTTCTGGGAGATGGCCAATACGGGGCCGTGTGGTCCCAATTCGGAGATTCACATTGACCTGACCCCAAATGGTTCAGGTGCAGACCTAGTGAACCGAGGCGACCCACAGGTCATCGAGTTGTGGAACCTGGTGTTCATTCAATTTAATCGCGACGTAAAAGGGAACCTGTCACCACTACCCAAACGACACGTCGACACCGGCATGGGTTTCGAACGGATCGTAACGGTACTGCAGGACCATAAATCCAACTACGATACCGATGTCTTTACACCACTTTTTGGCGCAATCAGCGAGGTGACGGGAACCAAACCCTACGGGGGATCGATGACGGACCCGGTTGATATTGCATACCGCATTATCGCTGACCACGTCAGGTGCCTGACATTCGCATTGACGGACGGTGTTATTCCAAGCAATGAGGGACGCGGTTATGTCATGCGCCGCATTCTGCGTCGTGCAGTCCGACACGGATGGCAAACGCTGAATATCAAGGAACCATTTCTACATCAGGTTGTGCCAACTGTTATTAAAACGATGGGAGAGATCTTTCCCGAATTGATCCGGGACCCACAGCGGGTCATGGATCTGATTCGTGATGAGGAGGAGTCCTTCGAACGCACACTTGATCGTGGCATTGCCCTTTTTGAATCGGCGGCGGGGAAACAGGACAAAAAGATCAGTGGAAAAGATGCCTTTATGTTGCACGACACCTACGGGTTTCCACTTGATTTGACCCAGCTGATGGCAAGCGAACGTGGGATGGAAGTCAATGTTGGCACATTCAATGACCTGATGGCCCAGGCCCGCGACCGGTCGCGCCAATCCGATGGCGAAGATCAAACGGCAGGACTTTCAGACCTGATCCAGCACGAAGAGCTGTGCCCAACCGTGTTCATTGATCCGGCGGACAAAGACCAAAAGCCCGGATCCGACCCGACCACCGTCATAATCTTCAAGTACACGGAAGGCAGTTACCAGCGGTGCGACCAGGCAAGTGAAGGTGAAGCCGTGGCGGTCGTACTGGATACCACACCCTTTTATGCCGAAGCGGGCGGCCAGGTGAGTGATACCGGCCTCATGGAAATCGGAACTGGGGGCATGTTAAGGGTCGACCACATGGCCCGGGGGGGAGACGTGTTCTTCCATCTCGGTCATGTCGTGGCTGGACCGCTCACCTCCACTAACACGCAACCGATACATCCAAAAATTGATATGCCCCGTCGACAACGGACTATGGCAAATCATACGACAACACACATGTTGAATCGTGCCTTGCGATTGCACGTGAGTGAATCGGTCGATCAAAAGGGATCTCTGGTCGACGATGAGAAAACACGATTTGATTTTTCACATCATTCCGGCTTGACAGAAGAGCAGATCAACCAGGTGGAACAGACGGTGAACCAGGATATCAGCGAGAATCTTCCGGTGTATTGGGATGAGGTGCCCCAGGATGAAGCACTGCGGATCAACGGGCTGCGTGCTGTTTTCGGCGAACGATATCTGCCCACGGTCCGCGTGGTATCAATCGGGGTTCCAGTCGGCGATCTATTGAATGACCCCACGAACAAAAAATGGGGGAATTATTCAATTGAATTCTGCGGCGGTACACACCTGGACCGAACCGGGGCTGCTGGGAAGTTTGTGATTGTAAATGAAGAGGCGGTAGGCAAAGGGGTTCGCCGGGTGACGGGCTTGACGGGCCAGGCAGCCGATCACGCCATTGAAGAAGGTGACCGGCTACTGGCACAAGTGGACACCATGCGATTAGAACTTGCCGAGGCGCTGGGTGAACATGTCGGCCGATTGATGACCCAGGTCGCCGCAGCGACACTCCCGGTACGCGCACGGGTTGGGTTGAACCAAGCACTTTCTGAACT
Source organism: Phycisphaerae bacterium (assembly GCA_963579995.1). GTDB lineage: Bacteria > Planctomycetota > Phycisphaerae > Phycisphaerales > Phycisphaeraceae > UBA6626. The sequence goes on from CAUZIY010000115.1 coordinate 4,523, forward strand.
TACCAAGACGGTAAAAGAGCATCAGAAAATGCAAAGCAAAAAGGCGGCCGGCGCGGTCGTGGATGTCGCTCGCCAGTTGGCAGACAACTGTGATGGCGGTGTTATTGTCGCCGCCATTGAGAACGCCGATGCCAACGGCCTTCGAACGGCCATGGACGTCATCAAGAAACGCAGCCCCAAGTCGCCCATGCTGCTTGGCTCGGTCCAAAATGGCAAGGTGATGTTCCTGGCCACTGTTCCCAAACCGCTCATCGACCAAGGATTAAAGGCCGGTGATTGGGTGCGTCAGGTGGCCAAGGTTGCCGGCGGGGGCGGGGGCGGTCGGCCGGATATGGCACAAGCAGGTGGCAAGGATCCGGAAAAGATCCATGACGCATTGGAAGTTGGGCGGGCCTTCGCACGGGATCAACTGGGCAAAGAATCTGATTAGGAGGTTTCCGCGATTGTCAGCTGGATGCCATTCCAAACGACCACCGAGTCACCTGGCCCCCCTCACCGGGTAAACATCCTGACCCACTGCCGATGGCTTTGGAAAAGTAGAACACAAACCACCAACCGACCCTGCCGCTAAATGTTGTATTTTCAAATGGTACGCTTCACGTAGGATTAATCGATGCGAATTAATGACAACTATTTAAATCTTCAGGCCGGCTACCTTTTCCCGGAAATTGCGAGGCGCACAAGCGAGTTCGCGGAGGCAAATCCGGATGCCAATATCATCCGGCTTGGTATTGGTGATGTGACCGAACCACTGCCAGCAGCCTGCATTGATGCAATGCAGCAGGCCGTGGCTGAAATGGGAAGTCGTAAAACCTTTCATGGGTACGGACCGGAGCAAGGATATGATTTTCTACGTGAGAAAATCGCCGAACATGAATTCCAAGCCCGTGGATGTGATATCCATGCCGACGAAATCTTTATTTCCGATGGCAGCAAGTGCGACACTGGAAATATCCTGGATATCTTTGCGCCTGGTCGGGTCAATACCATTGCCGTACTGGATCCGGTGTACCCCGTCTACGTGGACACCAATGTCATGGCTGGAAATGCAGGTCCAGCCGATGGATCGGGGCATTATGAAGGCCTTGTCTATATGGCAGCAACGGCAGAGAACAACTTCTCACCACAAATCCCCGACGGTAAGGTGGACGTGATTTACCTCTGCTATCCAAACAACCCCACCGGCGCCGTGGCAACACGTGAGGATCTGTCCCGGTGGGTTGCCTATGCACGTGAAAACGACGCCCTGATACTCTTTGATGCCGCTTACGAAGCGTTCATCTGCGACCCGTTAATCCCACATTCAATTTATGAAATCGACGGCGCGCGTGATGTGGCCATTGAATTTCGAAGCTTTTCTAAGAAAGCCGGCTTCACGGGAACACGTTGTGCCTACAACATTGTTCCCAAATCAGTGATGGGTACGACCGGCGACGGCACACGTGTCAGCCTGCATAACATCTGGTACAGGCGCCACACGACGAAGTTCAACGAAGTTGGATACATCGTCCAACGCGGCGCCGAAGCGGTCTACAGCCATGAAGGCCAAGCCCAGGCAGCTGAACTTGTGCATTTCTACATGGCCAATGCAAAGATCGTCCGCCAAACCCTTGAATCTCTCGGCATCGTAGTTTATGGCGGTGTCAATGCACCTTACGTGTGGCTTAAGACGCCAAATAATCTGACAAGCTTCGAGTTCTTCGACCAACTGCTCAATGAAGCGCACGTGGTGGGTACCCCCGGCAGTGGTTTTGGTGCGGCCGGAGAAGGGTATTTTCGGATCAGTGCATTCAACAGCCGGGACAACGTGAATGAGGCGATGCGGCGCGTGACGGAAAACCTGAAGATCTAGCCAGCCGCACGGCATTCAAAACTCCAGTTCCTCCAGGTTCGACACATGGATCCCGTGATCCACGCGCAGAGGAACTGATTGAAATCATTACAAAATTTTATCCCTGAACAACTTGGCGATGCTGTGATCGCGGCCTGATGGTTGAATCCACCGGACTAGGCATCCAGCGGCATCACAATCATGAAGTCCGTGCCACGACCAAGTTCCGAATGAACGCTGATGGATCCGCCGTGTTCTTCAATAATGCGCCGGGCGGTTGCCAGGCCCAACCCTGTTCCACTAGCCTTGGTTGAAAAGTAGGGATGAAAGATCTTTTCAGCTGTTTGCGGGGACATGCCCGGACCGGTATCGATAATATCGATCTGTAAGTCTTCCGATTTATCAACTGATCGAACCCGCTGAGTACGAATGATCAGTTCGGCACCACCACTGCTCGGCTTATCTTTCTGACGCGCATTGGCCATGGCCTGGCTGGCATTGATCAGAAGATTCAGTAATGCCTGCTTAAAGGCGGTGCGGTCGATCAGGCAGGTTGAATTTGAAGCCGACAACTGACTTCGAAGGTGAACGCCCGATTCAGTGGCGTGTGGCATAAAGAAGTCGACCAGTTCCTCAATCAGCTGGTTCACATCCGTGGGCGTCTGGTCAAGCTTGACACGGCCGGCAAACTTGAGGAAATCCTCAAGAATATCGCGTAGTTGATGCGTTTCCTTGGAGAGTGATTCGAACCGCCGTTGAATGCGACCGATCTGTTCATCGTGTGCATCATCTGGCGGGACATCATCTTGAGCTGGTGTTTTGAGTTCCTCCAGATCCTCCTGCAAAAGTTGCACGTTGAGCCCGATGGTGGACAGGGGATTCTTGATCTCGTGAGCCAAGCCACCAGTCAGTGTGCCCAACTCCGCAAGACGCTGGGATGATCGAGCGCGTTGCTCCAATCGACGTACACGTCGCGCCGCACGCCTAGCAGCAATCGCCGCCAACGGAATCGTCAGCAAAACGCCGCCCATGATACCGAGCAAGAACCACGTCATGATGGGTACGACAGTATTGAGCTATGCAGCCATTGGGAACCAGACCACCAAGAGCCACTGATTTTGCCGGTGCGCCGCATCATCCATCTGGCCTTATGGGCAAGGATTATTCACCCAATGCACCCAAGCGATCACGCTAGGCAAATATTCATACCTTCATCCTACACCGGTGCCTTTTCGGGCTCTTCTTCAACCAGTGCGGCTTTACGCGACAGTTTGACACGGCCCTGCTCGTCAACGTTGATGACCTTAACGCGAACCGTCTCACCAATCTTGACGATATCCGTCACCTTGTCGACGTAACCATCATCCAGTTCGGAAATATGGCATAGCCCATCCTGGCCTGGAATAACTTCGATAAATGCACCAAAGTCCTTGATTGAATTAACCTTGCCGGTATAGATCTGGCCCACCTTGACCTCGGCACACAGCTTTTCAACTTCTTCCAGTGCCGCTTCGGCTTCACCCGCGCCCACCGCTGAAATAAAGATAGTGCCATCCTCTTCGATCTCGATCTTGGCGCCGGTCTGTTCTTCCAATCCTCGAATGGTCTTACCACCAGGACCAATCAGCAGGCCGATCTTGTCAGGATGGATCTGGGTGGTCAGTAGCCGCGGAGCGTGCGGACTCATTTCTGCACGCGGCTCGGGAATTTCAGCTTCGATCATTTCAATGATCTCGATTCGGTTCTGCCGTGCCAGCGTGAAGGTCTTGCGAATCTGGTCCATATTCAAACCACGGATCTTGAGGTCCAACTGGATGGCCGTAATCCCGTCACGAGTCCCTGTAACCTTGAAATCCATGTCGCCAAAATGATCTTCCTCGCCTTGGATATCTGTCAGGTAGATCTCTTGATCACCTTCTGCAATCAAGCCGATGCTGATCCCGGCCACCGGTGCCTTGATCGGAACGCCGGCATCCATGAGAGCCAGCGTGCCACCGGTCGCCGATGCCATGCTGGATGAGCCATTGGATTCAAGTATGTCGCTGACGATTCGGACGGTATAGGGAAAATCTTCTATCGAGGGAAGGATCGGTTGGAGGGCCTTTTGGGCCAGCATCCCGTGGCCGATATCACGACGACTTGGGCCGGTGATACGCTTGGCTTCACCAACCGAGAAGGGGGGGAAGTTGTAATGCAGATAAAACTTTTCGGCGTATTCGTCACCCAAACATTCAACGGTGAGTTCATCCCGCTTGGTGCCAATGGTAATTGTAACCAGCGACTGTGTTTCACCGCGTGTGAATAGAGCAGATCCATGCACGCGAGGCAATACGCCGGTCTCACAACTGATTGATCGCAACTGGTCGTGGCTGCGACCATCCGTACGAACACCACCAAGAATGACTTCGCGTGTAATACGCTCTTCAAGGTCATGCACCGCAACTTTGGCTAGTGAACAGCGTGTTTGCCATTCGGCATATGTCTTGGCACCGGCCGAGTCATCCGGTTCGGGAAACTGTTGGGCGATAAAATCCTTGATCACCTGTGACACGGCTTCCTGGCGGTCCAGCTTCGTGCCGTCCTTGGTCTTTGCCGCCTTGAGCGGCCCGGCCAACTTGGTTTCTGCCAGTTCAACAATGTCATCGGGCGCTACTTGTAGGTCAAAGACCTTTTCCTTGCCCACCTTGGAAACCAGGTCATCAATCGCGCTGACAATCTTGAGTATCTGTTCGTAGCCAAACTCAATGGCATCCGCAATGGTGTCCTCGCTCAGTTCATGGGCACCGACCTCGATCATGTTGAGCCCGTCTTTGTGACCACAAAGCAGCATATCCAGATCGCTATAGTCGTTTTGGGCCGCGGTCGGCATGATGGCAAACTGCTCATCGATCCGGCCTACACGAACATTGCCCAACGGACCTCCGAACGGAATGGAACTGATCGATAAAGCTGCCGATGCGGCGATACCGGCCAGGACATCAGGCTCATTTTGCCCATCGGCGGCAAGAACCCAACATTGGATCTGCACCTCATCAAAGTAGCCCTTGGGGAACAGGGGCCGGATGGGGCGGTCAATGTTGCGCATGGTGAGAATTTCTTTTGTATTGGGCGCTCCCTCGCGACGACGAAAGCGGGATCCGGGGATCTTGCCCGCTGCGTTCATCTTCTCCCGATAGTCAACCGTAAGCGGGAAGAAATCGATCCCTTCGCGTGGTTTATCCCGAACCACCGTGCCCAGTACAACGGTCTCACCGTATTGCACCAGTACGGCTCCATCGGCTTGCTTGGCCAGTTTGCCGGTCTCAATACTCAGCGTGCGACCGCCAAGTTCAACTTCAACTCTTGTAGCTGCCATGTGAATCTATCCTTTGTTATTGGGGGTAATTGGTTGTTGCCGCACCTGATCACGATACAGCGTGTACCAACCATCTCTGCCGGTTGATACGCGGCAGGGTTACCCATGTTTCCAAAATATTCAAAGGAAGCTTTGCAGCAGAAGACAGATGACCTAGAGCACTTACCCAATTAATATTAATAGTGCCTCGGGCCGTCTGTCGTCTGCTCCTGAACTAAAACTTCCTTTCCGTCTTCATAAACCTAATGCATGTCGATCGGGGCGGTTCAAAGCCCGTTAGAGTATTACTTACGCAGACCGAGGCGACCAATCAGGTCTTGGTATGCCGAACGATCCTTGCGAGCAAGATATTGAAGCAGTCGGTTGCGTTTGGATACCATTACAAGTAAACCACGGCGGGAAGAATAGTCATGCTTATGTACCTTGAGATGTTCGGTCAAACTCCGAACCTTCTCGGTAAGCACCGCAACCTGGACT
>CAUZIY010000116.1:0-10006 GCA_963579995.1 Phycisphaerae bacterium
GAGTAGGGAAGAATAATGTGTGTGAACCGGCGTTTGTCCGGATTATGGAACAGCCATTCTTTGAATCAGTTGCCAAGCGCCTGCTGTATAGTGACGAAGTGGTCATGGTCGGTTCCGCTATCCGCAAGACCCACCCAGATTCTGAAAATGTTTTTAAAGACACCGGTGAACATACGGATTTCACCTTCAGCGTTACGGATATGGCATCTGTCCCTCGAAGGATGGAGCTCACCTTTTTTATCTGGATCGCTGATGTTGATGAAAAATGCGCACCTTTGGTATATCGCCCCCAAAGCCATCGGCAGATTGCTGAATACATGGGTGACAAGCCGCGATATGTTCACGGTCCTTTTGACAAAGATGATTACATAAACATGCCCGATATTCATGCAGCTCCTGTTGTTATTGGCACGTGTTTAGACCAGTTGCCAGATCTTGAATATGCTGATTTGATTCCCATTGTTGCCAGTGCCGGGCAGATGACCGTCATCAACCTGGCCACGATTCACGCCGGTTCGACGAATGTTGGGACCAGTGACAGGAGGCGTTTGAGCGTTTCGTTCTGGCCCAAGGCGGCAGTGATTGGTGAAAACAAGGGACGGGCGAGAGGCCGAGAATTATTTCAGTCGCAACTTATGAAAAATTTATCTGCTGACCGCCGGCATCTTGTTCCCGATGAAGTGCAGATCTGAGCCTCCTGGCATACCACCATCATCAAGGTGCCTGGGGGATTTACGACATCATGGAAATGCATCACGGTTCGTGCATTTCAATCCGTTTCATTTTGAACCGAATGAACGTTTGTATTCCACAATAGAATACTGCAGGATTAGATTGTCGTTGCGATGCCCTGTTTGAAATCTGGAAAGTTGAAAATTGATGATTCTTGACCTCATTTGCGGTCAGCCACCAACAAACTTATTTCAAGAAGTGACAGCGTTGCCGCTTCGGGAACTAATATCGACGCGTTGGCGGTTGTTTGCAATGTGGTCCAATTGGCACCAAAGGTTTCCATGTGGACCTTGATTTGAATGCCAGCAATGGTGTCGAACTTCCCATCACGGGTGCCGATGGTGAGAGTAGTGATGGTCGGTTATTGATCGTAATAGGATTCAGAAGGTGAGCTTTGCTTAATATCGCGGAGGAATCCACTCCGCTCTTCCAAAATTGTCCGGGCCTACAGCATTGCTACCGAGATGTCCCCACATGTATTTCTCCCTCCCATCAAGAGCCCACGGTAACCCCGGTCCAGCCGCGGGCAGAATTCCCGCTCCCGGTTCTAATTGGGGAATGTCAGCATGCCCATCCACGTAAGCCATGTTAAGCCGACCGTCGTGACGGTAATCCACATAGAAAGCCGGTTCATAAAATTGCCCGCCAAAGTGCATTGGCCAGTACCAGGCTGCCTGGGCAGTGCTATGGTGGGGTGATGAGGGTGTCGTGTCGGTATAGAGAAACGTGGTCGATGGATACTTGAACGACTCATAGGTTCGAAAGTGCGGCATCATGTTATTGCCCGCATCCCAGTCATTCATCCCGTAGTTGCGAGGGCTCGGGGGTCCCCACACCTGGCCGGGAACATAAAGCCGGGCCGTTCCTGGTACGTTATTTGACTGCTCGGGACACCAGAATTCAGACTTGACTCCCTTTGTGTTGAGTTCTGTCATGAATCCCTTTTTCTTGGGGCTTGCTCCAATCTTTTGATCAAAGCCCATGACGCCAAGCACTACCTGGTCAACCCAATTATATTTGCCATTGAGTCGGTAACAGGTGGGCATGTGGTCATGGTGATCAACTGCATAGATTCTAGTTGCCACGCTCAGTTCGCGCAATGATGCCAAGCACTGCGTGCTTCGGGCTACGATCCTTGCCTTCTCCAACCCCGGCAACAGCATCGCGATCAGCAGCGCGATGATTGAGATCACCACGAGTAGTTCAATCAGCGTAAAACCCTTTGGCTTTATACGTGACATGTTTCCGTGAATCTCACACTGGCCAATTAATCAAAGTCACTACGAATTGAATGCCGCTAATAATACCACAGGCGTCATCGCGTATGCTAGCCTTTGGGATGGTGCTTTGGCAATACGGTCTAATCCCATTCCTGGGTTGTCACTTGCCGTGTGATTACTTTCTGTTGGCCGGCGGGGCCTGTGAAGACCAATGTGAGCCTGCACGTCTCTCCGGGCACGAGCTTGTTGATCACAACCACTGGAGCGTCGGACTCACCTGCTGGCTCAACGATACTGTACTCGTTGGGCCCGCGGTCCACCCAGGTCCAGACCCGAACGGGTTGGGAAGCGGAGCACATCAGTTCAATACTGTTGCCGGTGACTTTTACATCGGCGATCGCGACATCCAACGGTGCAGAGGTGCAAAGCTTGGTGGCGTCGTCGAGCAGTTTGTCCCGCCACTTCAGGAGCAAATTGAAATTGTCCTTGTCATCGAGGATCTGGGTCGCAGCCACTGACATGTTGGCCTTTACCTGTTCAACGACTGCCGGATCCTGACCGTCGAGACCGACGGCCTGCTCGATGGTCCAAAGGAGCTTGTAGTCCTCCCATCCTTCGCGATAGGCCTCAAGCCGACGGCTGGTGATCGGTCCGTCATGTCCCAGGTAAATAAAGCCCACATTTTCGTGCGGTACATTGAGCAACTTGAGTCCGATGGAGGGGTAGCCGCTGTACCGGCGCAGATAGTTCTCCAGGCCGTAAATCCAATACCCATAGCCATCAAAATCCTGTTCCCACGCAAGCCAGGGTTGCATGCGCAACATGTTGTGAGCCGCCATGGGCGTGGCCCGTGGAAAAGCTGTTTTCTCTGCGCCCTGCCACCAGGCGTGAAGGTAAGGCCACCACGGCACACCCCGCTCGTCCATCAGTCGCTCGCTCTTGGGATGCTCCCCATGACCACGACCTTTTCTACTCAGCCATGGTGAGTAGGGGGCCAGGATGTCAATGTAAGGCGCAGCCTTTTTCATTGTCTCGATATCCCCAAGCCGATTCACCCAGAGTTGGATCTTTGGATTTGCTGCGCGAACCAACTTCGCTAGCGTGACATAGAACGGTCCGGCAGATTCATCCTGAAGATACAACCCCCAGCGATTGTAAGGAATCCCTTGGTTTTCATGGATGTGTTTGCCAAACATGCTCATGTACTGACGAACATTCTGTTTCCACTGGTCCGACGTGTCAGGCGTGCCGGGCTTTTCAAAATTCTCCTTTACACCGGAAGGGCTGAGGAAATGTCCGATCACCAGGAAGTCCTTATTGCTGAAACCATGGCGTATCAGTGTTCTGTCGAACTCCACGGTGTCAATGCCAACGATCTGTCCCGCATCGTTGAGAACGGGTTTGGGCCACAGGTTACACATCACGACGTTGACCCCGGTCCGACGCATCAGCGACATGTAAGCTTCGTTGGGACCACGCCGGTCGGGCATCCACAGTGCGGAGGGTGTATTGGACCACATGCTGACCCAGATAGGTACGCGTTCGGGCAATGCCACGGGCGCTACCTCAAGTTGGAACGGAACGTCGAGGAACGGGCCCGCCCGAAGCGGTGTCAGGTGTAGTTTGCCCTTCCATCTGCCCGCGGGCATTCCACGGGTATCGATGAGTACGAAAAAAGTTTCGGTCTGCGCTGGTGCAATCCGCAGGCTATTGGCACTGCCAAGGTTGGGTAGTGGATCAGGTACCAAGTCCCTGCGCTTTGTCAGGATGTAATCTACTGACCGAATTTCGACGCGATCCATTGCCATTTGCAGCTTCAGCTTCGCATGGCGTACCGGTAGAAAGTCGCAGCGTACAGTGATCGGTTGTTCGCCTGGGTTATGCACGCGAACCGCCATAGGAACCCATTCACCTGAAGCACCGCGAAGATGAATTGCCTCTTCGAAGCTGCGGGCTTGTGCCCCATTCGCCATCTGCTTCACGATGGCCGGCTCGGTTGATGGCGGCTGGTCGGTCGGCAATATCGGTTGATAGGCGTAGGTTGTCCAAACATCGAAACGTACGATGGGGTCCATGTCGATGAGAATCTGTTCACTGAGCTTCGTGTACGGGTCCCGCATGTCACTGGTCGTTTGCGGCTGGTTACTGGCAATAAAAATCACCGGCTGCCAGATACCAGCCACCGACCCCTTGACGTTTTGCACGCGAACCGTGATCTGATTCATTTCACCGGTGCGAATCAACTCGGTGACATCGAATGAGAACTGGCGAACCCAGCTTGGATTATCATCACCCAACACCAGTTCGTGATGGCCGACATTCTGGCCGTTGACCCAGACCCATGCCGCATCACCAACGCCGGCGAAGTAAAGATAGATATGCTTTTTGGCCAGTTCCTCGGGAACTTCATGCGTCACGCGGTACCATGCAAAACCTTCATGTTCCGCCAAGCCCTGTTGCTTCCATCCCTTCCAACGGTGTGTGCTGACGCTGGACCACTCATGGTCATCAAGTTTTGGGTCAAACCATTGCTCATCGACACCGGCATCTTTCGGATCGATCTTGAATTGCCACTTGTTGGCCGTCGCGTTTACCTCGGCTGCCAGGGCCGGATTGCCAAGGGCTGTGGCGAGTCCGATTGCAGTCAGGACACAGCACATCATTCGTTTTTCACAGATCATCGGTGTTATCCTTGAATTAAAATTCCATGCGCCAGGTCGATCCCCCGGTTGTCACTTGTTTGATTTCGCTACTACCTGTAACAGGATAGTACAACGGGCGGACGCTTTAGGTTTTTTTGAAGATGGATTAACAGCCCTTATCGTCGCCTGTGCCCAACCAACAGCACACTCATTGCCAGCAGGGATAGGGTTGCTGGTTCAGGAACCAGAGCCGACGCATTGCCTGTTGATTGCGACGCGGTCCAGTTGGCACCGAGGATGCCAAGGTCGGCGACGTCTGTCATGCCGTCCAGATTAAAGTCGCCGGTGTTCCACTGCATGTCATCGGCGTTGAAGTTTGCGCCGAGGATGCCAAGGTCCGCCACGTCCACGATCCCGTCGAAGTTGGCGTCGCCGGGCGCTGCGGTAACCGGTAACGTCGTGGTTCCCAAGGCTCGAAGGTACGTGCCCATGACGCCCGGCTCAAGATCGAACGTGGTTATTCCAGTTCCATCCAGCAGACGAAAGCCGAATGTGTCAAACGTTTTCGAATCAACCGAGGATTCGAACTGGTAGCCAAATCCCGGCTCGCCGGTCATGGTGAAGCGGGCGTTGTCGGAACCAAGCCGCACGAAGTCAAGGGCGGAGGATGCATAAACAGATCGAGGATTATAGGCGTCGGTGTACGTTTCAGTTGTACTCGATCCACCGGGGTCGAAAAACTCAAACGTAATATCGTTGGTCGCAGCATCTGCCGACCAGTTGACGGTATAGTCCTGGCCGTTAAGAGAATACGTTAGAGAATAGCTGTCAGGCTGGGGTGAACTGAATCCAGTGATTGTCGCCCCGTTGAGTGGGTCCATAGCGGGTCGGGCGGGAGTGTCCCGCGGCTGGGGTTCGATCTGGTCGTTTGAGACTGTCACCTCCCCACGCATTCCCGCCATAATATAGGGGTACGCCTCAGTGGCATGGTAGTGGTAGTCAGTTCCATGCCCGTTCAACGTGTCCAGGCCGGTTACTGCCGAACCGTCTGTCTCGGTGAGGCCGTACAGCGGATATCCGTCGAGTCCAAAAGCAATCGGCTGGTCAATGCCGACGGTAGCGATCAGATGGAGTGGGGCAATATGGTAATGATAGTCATCGCCTCTTCCTGCATGTCCGCCAAAGTTGTCTAGTTCGCCCGCGAGAAAGGCATCCTCTCCGCGATTGTTTAGCGCGTTGAAGATCGGGATGCCATTCACGGCCAGCGCGACTGCGCCACGGAAAAGGTCACTTTCAAGCATTATGGGAGTTTGTGCAACTACGGGATTCAGCGGAATGCTCCATGCGTTGTTCCCATGGTAGTTTTGCGGCAGTGCAACCTGCTGTTGCCAGGACGTGATTCCAGTAAACATTTCGTGGTCGGGAATGCTGTTCGATTCGACGTGAAAGTATGTATTGTCCCAATGGTAACGCACATCATTATCGTGGAAACTCGAAAATGGCTCTGCCAATCTTGCCACGGCCGCCGAATCCGCAGGCTCTGATCCAGCGGTCGGCGGGATTGTGAAAGCCGCGTCGGTTGCGGAAGTTGATGTGCCATCGTGGCGATGCCAATCGTGTGCGCTGGCAGTGTTGGTTAACAACAGCACACCAAGAAAAAGAGAAAATCTTGAGATACCCAATCCCTTGCCTCCACTGAGTTGCAAGACTGCCAACCCTTAATGCTTTAGATGTGGAATAATATAGCAGAAAGGGTGAGGCGGCATCGCATAGCAGAACGGTTGAAAACAAAATGCGGTAAAGTAACCGACTTATTATTGTATTGGTTAAAATAATCAGGCAGTCTTGTCTGCGCGGTGTTTTGTCGGCAGATAATCTCTTGGCGGAGTCTCAACCAGATTGACGTGAAAAATCGAGACACGAGTGGCAATGGATGTCTACTGTTTGCGCCCCATCAAGGAGGAAATATCAATTGTTTCGTTTAGCTAAGAGCACCATACGCAAACTGTTTCGTGTTCTGGGGTATGACATCGTTGATCACTGCCCACCCACAGAAGCAGAGTCGAATCAGTTTCCTCGTGATTACTCGGAAAGTGATATCTCGACAATCAAGTTCGTTGCCCCTTATACGATGACGGGACCGAACCGGATTTTGCATATAATCCGCGCCACGTCATACATAGCTAAAAACCGAATTCCCGGCGCGATCGTAGAGTGTGGTGTATGGCGAGGTGGCAGCATGATGGCAGCAGCCCGCACGCTGCTTGAGCACGATATTACGGATCGTGAATTGTATCTCTACGACACCTTCACTGGTATGACGGAGCCGACGGAGGTCGATGTGCGATGTACTGGAGAACACGCCTTGGACCGGTTCCACGAGCGGCAGACAGGCGAAGACCGATCGGACTGGTGCCATGCGTCTCTTCATGATGTCCAGCAAGCGATGCAATTGACCAGTTATGACCAGCAGAGGATGCACTATGTTGCTGGAAAGGTTGAAGAAACCATCCCCGGGACGATGCCCTCAACCATCGCAATATTGCGCCTGGATACCGATTGGTACGATTCAACCTGTCACGAACTAACGCATCTGTTCCCAAGGTTGGTCAAGGGAGGTGTCCTGATCATCGACGACTATCTGGCCTGGAAGGGACAGAATAAAGCAGTGGATGAGTACATCCAGAAGCATCAATTAAAGTTTTTCCTGCATCGCATCGATGAATCAGCGCGAATTGCAATCAAGGTTTAAGATTTCACTGAACCTTCAATGCTCCCAAGCCTTGAAGCCCCGTGTCATGCACACCCGGCGGCAACTGGAACATGTGATCGCGCAGCTTGTTACCTTGCAGATGCGCGCCGTACAACGCGCGGAAGGCAAGACTGTCGCAGCTATAATTGTCTAATAGATAGGTGATTGGACGATTATGAAAATGTGGCGAGGTGACGTTTAGAAGGATATGCAAAAAGAATCCTGGTCCAATTACCCGTCACGTAAATATATCGTTCGGCGCTTCAAGCGTTCGATCCCGAGGAGCGATGAAACTATGAATGTCCTGCTGATCGTCAATGACACATTGCGGGCAGACCACCTTGGCTGCTACGGTTACTTCCGGCAGACCAGTCCGAACATGGATGAACTGGCTAAGCATGGCATCACCTTTGAGGAGTTCTATGCCTCAGGAGTTTGTACGGGAACTGCTTTTACGGGCATTCACACAGGTCTCTATCCCATCCATCACGGCGTCTATAATGTCACGCCGCCGGATCTTATGCTTGACGATATCCCGACACTGGCCGAGATTCTAAGGGCTCAGGGGTACACGACCGTTGCATTTGACAACCTTGCTCACAACAGATCCTGGTCCCAGGATCCTGTGCACTACTATCGCGGCTTTGAAAACTATGTAAGCGACATATCTAATCCGAACGACTGGAACGAGTTGGGCGAGCGGGTACGGGCAGATTGGTACAATGAGCGCCTGATTCCCTGGCTCGCAACACACCGCCACGACAAGTTCTTTGCCTTCGTTCATTACTGGGATGTTCACCAGCCGTACACGCAACCCGGGTCGTACAGAAGCCTCTTCCAACACAAGAAGGGCGATTTGACTGACTTGGAGACCAGGGAAGCAGCGGCAGGCTATCGGTATGTACCCGGGTGGGGCCAAGTGGACGAATTGTATGAAGGCTATGGTGTGGTACCGGAGCAAAGATCCCCAGGGACGGTACCGAGTCGAGAGGCGTCGATAGATCTATACGATGGCGCCGTGGCATACGTTGATCATTGTATAGGTGAGGTCTTAGATCAGCTCAAGAAGACCGGGATCTTGCAGGATACTCTCGTCATCGTGACATCCGATCACGGGGAGTTGCTCGGTCAGCACGGCATCTATACCCATGTGAACCTCTATGACGCGAATATTCACGTTCCTCTGATCATCAGCTGCCCTGGCCGGTTGGCTCAGGGTAAGAGAGTAAAGGGCTTTGCCTCGCAGATAGACCTTCTCCCTACGATTCTGGACCTGGCTGATGTCGCCAATACTGCTCAGGTGGATGGAGTAAGCCTGCGGGCACTCATGGAGGGTAAGAACGTTCGGGAGGAGGTTATCGCAGAAGATGGAGGTGGTATCAGGGCTGTTAGGGCGGGCGACTGGAAGCTTATCTCTTACTGCCAGGATGCCGAAGTTGAGTTATACAATGTGGCCAGGGATCCTATGGAGATCGTGAACCTGGCCCAAGAGGAGGAAGGCAAGGCCAAGGAGTTGATGAGAAAGCTCCACCTGTGGATTGAGTCAAACCTGAAGCAGGGAGTTGAGGATCCCATGGAGTATGTCAGGCGCAACACCAATTTCCGAGAAGATTATCAGAAACTGTTTATGGAAAGGTATCGTGGTAAAGGGTTTGTTCACGGCTGAAGCTTCTGAAAAGGAGGAGAATATAGCAGGGTAATTTAAGAGTTTCAGGCGGATTAGCAGCCCTTAACGCCGCCTGTGACCAACCATCAATACACTCATCGCAAGAAGTGATAGCGCTGCCGGTTCAGGAACTAAAGCTGACGCATTCCCCGTTGCTTGCGACGCAGTCCAGTTGGCACCGAGGATGCCCAAATCAGCCACATCAACAATACCATCACCATTAAAGTCGCCCTCCAAAAAGGTGACGCCATTCTCTCCAAAGTGGGAACCCAAAATGCCTAAGTCTGACACATCAACAATGTGATCTAAATTCGCATCACCGGGATGGCTGGCAATGTCGTAATAGTCAGCAAAGACTGGAAGATGATCGCTCGCCGCGACAAGTGCACTTAGCACTTCAGTTGATGCGCCTGCTCCACTTGAAATAGGACCACCCAATGCGTGCGTCCCATTATTCCCCAATACCTGAAAGGATTGAGGCAGGTAGTCCAATCCTACGCCATCAATCAGTTCGCCCGTTACAAACTGGAAATCAAAACGGTCATCCATATCACTCCGCGGGTTTTGCGTGTGCACATGCTTGAACTGTTCGTTATCTCGCCATTCACCGGGTGAATCCACAACGTCATATGCCTGACCATTACCAGTTGCCTGTAGGTTTGTTACTGCATATTCAGAATGACCATGGATATTAAAGTCACCAGAAAATATCACGTTTGCATATGGTCCCAATAAATCTGCATGCATTCGTATAACTGCTATCTCATTGCCTCTTGCGGCCTTGTTACTAGATGAAGATCCGCTTTTTAGATGGATCGCGTATACGTGGATATCAGATTCGCCACTTGTCCCATCAGGACGAAAGGCTGCATACGCAATCGGGTGTGTAACTCCATCCTTTATTTCTCCGCTTGTCAACAATGCCAGTTTGTCCGTGTCGTAGATAAGCGCCGTCCTATCGCCACCAACAGAGCTGGACGTGATTGCCTGGTAT
>CAUZIY010000117.1:0-9923 GCA_963579995.1 Phycisphaerae bacterium
TACCCCCCCTATAAGGCCCCCCGGTTAACGGATTCGAAGCGATTAGATCACCATAGACACCCTAAAACAGCCATCCTCGGAGGTTCTTGGGCTGCGGTTCCATACCAATTTGCCGATAATGACGCCCAGATGACGTTTGAACTAAAATGAGCCGAAAGTAATTCCAAGTTGTTGGATAAATGGGTGGTTGGTAGCCTTGGAGCTGTTCCGGTAAAGATTTGCCCTCCTACCGCACCACGCCCGGAAAAAGTTCGTAGACTAGATTAGAGACAGATGGGCACCAACATAGTAGTCCACGCGCCAAGGCGCTGTCACAAGGGTGTTGAAATGTTTGAACGATTTACAGACCGTGCTCGAAAAGTAATGGCTTTGGCAAACCAGG
Organism: Phycisphaerae bacterium; assembly: GCA_963579995.1. Classification (GTDB taxonomy): domain Bacteria; phylum Planctomycetota; class Phycisphaerae; order Phycisphaerales; family Phycisphaeraceae; genus UBA6626. Next base: position 383 of record CAUZIY010000117.1, read on the forward strand.
AAGCCCAACGATTCAATCATGAATACATCGGCACCGAGCATGTCCTGCTCGGCCTTGTCAAGGAGGGCTCGGGTGTAGGCGCAAATGTCCTGAAGAATCTAGACGTCGATCTACGCAAAGTGCGCCTTGAAGTGGAGAAGCTGGTCAAGAGCGGACCTGACATGGTCACCATGGGCAAGTTGCCACAAACGCCCCGCGCCAAGAAGGTCATTGAATACTCAATTGAAGAAGCCCGTAGCCTTAACCATAACTACGTGGGCACCGAACATTTATTGCTCGGTTTATTGCGTGAACATGAGGGTGTAGCAGCACAAGTACTCCTGAATCTTGGCTTGAAACTTGAGGATGTACGCGAAGAGGTTCTCAATCTCCTAGGCGCTGGTGTTGACCCGGAAGAGGCTGCGGTCGACAAAGAGGGTCGCGATGCCCCATCGGGCAAGAAATCGCAGAGCAAGACCCCCGCACTGGACAGCTTTGGCCGTGACCTGACGGATCTCGCTCGGGAAGGTCAGCTTGACCCAGTCATTGGCCGTGCCAACGAAATTGAGCGACTCATTCAGATACTATGTCGCCGCACAAAGAACAATCCTGTTCTCCTAGGTGAAGCCGGGGTGGGCAAGACGGCGATCGTGGAGGGCCTTGCTCAGAAGATCATTGGTAAAGATGTACCCGAACTGCTGGATGACCGGCGAATTGTGGTTCTGGATCTGCCGATGATGGTTGCCGGCACCAAGTATCGCGGCCAGTTCGAAGAACGAATCAAAGCAGTCATGAACGAGGTGCGAAGGGCGAAGAATGTACTGCTCTTCATCGATGAGTTGCACACACTGGTTGGTGCTGGCGGGGCCGAAGGCGCGATTGATGCGTCGAATGTACTCAAGCCGGCACTAAGCCGCGGTGAAATCCAGTGCATCGGTGCAACCACGCTCGATGAATACCGCAAGTATATTGAGAAAGATGGTGCATTAGAGCGTCGATTCCAGACAATTCTTGTCGAACCGCCTAACAAACAGGAATCCATACAGATTCTCACTGGACTACGAGACCGTTATGAAGCTCACCACCGCGTCCAGATCACGGATAAGGCGATCAAACAGGCCGTCGAGTTGTCGACACGTTACATCACTGGTCGCGTGCAACCGGATAAGAGCATTGACGTGATTGATGAGGCTGGTGCACGAATCCGACTCAAAAGCATGAGCAAACCGCCGAACCTCGCAGAGATCGAGGAAAAAATCGAGCGGTTAAGTATCGAGAAGGATGAGGCCGTCAAGGCAGCTGACTATGAGCGGGCCGCAGAACTACGCGACCAATCAGAAACATTACGGACCAAAAAGGAAGAGATCCAAAAGGAATGGTCGGCCAAGGCCAAGGAAGTAGACGGCGTTGTCGACGAGGAGGTCGTCGCCGAAGTTGTCTCCAAGATGACCGGTATTCCACTGACCCGTTTGGAGAAACAAGAGTCGGATCGCCTGCTCAAGCTTGAAGATGAACTCCATAAGCGAGTGGTCAGCCAGGACGAAGCAATTAAGACGATCTCCAAGGCAATCCGCCGGGCCCGATCCGGGCTCAAGGATCCCAAGCGCCCCATGGGAAGTTTCATCTTTGTCGGTCCATCCGGCGTTGGCAAAACCCATCTATCCAAGACATTGGCAGAGTTCCTGTTTGGTAATGAGGATTCACTGATCCGCATTGACATGAGCGAATACATGGAAAAATACAATGTCAGCCGGCTCATCGGCGCACCCCCGGGGTATGTTGGCTACGAAGAAGGTGGCCAGCTAACCGAGCATGTGCGGCGAAGACCTTATGCAGTGGTATTGCTCGATGAGGTAGAAAAGGCGCACCCGGACGTATTCAACATGCTGCTGCAAATCATGGAAGAAGGCCAGCTAACCGATTCGTTTGGACGGCATGTGGACTTTCGTAATGTAATCTTGATCATGACGAGTAATATTGGTGCTGATCTGATCAAGGCCAAAGGCGGCTTTGGGTTTTCCAAGCCATCAGTCGAGGCCGACTATACAAAGATGAAACAGACGCTCAACAGTGAAATTGAGCGGTACTTCAGGCCAGAGTTCATTAACCGTCTTGATGATGTGATTGTTTTCCGCGCTCTGACGCGTGACAACTTGGATGGTATTGTTAATTATGAACTGCAGAAAGTCTACGACCGATTGCGCGAACGTGACTTAAAACTGAAACTGGACGACAAAGCCAGAGACTTCTTGGTGGAAAAGGGTTACAACCCTGATTTTGGTGCCCGACCCTTGCGGCGAGCAATCGAACAGCACGTCGAGGACCTGCTCAGCGAAGCAATCCTTCGTGGTGAATTCAAGCCAGGACAGACCATTCACATCAGTCGCGAGGATGGCAAGGACCACCTTAGCTTTGTGACCGCTGACGGCGAACCCGTTAAGGATGACGAAGGAGATCTGGCCCAAGCCGGTGCTGAAAGTACATAGCCAACCAATCGGGCAGCCTACTGGACGACATCGCCGGGCAGACCATTAACAGACCACCCACATATGATTCAAGTGGATTGTGCCCACCACAGAGACTGTTTCAAAATTCACAAGAGTAGTTCCGCAATCTGAACGGCGTTGAGTGCAGCACCTTTACGAAGCTGATCTCCACAAACGAAGATATCCAGCCCACAAGACCCATCGCCATTACGGCTGATATCATTTCGGATTCGACCGACCAGAACATCATCTTTGCCGGACGCATCCAATGGAGTGGGGAAGCGGTTATTGTCCCGATCATCAATCACCGTAACCCCGGGCGCCGCCCTTAGCGCCTCGCTGGCACTCTTTTCATCAATTGAATCCTCAAATTCGAGATTGATACTCTCAGAGTGAGCCCGCATGACGGGAACTCGGACACATGTAGCGGTAATCTTGATGCTGTCATCACCCCATATTTTGTGTGACTCGTAAACCATCTTCAGTTCTTCAGTGTTGTAGCCCTCCTCGCCAATATCTGAATTATGGCTGAAAAGGTTGAATGCATACTGCTGCGGGAACAACTTACATTTCGGAGGTTCTCCATCGAGTACTTGTCTCGTCTGGCTATCCAGTTCCATCATGGCGGCCCTACCAGCCCCACTTGCCGACTGGTAGGTACTCACCACCATGCGCTTTACACGTGCCAATCGATGCAACGGCGTGACCGGCACCAACATGATGATCGTCGAGCAATTGGGATTGGCGATAATACCCCCTTTGCCAAGTTCGATCCCCTTGATCGTATCTGCATTTGCCTCAGGCACCACCAAGGGAATTCCATCAGTCATGCGAAAGGCGGAACTATTATCCACGACGGTTGCGCCGACATCAGATGCAACCGGTGCGTACTTCTTACTCGCCGAGCTACCTGCACTAAAAAGCGCCAGATCGATGTTGGCAAAACTATCTTCCGTGAGCTCCTCAACCGTAAATGCCTTGCCCTGGTATTCAATCTTCTTTCCGGCACTACGCTTGGAAGCTAACAGCTTCAGATCGCCAATCGGGAAATTCCGCTCCGCAAGGATTGCCAGAAATTCCTCTCCAACTGCTCCGGTGACTCCAACAACTGCTACGTTCGGTGCGCTTGACATTTTGTGCCCTTTTCTTCCTTTCGCTCGAATCTTTTTTGGGGTGCAGATTATAGCGATGTAATCAAACACCACAAAATGACACGCCCAAGGTACGTCAATCCATGGCCTATTTCGAAATGTCAAGTATTGATTCCGGCAGCATCGGAGTTGCACCCGGTACGGATGCGACAAATGCTCCAGCTTGGTTAGCCAGATCGGCAATCTTCTGCAGTGGCATCTAAAGTGCCAGACCAACTGCAATGGCGGCAGTACAAGCATCGCCAGCCCCCACCGCATCAGCGTCTTCAACCGGCTCGAGCTTGCCGGCGCGCCCTCAAGGCGATGTGACGGCGTGTAGATCGCCGTACCGTCCTTGCCGCGCGTCAAGACCACCAAGTGCAGATCATATCGACGCAGCAACGCCGTGGCCTTGTCGTCCACGCTGTCACCAGGCAGATTGATCTCAGTTGCCAGAACGTCCAACTCGTTCAGATTCAGCTTGACAATCGTTTCTAATTCACGACTTCTCCGAAGAATATTTTAGTTGTAGTAGTGCTGACGAAGTGTCAATTCAAACATTTTATCAGCGCTGCGTGCTTCGGTTAGGAATCGCCAAATTGTGTTCCGAGATTGCCCAACACGCTGAGCAAGACTGGTAAAACATACAACATCGCACCGATGCGAGATCTCTACGGTCTCTGGATCCCACTGTAACCAGTCCCATGCAACACCCTCAACTATCTCGTAGTCTGGTTGACCGCCTTCATCCACCGTCACATGAACCTTGCCAGTAGGATGATCTGGATCATCCTGTAGATAGCCTGTCGACATGCCGAACTTGGAAATTTCGTTGCGCACTCTGACACCAAGTTCATCCTAACCCACACGACTAACCACTACACCTCAGCCTCCGTGGGCACTGGCCAGTTGATGAGCGTGAACTGCGGTATTCAACGGAGCCCCACCCAATACCTGACGATTCGAGAAGATATCGAATAATGCCTCGCCTAAACCAACGATATGAAACTGATATTCCATGAACTGACCAGCTTATCAACGTACGTGGAATCTTGAAAATTCCCCATCGTGGCAGTTGCTGGATCACGGTTCCAATGCTTGGGATAACCGTGCCATAAAACTCCAACGTGGGTAACTTATAATGGCGGATATGCCCCAGACCAACCGCCAAGTTCTCCAAGCACATGCCTGTTCATTATCCGTCGGCACTTTTATTTTCCTGGTTGCGATGGTAGCCCATGCCTCCCAACAGCATGGCCGCATCTATATCGACGATTCACCTGCAGTACAGGAACTGATTGAAAAGGCGGCTGTCCTTAAAAGTACTAATCGCCTGACTGACTCGGCACGAACCTACCAGCAGGTTATTGATAACTACCCAACGAAACTCATCGAAAGTAATGACAACATCTTTATCGCAGCTAACCGCTGGACGCGGCAGCAAGTCCTGTCCAACCCGTCACTTTCTAATGCATATACCAATCTATATGAACCAATGGCCGAACAGTTGTTAATTGAAGCCTTATATCCACGACCCGATATCCACACCCTAAAGAGAATTTGGACCAGGTTTGGTGCTTGCCCATCAGGTCTTGATGCCGCACTGGCGGTAGCATCTTTGCACCTCGAGCAGGGCGAAGCGGTCGACGCAGCGATGGTGCTGGATGACTTGATCAACCATCCGCAGCTATCGGCCCGCACTAATCAATTTCATCTTCTCCAAGCAACTGCTGGTTTGTTTCTCGGTGACCGGGGAAAACTTCGCTTGGAACTTCACAGCCAGTCATTGGCTTCTCTTGGAGCAGTGGAAAAGGTTGGATTATTGCAAACCTGGCAGCCATCCCTCACAGAATCGGTGGCTTCAAATATTACAACCCAGGAGAATGGACGAGGTCGATATCTTGGCAACCATCTTGACAAACCGGCTCATATCAACTTGTTTCCCACAGATGTTAGTTCACAAGCAATAACACCACGTCTTCGACCATTGGGAAGGTCCCGCAACTTCAGGAAACTTTTATCGCAGCCAGTAATCGATGATGACTTGGTGTATATTCAACATGGCGATTCAATTGTCGCGGTGGACCGTGTGTCTCTGCATATTCATTGGAGGTTTCCCAATCAATACCAGGTAAAGCCGACTTTACAAAAGCGTGTTCAAGTAACACCTCGTTGGCCAGGCCAGAAATCTCGTCAACCCTGCCTTCTTGGGAATAGTCTCATAGCGGTGATTGGCCCAAATGGCGGCCATGCAGAACGTGGACGATCGAGTTCGGCTTTGGTATGCCTCAACCGCGATGATGGTCGCGTCCGCTGGAAGGTCGAACCGGGCGACCTAGATCCACCACTGGTCAACACACAATTCCGTGGCACCCCGATCCGTTTCGGCCAATCCATTATCGTTGGAATCCGGCGAACACAACGTTCGCAATTCCAGGATTCCTATATTGCAGCAATTGATCCTGCTACAGGCAGGATGCTCTGGCGGCGTCACGTAGCCAGCGCCAAACCAAACCATTTGGCATATCCAGACGAACCAATGACCATGATTGTCGATGGGGCCAGATTGTATGCCCACGACCAATTAGGAGTATTAGCCGCGCTGGACTGTCACGATGGCTCACCAATCTGGATTGTCAAGTTACCACCGGATCGCGCCCCACTGCCGGGTCACAATGCCAAAGGCGGTCGACAGGTTAATCGTATATCTTCAAGTTTGATTCCAAGGCCAATCCTGGTCCCGGCGGGGCTGATCGTGCCGTTTACCAATCCACTTTCCCCACCACTCCTAATTGATCCAACTACAGGTTTGACCAAACGATTGCTAACTGGCCCAGGCTGGACCGATGCAAGACATTTCATATCGCTTGGTCGCAATGTGCTATGTGTAGCACGAATGGATGGCTCTGAATTTTCATTTCGCTTAATCGACGGTGCCACCATGAAGGTAATTGGCGAGCTTGAGTTGGATGGTACGGGTGCGGTTTTTTACCACCATGTCGCACCTGATGGCAAGAGCCTGCTGATCGTCAATGGTCCATCACTTTTAGAGGTGAGTCTTCCTGAACTGGTGGTTTTGCAACATCATCAAATATCGGAAACGGGTAACCTCATCGCCAATCACGGACAGATCTTAATTACAAACGGTTCTTCACTGTATTGCTACATGGATTGGGACTGGGAATACGAAAGGCTCAAGGAACGCATTAAGACCATCAAGTTCAACCCGGGGCCAGCACTGGCACTGATGCACCTGGCGGCAATTACGGGGCACGACGAACAGGTCCTAGAGGGAGCTGATGCTGCAATAGCTTCTTTATCACAACGCGCCGAAAATCTCCGTGACGGGCCGCCAATACGCACGGTTGGTGATCTGTATCAAAGAACAGTCTTTGATCAGTTGCTTTTTCTGGCCAAGCAAGCCAAGGATACGAACTTGGCGGGCGAGCTCTTTGCCCGATTAGGCTACGCATCCTACACCACCTCGGACACCATCGCCTACCAGTTCCACTTCGGACGTTTTCACGAACGGCGGGGCCGACTGGCTGAAGCCATGAATTACTACCAGTTTATCCTGATGGATCAAACACTATCGGCGCAACTGTATCGATGGGACAAAGGGGTACGCCGAGCTGATCTAGAAGCCCAGCTACGCCAAGCGAAGCTCATGGCACAGGACCGGTCACTCTACAAACCTTTTGAAGATGAAGCGATTCAACGTTTAGAAAATTTCCTGCAGGATGCCACCTTACCCGCTGATTATTTTGTGGAGTTGGCACGGCAATACCCCCATTCGACCAGTAGTACTCGGGCATTGGTCCGGGCAGCTCAGATCGTATTGGAAAATGCTGATGCCACATTGGCCTCCGAGTATTTACGGCATGCATACCGTTTAGCCAAAGACCGCCGTACAGCTGAGCGTGTCGTGGAACAGATGATTAATTGCTATCGGCAGACCGGTCGTCCTGAACACATACAGCAATGGCTTGAACAACTACAGCATGACTACCCGGAATCAGAAATCCCAGAAATCCATCGGGCGTCGCCAGATCTTCTGAACCTGAAAATGACAATAAAAAGTCCGCCTGAAGACTTGAATGAAAGTAATAGGCTGCAACTACCTTTAAAACATGTAAACATGATTACGGGCCAACTGGTGACACCCAGGGACCTGTCACGCCTTCACCTGTCAGAAGATCACTTTCTGTTTGTTGATTCCGAACAGCTCAGACTACATTCCGGCGATGATTTCCAGGAACGTTGGAGTGTCCCGGTTCGTGGTAATGCAATCGATTTGGTGGATCTAGGATCACAACAGATTATTGTTTACAACCGAACGAACTCAATGATTGGCGCCTATGAAACCACCACCGGACATCCTTCCTGGCCGAAGATTGATATACGTAACCTGATCAATGCAATAGGTTCGGTTGGACAACCCAACACCAAACGCCATGCCTTGATAGCACAACGGGTACCCACTGAAGCACATGACCGAAAGTTATTTTCGAACCGGATCAGGCTGGCTGGATTACCCAAGGCGGATCATCCTGGCAAACCAGGAAACCCAGGCGTTCGGGGTGATCTAAAAGAACCTGCGGGAAGAAGTTTCGAGGTTGGAAATCAGAAAAAAAATGGATCGGTTACCAATCAACCCCTGATTGCCTTCAATGACCAGGACCTAGTTGTGGCCGACCCATTTGGTAGAGTGATAGGCTTGGATTCCAATACCGGTCTCCAACACTGGGGGTTACTCTCAAAAATCAATAATGTGGCAATGTTGGCGATGGATCAGGACCTTCTTGTATTAGCCGGATCCACAACAACCGCTCGGGGGGCGTTGCTTGTCCTTGATCCAACCACGGGACAGGAACTGTTCCCATTGATCCACCTGCAGAATCGTCCGCAATGGGTGGGTCTACATCACAACGGATCCATTATTTGCATCACGAACCATAGCGCTGCTTTATATTCATCCACAGGCGGCGAAGTGATCTGGCGATATACACCCCAACGCCGCGGGTTGGGCCAATTAACATATGTTGGTGATGAGGATTTACTGATCCAGGATTCAACCAGATCAATGCTCATGTTGCATGTAGAAGATGGAACATTAATTCGTCCCATCACAGATATTGCTATCCGCAGCAACCCGGTACTTGATGCGATAATGTATAAACAGCGATGGCATCTACTGACAACCATGCAATCAATCTCAGTCAGCAGATCCGGTCATATCGAATGGCATAATGCCATTTCTGAAGATCATCAGCGTTTTGTAGGGCAGGCAATCAGTGGTCCACACATCTTTTTAGTAGCACAGATTGATTCTGATGATCAAGAACCTGACCGAAATCCAAAAAGCATAAATCCTGTCGCCGACTTAACGCCTCCACTTCACGTGAGTATCCAGACCAACTATTCTGAGCCCCAACGTCCGCCTCCGCTATACCGTATCTACGTGCTCGATCGTACTAGTGGCTCGGTCATTGATCAGTACGATTTACCAGACCTTGATGCGCCCCTGCGGCATCCAAAAATTGTCATGGGTAATGGCAAGCAGTTGATGATCGTTGGCCAGGATAAAACACTCGTTGTAAGTGGCAATAACCAAGTTCCCACAACACCAGATACCCCCAAAAGAGTCTCCAATTGAATTGGCATGATCCAAAGCCGCTGTAATTCCGCATCACGGCCAATTGCAGTTCAAGAAGCTCCTCTTTATGATCGATTAAATAGTTATCGGCAAGAATATCTGTCGTGACCTGGATCCATTCCTGGAGCTAAACACGTGGTTCAAGCAGCACTAGAAAACTTGTCTTATCTGTCGAAAACCGATGCGGAGATAGCCAGACTCATTGGCGCCGAGCAGCAGCGCCAGGAAAATACGCTCGAACTGATCGCCAGCGAGAATCATGTGTCACCGGCTGTACTGGAGGCCGTAGG
>CAUZIY010000118.1:0-9767 GCA_963579995.1 Phycisphaerae bacterium
GCTTCAACGTAATATAGGTCCGCAAGACAAACTCTTGAGTTTTCTTGATGCCAATTGTGACCGCCTCGTACATGGTCCCAGCCTTGATGAAAACATCATGTGGCTTGAGAGCATCATGCAGCTCGCCCGGAACTTGCCAACTCGCCATCCGCAGGTCTTTGGCATGCTGGACACCATACTCCAACTGACTGCTGTAAATAGGACGGTCCTTGATAGCCAATTGATATCCAATCGCAAGATGACCGCCTTCGGGACTGGCCTGAGTAATCGACTTGAGTATTGGCAGCAATTGGCGAAAGTCGGCAACCGGTTGGTTATTAACACTCAAGATCTGAGAACCTGCAGGCAAAGCGAGCTTCTCAGCAGGTTCGTCATCTATACACTGACTGATCATTGGCAGATCCACCGCCGGCTCATAACCAATACCAAGAAGCTTTTTCCCCGTTAGCATGATCGATGGAGTTGTCGTGCTCTGACCATTGCGATGCAACGTAACCGTAAATGCTTTTTCTTCTTTGCGACACGTATCAATGAGAAGCTTGATCTGCTCGATACGAGGCCAAACGGTGCCTGCAAGTGATGTGATCAAGTCACCAGGCTGGATCCCCGCTTCAGCAGCTAAAGATCCTTCCTGTATTTTGTTAATTCGCGTAACCGGCGTAAAACCAAACAAATGCTGGATATATGAATCTGAATCCCGCGAGACCAGCTTAAGTTGCAGGGCAATTTCCGGCTCAATCGCAACCTGGGCGATTTCATCTGTTTGATCCCCCGTGAACTCAACTTCAACAGCATGCCCCTTTGATTCAGAAAAATGATTCTTGAGTTGCGAATACCGAGCCACTGACTGTCCATCGACCGACGTCAGTGTCATACCTGGCTGAGCACCAGCTGCCTGCCACTGTTCAAGAATACCCAGCAGTTGTAGCGTTCTCGGGTGTCCCACACCAACCGCCAACAACCCCTCTCCATGAAACTGCCTCGGCTTCAGGGGATAGATAAGTTCTTCGCCGTCACGCTCAACTTTGACATTCAAAATCTGATCGCGTGATGCCAATGCAATACGAATTTGAAACCCCGTGAAATCCTCAATGCGTTCGCCATCAACTGAAAGGATCCTATCGCCAGGCTGCAATCCTCTATACTCTCGCTCATCGTCATGACCTTGGGCAAAAGTTGTTTCTGCAGGCATGGTGCGGGTCAACTCACCAATGATCGGCGCAGGAAATTCCAGCCCATGCAGAAAGCAGGCCATAAAAAACACAATGGCAAATATCACGTTCATGACAACACCAGCGGTAATTACACAGGTGCGTGCCCAGATTGGTTTACGGCTAAATGAACGAGGATCCCCACTGGCAGCAGATGGATCGAAGTCCTCCTGCCCCAACATCTTGACGTAACCGCCCAGTGGCATCCAATTAAGACGATATTCGGTTTCGCTGATGCCAGTTGTATCCTGACCTTTTGCCACAAGTTGATCGTACTGAGATTGACTGGACCCAAGACGCAGACCGAAACCTTTGCGATAGCTGACGATTGCGTGCCCAAAACCGATCGCAAATTGCAGAACTTTGACTCCCACCCACTTGGCCGCCAAAAAATGGCCAAGTTCATGAACGAAGACAATTAGTCCAAAGCCAATTAGAAAAGCAATTAACGCAACAATCGTGCCCAGAGAAGTATTTTCCATAAAGTCCATATGCCAACTTACTCCGATTAAATAACTTGCCAAGTGGCCCGATTCCGTGACCAACTATACCAGCTGCGCGATCCTATTATTCACAAAGGATCGAGCTTCGCGATCAGCTTCTAAGATCGTTTGAAGATTATCTGCTGACTTATACCCGATCGAATCCAACGCCTCAGCAACTAATTCAACAATACGCCCTAGGCAGATTTTATGTTCGAGAAACGCGGATACAGCCACTTCATTGGCGGCATTGAGAACAGCACCTGCCGTCCCTCCGGCCTCAATTGCCTGATACGCCAAGCGTAATGCAGAAAACTTATTCAAATCAGGTGACTCAAACTCCAGTTTATCTAATGTCGACCAATCTAATTCCTGGCTGCAGCAAGCCGCACGGTCCGGATAAGTCAGTGCATACTGGATTGGTGTCCGCATATCTGGCGGCCCCAGTTGGGCAAGAACTGCATTGTCCTCAAACTCAACGAAGCTATGAACCACTGATTGGGGATGGATGATGACCGATATCTTCTGCGGTGGAAGATTAAATAACCAATGGGCTTCGATGATCTCAAGCGCCTTATTCATCATGGTTGCCGAATCAATAGTAACCTTGGGCCCCATGACCCAGGTCGGATGCCGAAGTGCTTGATCCACCGTTGCGTTGTACATCGCCTGCTTGCTCGCCGTCCGGAATGGTCCACCAGATGCCGTTAGCACAACCCGTTTGACGGCAGCCTCGCTGGACTGCCGTCCTTCAAGGCATTGAAAAATAGCTGAATGTTCGGAATCAACCGGAATGATCGAAGCCCCGTAGCGATCAAGCATGGGATTAACCAAACCACCAGCTGCAACCAGTGTTTCTTTATTAGCAAGAGCAACCGTCCTGCCTCTCTCAATGGCCGCCAGTGTACTTGGCAATCCGGCAATGCCGACCACCGCAGCGCAAACCAGCGTGGCGTCCGTATCTTCAACCAAGCGGAGTGCTGCATCTTCACCGCTGAATACGTTGATATCACTCAACCCATTACGCAGTTCTCCAACCTTGGAATCGTCGTTAATCGCCACCGCATCAACATCAAACTCACGAGCCTGCGCTTGAAGCAGATCCACTTTTGAACCAGCAGCCAGTGCGACAACTTCAATATGCATGGCGTCCATGCCACGCAGGTGCCGAACAACATCCAGTGTGCTGATGCCGATACTACCAGTAGATCCAAGCACAACTAGACGGCGTGCTGTTGGGTTAGATGTCGTCATAACTCATTAGAAAACGCGCATGCCGATCATGAAGATTCATAACCAGATAGAAAACGGCCTATTCCCTGCCTTCCTCCAGCGGAAGGAGGCGTTGATTACACCGCATGACTCACCACGGGGCATTTAGGAACAATAAACCCCATTAATGCCTAAGCTGCTATTCACATTAACCTTGGCCAATCCAATGGGTATGCCAACTCGTAAACCCTATGTCTTTTTTTCGTCTTTCGTATCCGAATCTATGTTCGCAGGCTTCACCTTGGTTGAACGCCTTCGAGATCGCGGCTGACTTGATGTTGGCGCCTTCACCGCCTGTTCCTTCTGCGGTGTGTTGGCCGTGACGGCCGTTCCACTGGCATTGGCGCCGTCTCCAGACGTACTGGCATTTGATCTTTTCTTGCCTCCACGCCGTCGACGACGGCGTGGTTTAGAACCTTGAGATTCATCTTCCTCGGTTTGCTTTGCCTTGGTATCCGAATGTTCCTGTTCCGATTCAGATGGCCCATCTTCATCAAACAGCTCATCGCGATCAGATGCCTCAATCGCCTCCAACGTCGGGACGCCGCCGATTCGGGCTGACTCAGCGTCAATTTTTCTCTCCTTGGCATCATGTGCAACCAATTGGATCTCATCAATCGGTCCATGATCATTGACACGTACAACCACACGCTTGTTATGGCGTTTTTCAAGTTCAACCAGATCCGCCCGTTTGCGATTAAGAAGTTGAAACGCCACATCCGGACTTATTGTCAACTCGACATGACTGATACGGGACTGATGTAACACCGTTGCGAGCCGCCGCATCAGATCAAGCAGCACGGATTCGGGTGACTTCACTACACCTGTCCCTTCACATGCAGGACAATCCATAAAGGTCGAACGGCTGAGCGATGGGCGCATCCGCTGCCGCGTCATCTCGAGGATACCAAACTGACTGATTGTCCCCACTCGTGTTCGTGCCCGATCACGCCGTAGATTCTGACGGATCTGCTGTTCGATGCTACGTCGATGCTTGGCCTCCATCATGTCGATCAAATCCATCACAATCACACCGCCCAAATCACGCAGACGCAGTTGACGGCAGATTTCATCTGACGCTTCCTTGTTCACCTCAAAAGCAGTGGATTCCGCATCTTGGCTTCCCCGCATCTTTCCGCTATTTACATCAATTGCAACCAATGCTTCAGCCGAATCAATTACCAGCGAACCGCCTGATTGCAACTCCACCGTACGACGGTGGATATTCTCGATCTGCTGCTCGATACCAAAACGACGGAACAGTGGGATCGGCTCACGATAAATCATCACCTTAGAACTGGAACGCGGACTGGCGATCGCAAGAAAATCTTTGGCCCTTTGCCCTGCGGCTGGATCATCTACAATAATCCGATCGATATCTGCTGAAAACACATCACGGATTGTGCGTACCACCAAGTCAGATTCGGCGTACAGCTCACCAACCTGACTACTAAGGCTGCGACGTTTTTCAATTGACGACCACAGCCGCTGCAGATACGAAAGATCCCGTTTCAGGTCCAGTTTGGTTCGACCGATCCCTGCTGTACGAACGATGAATCCGAAATCTGGTGGAGGTTTCAATTCACTTAATAATTTGCGCAGTTCACGACGCGTCTGGTCATTTTCGATTTTCCGAGATACACCCAATCGTTGCATATGGGGCATCATGACCAACAGGCGACCAGGAATTGATAGATAACTAGTAAGCGTGGGGCCCTTTGTCCCAATCCCTTCTTTTAGGATCTGCACCAAGACATCTTGGCCACGACGAAGTGCTTGTTGAATTGGTGGTCGGTCACGGCGGCTGATCTTACGCCCTACGTTTTCCAGATCCTCCTTGGAATCCCCAGGGAAATACATCGGATGCAAGTCAGTGATATGTAAAAAACCATTCCGTTCAAGACCAAATTCGACAAATGCCGCTTGGATTGACGGCTCGATATTGACCACCTTACCGTGGTATATATTACCGACATGCGACTCGGCGTTAGCACGCTCCTGGTAGATCTCCTCAAGCCGCCCATCGACCACTACCGCGATGCGACATTCTTCGCCCGGCACCGAATTTATGAGCATCTCACACTTGGCCATCGATCTTACGATCTCCTATACGTGTTAGTCTACAGATAATCCTTCGAACACTTCGGGAACAACCTTCCTTGCTTCACTACGCAGATAATTAAAAACCTCTCGATCCGACTCGAAATTGCTGGCACGACGCGCCACCCGACGGCACTGCGTCAACGAAACGGAGCGGATGATCTTCTTCACTTCTGGAATCGCCGGCGGCGTCATTGATAGGCTCCGATAGCCTAACCCCAGTAATAGCATGACGTACTCCGGCTCGCCTGCCATCTCGCCACATAGACTGATATCTGTCTGTGTGCGATTGGCCGTGCGCAAAACATCCTTGATCAACTGAATTACCGCTGGATGGGCCGCCGAATACAGGCTGGCGACACGCTCATTGCCACGATCAACAGCCAGCGTATATTGAATCAGGTCATTGGTCCCAACGCTTAAAAAGTCAACTTCATCGGCATATATCTTGATCTGTATGGCAGTCGAGGGCACCTCGACCATGATCCCAATCGGCAGATCATCGGCATAGGCAATCCCCTCATCATGAAGATCCTCCATGACATCACTAATAATCATCTTCGCTTGGCGTAGTTCCATCATGTTGGAAATTAGTGGAAACATGACGCGAATTGGACCTGACATGGAAGCACGCAGAATTGCCCGCAACTGAGTTTTGAATAACGGCAGGTTTTGCAGGCAAAGCCGGATTGAACGGCAGCCCAGAAAAGGGTTGCGTTCGATATGATCTAATTCGGCATCATCTGATGCCAGTTTGTCGGCACCCAGGTCAAGGGTGCGAATGGTAAGCGGCCGACCAGCTAATTTCACGACGGCTTCCATGTAAGCTTCGTATTGCTGATCCTCACTGGGCTCAGAATCACTAGCCAAATAAAGAAATTCCGTACGGTAAAGCCCAATGCCCGTAGCCCCTTTTTCCAATGCGGCACTGATCTCGCTCGGGAACTCGATGTTGGCCTGAATATTAATTTCAGTTCCATCCTTGGTGACCGCTGGTAATTGGGCAAAGCCATCCAGTGTTGTTTCATGATCGGCGATCCGACGCACAGTTTCCCGATAGGTCATGAGTTGAGCCGCATCGGGCCGTACGATCACTGTGCCACGGTTTCCGTCAATAATCACGGTGTCGCCAGTATTCACCGCGCCAGTCACATCTTCGAGCCCCACAACCGCGGGGATACCCAGCGCATGAGCGAGAATTGCCGTATGACTGGTTGACCCACCTGCATCTGTGCCCAGTGCTTTGATCTTGGACTTGTCCAGACTGGCCGTTTGGCTTGGAGTCAGATCGTGCGCGATAACCACCGCATCCTGTTGCAGGTGGCCAAGTTCGGCACGTGTATGACCAATCAGGTGGCCAAGGATACGCCGCTCGATATCCCACACATCCTTAACCCGTTGGCGGAAATAACGGTTGTCCAAATTGCGGATCATCATGGCTTGGCGACGTAAAACCACATAAACTGCATACTCCGCTGTAACTTTTTCGGATTCAATCAGTTTTTGGATCTGCCCGGTAAGATGCGGATCACGCAACATGCCCGCATGGAAGTCGAATATCTTGGCCAACTCGGGGCCCAGCGTGGCTGATGCCTGTTCTCGTAGCTGATCGATATCGGTCAAGCTTTGGTGAATAGCAGCTTCCAGTCGACCATGCTCACTCGAAATTTTCGATGCTGAAATTGTGTGACGGGGAATCCGCACGTCCTCAGCATCAATAACGACAGCTTGGGCGATTGCAACGCCGGGAGAAACTTGAATGCCCTGTTTTATATGCATGATTAATTGGACAGGCGGTGGTCGATAAGCCCTGGAACCTTATCGCATCATGTAAACTGACGCGGTATGGCCAGGCAGGTCATCGACCTATTACACACCAGCAGCTGCGGTGAGCTTTTTGGCCATGTCAGTACATTCCCAAGTGAATCCGGTTCGGCCAAAATGACCGTGACGTGCAGTCTGCTCATAGATCGGCCGACGCAGTTTCAGGTGTTTGATGATCCCTTTTGGTGTCAAAGGAAAGAACCGACGAACAAGCTGTTCAATCCTAGCCTCATCGATTCTTGCTGTTTCATTTGTATCAACGCGTACGGAAATCGGATCAGGTAGTCCAATTGCGTAGGACAACTGGATCTCACAAATATCAGCCAAGCGAGCTGCAACAATATTCTTGGCTACATAGCGTGCCATGTAACTCGCCGAACGATCGACCTTCGTTGGATCCTTGCCAGAAAAGGCCCCTCCCCCATGCCTGCCACGACCTCCATATGTGTCAACAATAATCTTGCGGCCCGTTAGACCCGTATCACCGTGAGGACCACCAATCTCGAACTGGCCGGTGGGGTTTACATGAATGATGACCTTTTCCCGATTGTAGAGCCGCTTTGGCATGCATGGTTCGATGATGTGCTTCGTCACAAGCCGTTTCAACTGGGCCTGGCGTGCTGACCCGTTCCAGTCTGGCGTATGTTGGGTTGAAAATACCACGGTATGAATGCAGATAGGTTTCTGATGGTCATATTCTACGGTAACCTGGCTTTTCGCATCGGGACGAAGTCCTTTAATCAAACCCCGCCGACGGACATTCGCATGACGTTCAACGAGTCGATGAGACACATCGATGGGCAGCGGCATCAACCGAGGTGTTTCACGACAGGCGAAACCAAACATCAAACCCTGATCTCCTGCGCCTTCCTTGTCCACTCCCATGGCAATGTCGCCTGATTGGCTATGCAAAGTCCGAATCACTGCACAACTCTCTGCATCGAATTTCATTGCGGGGTCGGTATAGCCAATCCGTCTCAATGTCTTGCGAACAGTTTTTTCAACATTATTTAACGCATCAATGCCAGCCTGTTTATGAACCGTGACCTCCCCCGCAACCACAACCAAGCCCGTGGTGCAAAGCGTTTCACAGGCACAACGCACATGGGGGTCAGTGGCGATCAGGCTATCGAGAACGGCATCTGAAATCTGGTCAGACACTTTGTCTGGGTGCCCCATCGAAACCGACTCGCTCGTAAATAAGTGGCTTCTATTTGACATTTTATAATCCATAAGTTATAGAGACGCTGTTGCCGCCAATCGTGAATAGATACCAAAGCATACCGACTTCCTGCTGGGGGGTACAGAACCAAAAAGCGGTCGCCGAATGGGTAGGGTGAAATGGTGACCTGCCTCATCTTGCAGATCACCGATGGGGCGAATGAAGTTATGAACGATGCACGCGATGATCGCCGTATTAGGCATCCTGCTACAGCTTATCGCCGTGGCCACAGGCCCGCAGCAATGGCGCAATGGTTAACCCCTGAACAATAATACTGAACACGACAATAACATAAGTGATAGCAATGATTGCATCGCGTTCATCTATGTGTTCGCCATGTATCGTCTTGGGAATGGAAAGTGCAAGAGCCACCGAAATTCCACCGCGTAATCCAGACCACGTGATAATTTTGGCTGTGTGGGGTGTCATCTTTCGATGCCGACGAAACACCTGCACCAATCCACCAACTACAATAAACCGGGCTAACAGTGTGGCTGGTATGGCCACGAGCCCCGCCAGTAAGAATTTTCCTGTAAAAGTAAGTACCAGCATTTCAAGACCAATTAACACAAACAATACTGCATTAAGTAATTCATCTACAAGTTCCCAAAATGTATCGAGATGTTCACGTGTTGAATCGCTCATGGCTAACGTCCGACCGTGATTACCGATCAGTAACCCTGCCACAACCATCGCGATCGGACCGGACAAGTGCAAGTGATTACAGAACGCATAGCCACCCGCCACCACGGCCAGTGAGATCAGGATCTCAACCTGATAGTTATCAACCGATTTGAGCATATGGTAGGCAATGAATCCAAGTATTAACCCGGTAAGTAGACCACCCCCAGTTTCCACAGTAAATAATCGAATAATCCCGCCAACTGTCATATCGATATGACCGCCATAACCAAAACCTGCAATACCAGCAAGGACAAGGAAAATAACAACGCCAACACCATCATTGAATAAAGACTCACCGGCAATATTCGTTTTGAGTACTTTGGGTGCACCAACTGTCTTAAGAATTCCCAAAACCGCTATTGGATCAGTTGGTGAGATAAGGGCTCCAAAAAGCAGGCAATAGATAAATGCCAGATCGATCCCAACAACGTAATTGCCAATAAACCAGACGAACACTGCGATTATTGCCGTTGAAATTAGGACCCCAATTGAAGCCAAAAGTGCAATAACAGATCCCTGTTTTGCCAGATCACCCAAATTGATGTGCAACGCGCCGGCAAATAGGAGAAACGCGAGCATGCCGTTCATGAGTGTCTGCTCAAAATCAATTTGCTCCAAAACACCACGACCCCACAATGCGATACTGGGCACCACATAACCAAGGGCAATTAACAGCAATGACGTCATCAAAGCCAAAATCATCAGCCCAATCGTGGTTGGCAGCCGCAACCACCGGTGATTGATGTAACTAAACAACGCAGCAAGCGTGAGCAGGGCTGCAATGAAATCTGGAGTGTTCATGACGAAATTTCTCGGTCCAGGCATACACGGAACGAATTGCCTGCAAGTTTATAGGACAGTAGACCTAACCCATACTCCCTGAATTATCCCATCACACAACCTCAATCACCATAATTCCAATTTCTGCTACCCTGACAATGCAATGTCCTCGGCAACCGTACGTAATACCGA
>CAUZIY010000119.1:0-9722 GCA_963579995.1 Phycisphaerae bacterium
TCGTGGATGCGGTCCTGCTGTTTTGGATGGTCGAATAGGTTCTTCAACTCGTGTGGATCAGCACCCAAGTTGTACAGTTCGCATTGGTCTACCGGGCTCAGGTTCAGTTTCCATCCATCTTGTCCAACCAATGTCCGCCAGGGCATTCCAGCTACCCGGTTGATCTCTTCTACTGGCAGGTTGATGGCGCGATGGCTGTAATCGACATGCTCAGATTCATTCCACTCGATGATCACGTTGGTCCCCTCCAGGGTGGACTGTCCCTGTAGAACAGGTACGCGACTTTCGCCCTGTAGATGCCCGGGTTTGGACTCTCCCATTAATTCCAGGAGCGTGGGTACAAGGTCGATATGACTGATAGCTCCGGACACCTTTCTGATTTGACGCTTTAGCCACGGCACACGTATGAGTAGGGGCACCCTGACTGATTCCTCGTACATCACTGTCTTGCCGCGCATTCCGTGGTCTCCTGCCATTTCACCATGGTCGCTGGTAAAAACCACGATGGTGTTGTCGGCCTGTCCGCTTTCCTCTAGGGCATTAAGAATGATACCCACCGACTGATCCACCAGTGTCACATTACCCCAGTAGCGGGCCCGCAACTCCCGCCAACCCGCCTCATCTTTCATATCCATTCCGTTGAACATCAGGCCGCCATTGAGGTAGTAGTCTGCGGCGGCGCGATTTCCCAAGGCGGCATTATCCGACGGCATTCGAAAAAACTGCGGACCGGTGGCCAGATTATTCCGGGAATACAAGTGGTTGAGCGGTCCGTCGTAAGGCTGGTGTGGTTCCAGATAGCTTACATAGGCCACGAAGGGGCGATCACCCTACTCTTTGATGAAAGATGCGGCCTGCCTCCCCTGAAACATGGCCTTGGTGTGCCGTGCCGGCAACTGCGCCACCGTGCCGCGGTTAAAGACTTTGCATCCTTCCCGCTCTACATCCGGCTCAAAACCGTTTTTCGTCAAGTAGTGGTGGTAGCTGCTCAGCTGCGCCAGATACTCCTTGCGGCTGTACGAACTGCGATAGAGATCCTCAGTGCTAACCCACTGGTCAAAACCATATTGCGTTATGACTTCGTCCCCCAGATCCCACTTGCCGTTATAACAGCAGCAATACTCCTGAGACACCATCTCCGCAAGGGTCCGGGCCGTTGGCGGCAGTTGTGCCTTCTTGGCTCCCATGCTGAGCGTGTGAGGATACATGCCGGTCATAATGGTCGTGCGCGCAGCCACGCACACCGGCTGGCTTACATACGCTCTTTCGAATACGAAACTCTCTTGGGCCAAGGTATTGAGATAGGGAGTCTGGATGGTTCTGTTGCCATAACACGCCATCGTATCGAACCGTTGCTGGTCGGAAAAAATAAACAGGAGATTGGGTTTGTGTTTCACTGACATACTCTTGTTACTGGTGTATCATCGTTGTTCCATGAGGGTCTTTACATTGAATAACGTCTGATGCATTTAAGTTGATGCTGGAATCGTGCCAGCGCGTCTTCGTTGTCATGGCGACCACTTTGATTTCTAAATGGTGAGACCCCCTAGAGGGGGCATGTTTTCGGTTTTGGTATGACGTGTAGGATGTTTTGAATCAAATATTGTCTATGAATTTAAAGATAAATAAGGCTAGAAAAAAGCCAAACGAGATGAAATATAATAAACAGAATAATATGACTTGGAATTCACCTAAACGCTCGTTCGGCTATACAAAACTTAAAAATGTTCTACTTGTTTGTCGTAAACCTCCTTTCTTGATCGAACATCCGTCCAGATGAATTTTTGGCGTGGGGGGAGGGACAGTCAAGTCAGGATTTAGGAATTCATCCTTTTTTTATTATTCAATTTCCGCTTTGTTGGGCGTTTCACCAATTGTTCAAGAGTTGTAAGATTGACGATATCCCATGGGCGACCATCGGGTGAAACTTCCTTGGCCGTTTCAAGTATCTTCGGAATAGATCGAAAATGACGATGGTTGACTAGCTCACGGAATGCCGATAGTGGTATGTGCCCATGGCCGATATGTTCATGGCGATCAACTCGTTTACCCCTTGGCACCTTGGAATCATTGAGGTGGATTACCTGGACCAGATCAAGTCCAACCGTGTCGGTTAACTCAGCGATCACCCGTCGGCATCCAGCAGCACTGGTTAATTCATATCCGGCCGCCAGCATATGTGCGGTGTCCAGGCAGACCGCTAGCCGCTGCGGTTGTGTGGTGAGGTCAATGATTTTCCGTAGGTGTTCGAATCGGTACCCAAGTGCGGTTCCTTGACCTGCGGTGACCTCCAGGCACGTGATTACCTTTAGGCCGGACAATTGTTTGTGCAACTGGTTCAACGCCTTGGCGACCCGCGTAAGCCCCCAGTCCTCGCCCTGCTGCATGTGGGCACCAGGATGGGTGACCAGAAATGGGATATTCAACGTTTCACAGCGCAGAAGTTCCTCGCGAAATAGGGATTTGGACTTCTTCCAATTTCCCGGGTCTGGGCTGGCCAAATTGATCAGATAGCTACCGTGACTGACTACTTGTCTGATCTTTGTTTGGGCCTGTGTCTTATACCACAGGTCGATCTGCTCATTGGTAAGTGGTTTGACCTGCCACTGACGTTGGTTCTTGGTAAAGACTTGAACGCATGACATCTTGAACTGCTGGGCCTCAAGCAGGGCATTATGCAAACCACCAGCAATGGATAGATGACTACCGAACATTCCTACATGGTAATGCATATAGCACGGAGTGTTGGTTGTTTATGAGGACTCGCCATGTACTAGCTGCAGTCCGGGCGAGCCACTGAGCATCCAGATTATCAGCATCACTCACCGTGGAGCGGATGCGATTAAGTTCCAGCCAGTTGATCCACACATGGGTATATCCATTTTCACATAAGGTTTTCGTGACGGCCTGAGGGTCACCACCTGCATCCTTCTGAAAGGTACCCAGTGGTCCCACATCAAAGGCCGAGAAATAGGTTACAGGGTTATTGACATACAGGACCATCGCATCGGCAACCATGTATGTTTGTGTATTTGGCGGAAGATGATTGATTGGATGGAGGTTGGCCAGATCATCATGGATTGCAATGATCTGCCATGGCGGCCACTGTTGGACTGTTTGGCGATAGAAAACTCTGTAACTTGATATAGTTGTGGCTGCGACAAGCACAATTGCAGTTGCCATGGCAAGATGTTTTTTAGATTGCGTGAGATGGTCTGAAAGTACACCAAAGGAGCTGCCGATCAGCGCACAGCCTGGTAGCACAGTCAAATAGAGATATCGGCTGGGTTGCATTGTGGCGAATAACCAGAAACCAAGCTGAATCAGCAACATCAACAGCATCATGACCGCGTACGGCCGGCAATCGGGTCGTCTGTAGAGGAAGACACCACCTAAAAGTGCTACAACCCATAGTGCGCTTACGCCACCTTCCTGTTTGAATCGTTCAATTTCCATTGTTTGGTCGGTATACGGCCGGCCGAGAAGCGCGCCATGGCCGACATTGAATAACCATTGTCTTCCCAATAGTTGGACGCGGCGGACTAGTGTGTGCTTGGGGGCATGGGTGTGGGTCCAGTTATCTGCCTGCTGTTGTGTCCAGTGCGCCAAGCCGAACTGGCGCGTGGCGAACGGGAATACAGGATTTGACGTCCACGACCAATTGCGAATGAAGTAAGGGCTCATCACCAATGTGCAAGCAAGGCATACAAGTGCGCCCATACCAATTGTCCGTTTGTATGAATGGCGGAAATTGTTTGTGGTTTTACCACTGCGCAGCATGGCTATCAGTGTGATCGGCAGAGCCACCATTGGCCCTGCCGTAAGTTTGGCCATGGTGGCTGCTCCAGCGCAGAAACCAGCAGCCACCGCTGATCGCCAGTCAATTTGATTTGGTACGGTTAAAATAAAAACTGCACTGGCCGCCATCATCAGTACAAAGCCTTCGTTGTAGGCGGACGAACCAATGATGAGTGTCCATGGCATCGCGATTAATGCGGACGCGCTTATCCAGCCAGAAAATGAACCGAATCGTCTAGCAACGGCAACACCAAGGATTGCAGCCCCAAGGACAGTTACGGAGGCATGATAGAATTGTGCAGCGTAGAGCGACTCGCGCATGGACCCCTGCATGGCGGCGATCATCATATAGCCAACCTCAAAGAGGCTGGGGAAGTAACTGTAAACATTGTGTGGCAGTCCCTGCATTGCACCCTGCTCCAGCCACTGCCGTGGCAGTTGCAGGTGATAGCTGATGGTGTCGTAGCCGAATGCCTCTACTGACCAGAGTGTTTTAGGGGGGCATGCTGCGGCCACGGTGAACAGGGCAACCATCGGTATGGGTAGTATAAGCAGCCATTTAAATTGAATTTGGTGGGTAAGAATTATGCGCCGATAAGCAGGCTGTAGTAGTTGGATGATGAAAATAATTATTCCCAGAATGCACAGTCCCCAAGCGGTGGTTTGGTTTAACCTGCCGCCCCAGGCACTGACCCACGCGATCAGTAGTATCAAAGCTGTACCCATTGCCGGTTGTAAAATGAACGGTGTACTTGCTTTTTGCAGCAGGCATCGTCGAATTGGATATCCCCATCCCGTGGCACTTAGCCATAACGGGATCAAGATGCCCAATGCCTTGAATCCAAGAACGAACATCTGCAGCATTTGGAGGGGAATCAGTTGCCAAAGTGATCCTTGCAACTCGGCCTGTCCAGCCGGTTCCCGTGGTTGTAGTCCGCCCTGAAGCGCCACCACCGTGCACAGAAGAAAGATGAGAATGGCAATGGAGATGACGACGGTTGTCTGTCGTCGGTCAGGGTATTGGGTTGTAGTCACGAGTCATCCTCTTGGGGCGCCAATGGGGAAGTATCCGTTTTGGCTGGCTGGTGTCTTGATGAATCCAAGTTGTGACCGCTTACCTGCTGTCTAGAGACGACGTGGGCGCGTTAGATTTTGATGGTGTTAATAAAACGTCAATATGCTTGCCGTCCCGGTCCTTTTTGATCGAGTAAAGTTCATGATCTTTGGTTTTGTGATCATCTAAACCAAACAACTGTCGCAGGGTCCTCGTGTAGTTTCCCGCCGTTGATCGGTCGGACCCGAGTCGATTTGTCCGATCCAGCATGGCCAATGGCAGGTGCAATATCTTGTTAATCAATCGGCGTGAATGTTCCTGGATAATACGTTCAATGTCTTGTGGATTGGCCGAAGCAATCTTGCGGGTTGTACGTTTCTGCTCATCGTATCCAAGAGCGTGCAGTTTTTGGCGAAGGGCACGGATGACCTGGCCGATGTCCCGGTTCTCAAATTCGTGCATGCACCGGACAATGGATTCATTGAGTATTTCAGTACACTGTTTGATCTGTTGTTCCCGATATTGGAATGTTTCGGAAATCACAGATTGAAGGTCGTCAAGGTTGTACAGGTAGACATCTCGCAATGAATGTACAGCCGGGTCAACATTACGCGGCAGAGCCAAATCAATAATTACCAAGGGGCGATGTCTTCTGCGTCGTAAGAGAGGTTTAATCTGTTGCGGTGTAATCAGTGGCTGATCAGCGGAGGTACTTGCAATTACCACATCTGCAGCCATGAGCATTTCGTTCAGTTGGCCGAAGGGCCTGACCTCACCTTGTTCCGGCGCTAATGCGAGTCGTTCGAGCAGGGCATTAGCTCGAGACAATGACCGGTTTGTAATCAGTAGCTTGGCCGGTTGTAGTGTAGATAAATGCCGCAGTGTGAGTTTGGCCACCTCACCGGCCCCGATAGCGAGGATAGTTTTGTCATCAAAATGTTCGAATACTTGGCGAACGAAATCCACTGCGACGGATCCGACAGACACCCGACCACGATCCATTCCAGTATCCTTGCGCACGGATTTGGCCGTTCCTATTGCCCGTTGGAACAGCACGTGAAGGACTGCCCCGACAGTTTTGCGTTGTTGGGCATCTTCATATGCTCGTTTTACCTGTCCAAGTATCTGTGCCTCACCGAGTACCATTGAGTCCAAGCCACACGCAACGCGAAATAGATGGGTGACAGCTTGCTCGCCTTCATTGACGATAATTGCCGGCAAGAGGCAGTCCATGTCAAGATTACTGATCTGTCCAAGCAACTTGGCCAGCAATTGAACATCGTGATGGTGATCCGGCGGTGAGTCGGTTGCCGCAGGGGCTTGTGATTGGTCAGGGTGGCTCAGGTAGACTTCTGTGCGGTTACATGTGCTCAGTAAAATGCATTCAGTTTGTCCAAGGTGCTGTGCCAAAACACGATAAAATTCATCTTGCGCTTGTTCATTTAGCGCAAGCCGTTCACGTAACTGCAATGGTGCCGTGCGGTGATTGATACCAACCATCAGCAAACTCAATGCTGCCACACGTCCACCTCTGTTTTCTTGTTGTCTACGAACTGGGGCTGATCATCCTCTTCGTCAGTGAGCGTGTTAACGACACCGAATATGGCCATGATAAGGATGACACCAACAATGCTGAGCCAAGCTGCACGCGTACCACGAAATGCCGTGGCGAAACGCACGTTCATTACAATGGCATAGATCAGCCAGACCAATGCTGCCAAAATCACTTTCGGTGATAACCACCAGGTTGGCCCAAGACTCGTGTGGGGCGTATCCACGACAAGGATCAGGCCGCAGACAAGTCCAAAGGTCAGCAAGGCAAAACCAAGCGTAGCGGTGCGAATGATCAGTTGCTCCGTGGCTTCCAAGCTTGCAAGATGTTGCCCAGGTCCCGGTCGCCGGCGTCGGCGTAGCCGACGTTGAATGTACAGGTACATCATTCCCGCGGCGGCTGCGATGCAAAAGAATAATGAACCGAGATAAACTCCTGCTTTATGGGCCTTGGTCCAAACCGATTCAATTTCAAACGGTTCATATGTCCATGCACTGGCACAGATGCTCCAGGCAAGCAGAATGGTCAGTAACGGCAGTGCAAATGCGGTAAGACCCTTGACCGTGGCCCGTTGGACGAACAGGACCGCGGTTGCAAATAGGGTGGCGATGAGAAGCAGACCGTCCACATGTGATCCAAGTGGCTGCCAGACCTGGGGCGGGACATAGATGGTCCGATACACAAAGAGCAAGCTAGTTCCAGTCACACACACGCCGAGCAGAGAATGTTGCAGCCTACGAAGAATGCCACTTGCATCGTCTTTACGTAGTCTGACAGTAGCCACGGCACTGGCCACCAGCGACAGTGCCGTGAGGATGGCCAATAGAATGCTTGTTACGAATTCAGGCATATACATCCGTTCTCGGATCCTGGTATATGCTGACCCGATCAGCTGATACCAGGGTCATGCGGTAGTTCCATAGCGTATCTTATCCACCCTAAATCATAGCGATTCCCCATTGACGATATATTGGTGTCATGAGTACAGATTTATGGGCCGACCGCCGCCGTGAGCATCTGGGTGCTGCAGAACCGTTGGCAGTGCGTATGCGCCCTGTGCGATTGGACCAATTTGTGGGTCAGCAACATTTCCTGGGCCCCGGGAAATTACTTCGTCGAATGCTTGAGGCTGACCAGTTGACCAGTATGATTTTTTACGGTCCGCCCGGCTGCGGTAAGACCTCACTGGCCGAAGTCATTGCGAATCACACCAATCGGCGTTTCGAGAGGGCCAATGCCGCCAGCGTAGGGGTGCGTGACGTGCGTGAAGTCCTTAATCGTGCCCGTGAGAATCTGGAGGCGGATGGCAAGCAGACTATTTTCTTTCTCGATGAGATCCACCGGTTCAATCGTGCACAGCAGGATATATTGCTGAGAGATGTTGAACGTGGTGTTATTACTCTGATCGGTGCAACTACAGAGAATCCCTTCTTTGCCATTAACTCACCTCTAGTGAGTCGATCTGCAATCTTTCAGTTTGAGCCCTTAAGCGAGGCGGAGATCAAGGAAGTCATTCATGCGGCCATGACCGACGAGGATCGGGGGTATGGTCGTTGCAAGATCAAGTTATTAGCTGATGCGCTCGATCATTGGGCAACCTCCTGTGATGGAGATGCAAGGCGGGCGCTAGCGGCACTTGAGATCGCCATATTGAGTAGTGGTTCAACAACTGAAAACGAATCATCAACTCCAATTATGATTAACCGATCAGTTGCGGAGCAATCAATTCAACGCAAAGCACTTGTTTATGATGGCAGCGGTGACGAGCATTACGACGTTGTTTCTGCATTCATCAAATCAATGCGTGGTAGCGATCCCAACGCCTCTGT
Source organism: Phycisphaerae bacterium (assembly GCA_963579995.1). GTDB lineage: Bacteria > Planctomycetota > Phycisphaerae > Phycisphaerales > Phycisphaeraceae > UBA6626. The sequence continues at coordinate 8,234 of CAUZIY010000119.1, forward strand.
TTACTGGTTGGCCCGCATGTTGGATGCCGGTGAAGACCCACGTTTCATTGCTCGGCGGATCGCGATTCTTGCCAGCGAGGATATTGGTAACGCCGATCCTCGGGCCTTGTCGGTTGCGGCGGCGGCCTATGAGATTACCGAGCGTATCGGTATGCCCGAGTGCCAACTGACCCTCAGCCAGGCGGCCATTTACATGGCCACGGCCCCCAAGAGCAATGCATCGGCACAGGCCATTTGGACGGCAATGAAAGACGTTCGAGAGGGACGTACCCTGCCTGTTCCCAAACATTTACGCGACGGGCACTATCCTGGGGCCAAGCAGTTGGGGCATGCCGAAGGCTATCGCAGTTCCCATCAGGGACAAGGCGGTGTGGTTGATCAGGAGTATCTTGGTGTCGACAAATGCTACTATGTACCCTCGCCACGAGGCTACGAGCGGCAAATCGAAGAATACCTGCGGTGGGTCGCCCAGCAAAAGTAGCGGGACGGCATGTTCGGTTCTGTCGAGAAGGGATTAACAAAGATTATGGTCTTGCCGTCTCAGATCGGATCATCGGGTTCACGAGGTCGATATATGTCATCACGTCGTCGATCACGGCCCAAATGGCCTTGGATTGTGGCGGTTCTTTTAGTCAGTGTTGTGGTTATGTATTTATCCTGGCTTCGACCACGTCTGATGCCCGTTCAGGAAGCAGACGCAGTTAGCGAAGCGCCACGGGTTGTTGAAACAATCCAGGAAGGTGCATATCAGGAACCAGCGACGAAAAGTCAAGGGAAGGTAGGTTCCATTGGCGAGGAACCAGTGGCTGAGCTGCCGTCAGATCCGCCCCCAGTTGTCGTTACGGATGAAGTTACAGTTGTAAGCGATGAAAAGAGCCCTGCAACGGAATCTACTGGGCTGGATTTATCGATTCAAGAGGCAGTGAATCTCATTGAATCAGGTCAGCGTGTCCAAGCCCGCGAAGCCTTGAACCAATTACTTGGTGATTCAGATGGCGACTTGTCATCATATCAGGCACAAATCATTCGCGATGAAATTTCGAAATTAAATGAAGTACTGATTTTCTCACCTCGGATATTAAAAAATGATCAACTTGTGGCCAGCTATATTATAAAAGCAGGAGAATATCTGGGACAGGTTGCACCACGTTACAGCATCCCGTATCAGTTTATCGAGGTTATCAACGGCGTTGACGCTAGGCGTTTATCATTGGGTCGGCAACTGAAGGTTGTTAATGGTCCATTTCATGTCGTTGTATCCAAATCCCAATTTCGCCTAGATGTATTTCTTGATAATATTAATGGTAGCCCGGTTTACATACGTAGTTTTTCCGTCGGCCTTGGTGCGGATGACTCAACACCAGCGGGTCGTTGGGTTGTGCGAGCGGGTAGCAAACAGAAGGATCCGGCGTGGACCAGCCCCACGAAGGTGCATTTTGCCAGCGGTGATCCCAAGAATCCGATCGGCAAATACTGGATTGGTCTGCGT
>CAUZIY010000120.1:0-9579 GCA_963579995.1 Phycisphaerae bacterium
CCACTGTGATCACGAGCTAAAAGGGCGGCTGTACGGGGTAAAACATGGTGGAAGTACATGTTATATGCGGCTCGAAGCAGTCTGTTGTTTGGCAGGCCAAATTCCAGGATCAGCAGCCGGCCACCTGGTCGTAGAACGCGATGGAATTGACGAAGGGTGGCAATCGGATCTGCCACATTTCGGATCCCAAAGGCGATACCGACAACATCAATACAGTTGGAGCCAATTGGCAGAGCCATGGCATCACCCGCGCAGTATCGGCAATCAATAGATGGTTGGTCAGATTTGGACACTGTCTTTTGCCCAGCGACTTGAAGCATCGGAAGCGTAAAATCGACGCCAATGACCTGGCGAGCACCTGCGGCGGCAAAAGCAAGGGTCAGATCACCCGTGCCACAGGCCACGTCGAGGACAACATCATCCGGACAGATGTCTGCAAGCATCACTGCATGGCGACGCCATGCCTGGTCCCGCCAAAGTGAATGGACACGGTTGTTTAGATCATAACTGGGTGCGATTGCCGCAAACATGCTCTGGACCCGGCGGGCCTTGTCGGCGACGTGGTGGGGTTGGGCAAGGTCGCTATCGTGCCAAATTTTGGTTCGGGTGGTCATAAACAGGTTCGGGAGGATGATAACGTTTCAGTTTCTGCGTTTCGGGGTATGTTTCGGTGGTGGTAATTTAGCGAGATTCGACAGGATGATTTGGGCGAAACTTTCGCTGCCGTTGTGATAACTGCGGGTGTTTTGATATTCCATGTCCAGCAGTGTTTTAAGTCGGTGCTTACGCCGGTCGGCCAGGGGGTGGGTTGACAAGAATTCCAACTTGGCGTTGTGATTGGGGTCCTGTTTTGTCAGCACCTGCAGGACCTGTAGTTGGCCTCGCGGGTCGTATTCTGCTTGGGCCATGTACCGGACTGCAAGGCGGTCGGCCTGAAGTTCGTTTTCGCGACTATGGCTAAGAATAATGACGGTTCCGCCGGCCTGCACCCCTACCCCGAGAATGTTAAGCCAGTCTTCGTCGCTTAGTCGTTTGGCCACGCCGGTTAGGATGACGGCGCCTTGAAACCCCATTGCGTCGACCATCTGGTCATTTGCATGACGGGCAGCCACATGTCCCACTTCATGGGCAAGTACCCCTGCCAACTGGGCATCTGTCCTTAATTTGGATAGCAAACCCCGGGAAAGGAATATCTTGCCGCCTGGTAGTGCAAATGCATTGACTACAGAGGAATCAAGGACGTGAAATTCCCATGGTAGTGATTTTCGTCGTGTTTGGGCTGCCATCTTTACGCCGATGGCTTTGACATGTTGCTGGATTTCCTCGGATAGCAGTAACCCACCATGGGCTTTAATAAACTTGGGTTTTGCGGTCCTGCCTATCCGGATCTCCCGTGCATCACTTAGAACAATCCACTGACGCTTGTTGGTATCAGGGTTGGTTACACAGGCAGTACCCAATAATAATGCCAAAGCCGTTAAGCAGAAAAGTTGCAATTTCGATTTTATAGGTTGACCTTCTGTCATTTTATTAATCCTGCTGAAATACTCACATGTTTGAATTCTACTAGCTCCCATTCCCTTTGGCTTGTAACTTCATTGAGTCATAGGAATAAGGCTACTAATGCCCAAAAAGCCGTTTGCGATTTTTGGGCCGGGTGGTAACTGATATAAAACCCATGGACCACGCACCGTCACGGAGAGGTCCAATAACGAGCGTGTTCGATTTTGGGAAGTTACCTAGGATTTGTTCCAAAATCATTGTGGTAGCCAAGAGCCTGATATCTAAATGCGATGATCCGCCCCAGGGCCACTTATTATTGCCCTTGGCTCGCTTGGCCGCAATGAAGGGAAGGGTTGAAAGCGGCGGTTGGTCTGAGTTATAAGGTTTAAAGAATATTGCTGTGGCCCGATATGACAAAGCGGTGAAGGTGATTGATGATCTGTACCGATGAGTGGGTGGCAAATGAAACCATGAACCCCCCCCCGGGAAACCACCGGCGAGCACGGAGACCTAGAACGATGAAACGAGATGTACTAATTGAACGTTTCTTTACAGTCCTCACCGGTGGTGATCGAGTGGGTGCACGGGCTATTTTGGATGAGATTCTAGATGCTGATTGTCCTGCTGAGCGTGTCCTCACGCGCCTATTTTGGCCAACGCTTGAGCACATTCAAAAGCTTTATCGTGCCGATCAGCTAAGTGAACTGGCTCATAATTATGCCACCCGTCTCATGCGGGCGCTCGCCGAACAGATGCAACTTAGACTTAGCCAAGCTCCACGGCGGGATATGTCAGTCCTGGTGGCCTGTGGCACCGATCAAGGCGAAGAACTTGGGGCTCTGATCAGTGCTGATCTTCTCGAAGCCGAGGGGTATAACGTGTTCTTTGTGGGCGGGGGTATTGCAAATGACGAGCTGGTTGAACAGATCAATCAAGTTCAACCTAATATCTTGGTCATGTTTGGCGCTATTCCAGCAACGGTACCGCTTACCCGCCTGTTGATTGATCGTTTGCGCGGTATTGGCGCCTGCCCACAAACTCAGATTGTCGTCGGTGGCGGTGTATTTAACCGTGCAGAAGGTCTAGCAGAAGAGATTGGTGCGGATCTGTGGGCGCAAGATCCAGAGGAACTGGTCAATGTGATCATTGAAAATCCTCAACGACGCATGTCGGCAGATCAACGAACCGTGGGTCGCAAGCGACGACCACGAAGAGATGCAGCCTGAATTGGTTTTCCTTGCCGTATGAAATGATGATAGGCATTCCGCTATACTAGTACGGGAATGTCCCCGGTAGCCGGTGGTGCCATTAGATTGGCAAGGGGCCACAATCGGACCGTTTCCCGCTGTACGGCATCGGTGACATCCCTTATTGTTGATGGTAATGATGTTCGGCACGAACATTCCACCGATCAAGGGATACCGGTACCAAAGGCTGGTGCCGGACACCATTGATATTGCTGATTATGCAGAGTCTTTTGTTAGAACGTTGACCGCTGCCGGGACAGGGGTGTGTTCTTTCAATTCCGCAGGTGGTTCCCTGCCACTTTCCGGTATTCCTATGACACCGGTCGGATGGAATTGCGAAGCCTTGGTGGATAGTCTGCAATCGGTTTTATTATTGCGTGATGTCACCGGCAGTGAATTAAATCTAAATATTGAAAGGGTCAGGATCCAGACCCTAGTGGACGCGCTGGGTGCTGACGGGCTGTGGTATAGCCCATTGCCAAGGGATGCAGGTGGGCGTCGAGAAATTAAGACGTCGAGGGTGCAGACTTGGGGCCGAGATGGTCAAATCCATGCCGTGGATGACAGATATTTGGATTGTGCCTGCTGGTCGGTGTCCGACATGGTTCAGTGTATCAATGCGTTCTCGCTTGTGTATCTACATGATCAGGATGTTCAATGGCTTAAATGTTGTGATGTTGCCATTGCGCGGCTTGGTGAACTTTGTGTGGACAAAGGTGGGTATGCTTACTTTCCGGACAGCATGGAGGGTGGTGAAATTAGATTCCAACCCTTTGGTGTTTCTGGATCTGGTGCTGATATCAAAATGCCAACGGGTTACCGAGCTTTGCATGCCGGTTCGGTGGTTGAAGGGTTGAGTCGATATTACCGGCTTACAAATAGCACGGTTGCAGAACAATTGGCGCGTAAATTGGCCTGCTATTTAGTGCGGCATGCTCAAATCATGGATGGTGATGGGCGATTTCTATGTGATCAGGGCGGCAATGGGATATTCGCTCGAGGTCATATTTCTGGTTGCAATAATCCTTTGGCCGGTTCAGAAAATAATTCTGGCGATCATTATCGCCGTCATGTGAAATGTTTGGTTGGTCTGGCTGAATTTGCACTGGCAAATCAGGATGAGCAGGTCGGAAAAATTGTGAAAAAAAATTTTGAATGGGCACGGGCCAAACTGGCCCCCCACGTTGGCTTGCCTTTGCAGTTTGCCGGGTGTTCAAGTCCGATGGTAGGCTCCTGCGATGTGGCGGATATGATCTGGCTGGCAATGATGCTCAGCAAGGCCGGGATCGGTGATTACTGGGATGATGCCGACCGTTGGATCCGCGGTCATCTTGGATCAGTTCTGCACCACCGAAGAGATTGGGTGTCCGAGTCGGTTCAATCCGGCGAGGGTAGTATGGGCGCACTGGCCGGAAGAAAAGGGGCGAAATATCCGGCAGATAGTCGTGGCGCACATTCGTCATGTGAAGCAACCTGGGCACGGATGCTTTATCGCGTTTGGTATCACGCGTTAGAATTTTCCGACAATACGATGACAATCCACCTTCTCATGAATCGCGGCTCGAGGTGGGTGGATATCGATAGCTATCTTCCCTATGAGGGGCGCGTTGATTTTCATTTGAAGGATTTCTGTCGTTACCTGCGGATTCATGTGCCCCAGTGGATCCCCACTACAAGTCGCGAACTGCGTTGTACATTAAATGGTCAGCCAAGTGTTCTGGAATGGCAGGGGCGATATGTAAAAACCCAAACGGCTCATGACGGCGATCAATTGACGATAACCTTTCCGGTGTCTTCAAGGGTTGAGGTTGGTAAGGTGTCAGGTAGTGAGTACGCTGCGGTTCTCAAGGGCAACGATCTTGTGGAACTGGGGCCCCTTGAGGGCGGTATTCCGCTCTATCAATGCAACCATCTGCTCCGGCACTATACCCCTTGGCGGCACATCAGCCGGTTCGATGCGTACCGGACATTTGGCTGGTAATGGTTCGTCAGCCGGTATCGGGCCGGTTATCTGCGAGTATGTCGAAGGCGGCGGGAATGTTCGACTTCCAACTCCTGTTTGGTTAGCTCGCCCGTCTTGGGGACCAGCGATGTTCCATCAAAATCGAATTCGTAGGCTCCAAGTGTAATGGCATCATTCGGTATCAATTTGTGGGGGCCATCGATGCGTAATCCATTAATGTTGACGCCATTGTTGGAATTCAAATCCTGGATCACATACTCGCCATCTTTCAACTCTATTTGGGCGTGACGTCGAGATAGAGTCAAGCTATGGTATCGAACCTGGCAGCCAATTTCGCGGCCGATCACGATTGGGATGGCACCAAGGACAATGGGCTGCATGCTGTGCCGCTGGCGGGGCTTGGACGGTTTGAATGGCTTGGGTTTACTTGATTGGCCACCTGTTTGCGTTGCCGCCTGGAGATTTGGAGGTGATTGGGGGATTGACGCAGCTTCGGATTTTGAATTGTGGTGACGTGCCCATCGTCCACCGGCCGCACGTAATGCCTGGGCAATAGGATCCGTGGTCAAGTCGCCTTCTAGATATGCCAGGCGATCAAGTGGAGTGTCGCCTTGGGCGTCAATGGCGTTTGCGTCAGCGCCATTGGATAGCAGCAATCTGAGAACTTGAAGAGCATGTTGACGCTTGGTGATGGCTTTGGGGTCAGTCCGTGCGGCAGCACTGTGGTCAGTATTAATAATAACCATATGCAATGGTGTCTGGCCGTGTGCATTCTTTTTATCCACTTTTGCGCCCGCCTTCAAAAGAGCATTAAGAATTCGTTCTGAATCAATATTCATCGCCTCATGAAGTGGCGTATTCCCGTTCGTGTCCTTGGCATTGCAGTCAGTGCCATTGCGTAGAAGAAGCTGGACGCATGTCATCTGTCGGTTGATGACGGCGTCGTGTAGTGGCGTGCGACCGGCGGAGTCCTTGCTGTCTCGATCAGCGCCGGCGGCCGTAAGCATTTCCACAACTTGAGTTTTGCCGGCACTGGCTGCCAGGTGCAGGGGGGAGGCGCCACGGGCACTGGCGAAGTTGACATTGGCTTTTAATGAAAGGAGAAACTTGATAACCGAAATATGTCCACGCCGGCAGGCCAGGTGCAGGGCGGTTTCGTCCGCTTTGATATCCGGGTGTTCACGGCATACGGACCTTGATGCGGTCGCGTTCAGTAGTTTGACCTTTGCGGCCAGGATCCGTTTGACCGTTGTGATATCGTCCAGCTGGGCGGCATTCAATAGTGCTGATTCATCATGTCTACCAAGACCAAACATTGACTCGCCTTTATATTTCCGACCCACCAGGCATCGCCTGCCAGGCCATCCCCGCGGTTTTACTTTTCCGAATATGCCGCCAGGAGGTCATGTCATGCCCGGTACAGTCCGCACCGTTTCAGTGACGCCATTTGGAAATTCCCGAAGGCCTAAGATACAAGCTGGGACAGGTGTTGTCTTGATGGAATGGTTTGTCTGCGTCTTTTAGGATGATTAAGCTCTAGCCATGGATGTGCCTTACTTCGAGGCTGCTGGTAGTCACCGCCAGATCGGCGAAATGATTGGGCGTGCATTCTCCGGTCGAATTCGTCAATTTCTGGAATTTAAGCGTGAGTACTTTGAGGCCGGCCCCGCGAGGATTGACGATTCAGTCCGCAAGACAAAAAAAAAGTTCATTGACTGCTGCCATGCGTTGGCGCCCCATCTGTTGGATGAAATGCAGGGTTGTGCAGATGGTGCGGGCGTTGGTTTTGAGGAACTGCTGTTAATCAACTGTGCTGATGAAGCACGAAATTTATGTCGGGTACAGTCTGGTGATGGCTGTACATCCTTTGCGCTGCTGCCAGAAATAACCGGTGGTCCAATACTTGCCGGGCAAAGCAAGGATGGTCCTGGTCCACAATGGAATCACTATATTGTTCTTCTGATCCGGCCCGATGACCGCCCGGCGGTTTTGCAACTCTGCTACCCGGGGATGTTGGCTTTGATGGGACTCAGTGAAACAGGGATGTGTGTGTTTAGCAATAACATTAGTGATAGTGTTGTGGCTGATGGTTTGTCAACCATGGTATTGAAGCGGCTGGCATGGGATTGTCAGCGTGTTGATGAAGTTGAGTCTTTGGTTGCTTCGCATGGTGTGGCGATGGCAAGTAATTTTCTGTTCTGCGATTGTCATGGTGGGGCGGCCTGCCTGGAAACCCAGGGTGCCCGTTATGGCCGTGTGGATGCCCATGACGGCGTGCTTGTCCACACCAACCACTATCTGACTCCAAATCTCCGTGGACGCGAAAGTGACGCGTATATCCGCGAATATCGGTCGCATGAGCGTGTTGAACGCTTGAAGCATCTATATGGTTTGCATCTTGGTGCGATTGATGTCCCCAGGGTGTTCCAATGCTATCGTGACCATGACGGTCATCCTAAAAGTATTTGCTGTCATGAAACACCAGAAGAGTTCTACGGTACCACGGCGACCCTTATTGCGGAGCCGACCTCCCGGCGATTGCATGTTTGCGTGGGGCATTGCTGTGAGTATCAGCCGGTGGTCTACCAAGTATGAAAACCAGCCGTCAACAGATTGGTGGGTTGATCAATTAGCCCGTCAATATTTGGTATGCCCAATGGTCGTTACTTGGCAGATAGCCAATTGGGGCCGATACCGACGTCGACTTTGAGGGGAACCTGGAGTTTTATGGCAGATTCCATGGTTTGTTGGACAATTCGGGCATGCGATTTAGCTTCTGCTTCAGGTGATTCAAAGACCAATTCGTCATGGATTTGGAGGAGCATTTTCATTGCAAGCCCCTCTTTGTGGATACGAAGATGCAACTGTGTCATTGCCATTTTGATCAGGTCGGCTGTCGCACTGCCCTGGATGACGGTATTGATGGCAAGTCGTTCACCCAAGGCGCGGGTATTTGCATTGGATGAGTGGATTTGGGGGATACGACGTCGTCGGCCCAGCATGGTGGTGACGTATCCATCATCCATGGCCTGTTGTACGCACTGCTGCAGGAACCGGTCAATCCCGGTAAATTGCCTGCGGTAATCACGGATCAGTTCCTTGGCCGTTCCCACGTCAAGGCCCTCGATTCGCCGTGCCAAACCATAGGCTGAAACGCCATAAATAATGCCAAAATTAATGACTTTGGCTTGGGCTCGCTGGTTGTCTGTGACATTTGAAGGCGATACATCAAATACTTGCGCGGCCACGGCGCGATGAATATCCACGTCCTGTTTAAATGCCTTGGTCAGCGCTGAATCCTCACTGAGGTGGGCCAGAATTCTTAGCTCAATCTGGGAGTAATCGGCACTGATCAGCAGATGTCCAGGTTCGGCCACAAATGCCTCGCGAATTTGGCGGCCAATATCCGTTCGCACGGGAATATTTTGTAGATTCGGGTCGCTTGATGATAACCGTCCAGTGGCAGCGCCAGTCTGGTGAAAGGAGGCGTGGATACGCCCGGTTGCGGGTCGGATTGCCTCGATCAGTGAACTTAGGTACGTGCTGACCAACTTGGTGAATTGCCGGTACTCAATAATCAGTCTTGGTACTGCAGATGCAGGTTGGTCGGTGTCTTCTAATTCAGAGAGTGTCGCAAGTACCTGGGCATCAGTTGACGGCCCGGTCTTCGTCTTGCGAATCACCGGCATTTCGAGGCGGTTAAACAGTATTTGTCGAAGTTGTTTTGGCGAGTCGATATTGAATGGTTCGCCAGCCAGGTCGTGAATCTGGTCACGAAGTGCAATGATTTTGGCATTGAGATCAGCCTTTTGCTCCTCCAGTACGTCCGGGTCGATCTTGATGCCATTAGATTCCAATGTTCCCAATACTTCAACCAGCGGCATTTCAACCCGTTGGGCCAAATCTTCAAGTCCTTGTTCGCCCAACTGCGGTGAAAGATATTGGTAGAGTCGCAAGCTTAGATCCGCATCTTCCGCTGCATAGGGTGTGATCTGGCCGAGGGGGACCTGGTCCATTGTCTTTTGTTGTTGGCCTTTGCCGCGTGGGCCAATGAGGGTGCTGATGGCAATCATTTCGTGTTTGAGAAGTTCACGTGCAAGAGCGTCCAGACTTCGGCCCGATTCGCCCAGAAGAAATGCGGCGATCATCGTGTCAAAAGCAATGCCGCGGAGTGTGATGCCGGCATGATGTAATACGAGCCAGTCATATTTCAAATTATGTCCGCATTTTGGGATATCTGGATTCTCAAGAATGGGACGCAGCTCGGTGAAAATCTGCAATGCATCCAGATGATCAACTGGTTTGGGCGAGCAGATTGGCACGTATGTGCCGTGGCCGGGTCTGCAGGAAAAGCACAGGCCGCATAAAGGTGCCGTTGGCCCAAGTCCAATTGTTTCGGTGTCCACTGCGATCATCTCGGCTACGCTTAATTCCTTGATCAGTTGGGTAAGCTGCCGGGGTGTCGTGATGGCCTTGTAGTCATAATCTGCTGCGTGGGTCATGGTGCTGGACAAATCATCAGATTTTGGGGTTGTGGGGGCAGCGGTTCCAGCATGGGCAAAAAGACCCTCGGCAAACTCTTCTTCAGTGGGGGTGATATTGGCTGATGGCGGCAGAGAAATGCGATCCAGTTCCACAAGATGACGGTGAAAGCCCAGTTCGGTGAACAGTTGTCGAATCGCGGTAAGATCGATGGGGCCTATTGTCGCGTCTGTAATGTCAAACTTGAGGTCAAGGTCATCTTTAAGGGTGACCAGTTCACGGCTTAGCGGTAACAGCTCGCGTGCAGCTTCGAGATTCTGTCGACGTTTGCCTTTGATCTGATCAATGTTTTCATAGATCCCGTCAATAGACCCGAATTCCTGA